>JARUHP010000110.1 GCA_030005635.1 Deltaproteobacteria bacterium IMCC39146
ACGGAGCTGAAACCCGACACACAGTACTACTGGAAGATTGTTGCCGTCGACAACTGGGGCAATTCCTACGAGAGTCTCACCAAGACTTTCAAAACCCTGAGCAACTGATACGTTGTCACAATAAAGTTATAGAAATTTGCTTTGGGTGAGTTGATTTGACCTCGTCATAAAAAGCTTCTCCCAACGAGCAAACGACCCCAAATTAACTGTTTACCTCTTCTCCTTCAGGGCTAAGATCATGTCAAACCCAAAGCCCGGAGGGTGTTGCTATCCTAATTATGTTTTCTTACAAGTTTTCCTACATTGTTTGGGCGTACTCAGATTAACCGAAATGCAGAATTACTGCTGGCCCTGCAATTCAGTAAAATCTTCCGATCCCAGATAAACTTTCATTACCACTCCCACAGCAACGGATGGGTAAAGACAACTATCAAAGGGAGGCTATCATGGGCATGAGAGTTGGTTATGCAAGGG
>JARUHP010000111.1 GCA_030005635.1 Deltaproteobacteria bacterium IMCC39146
CGCTGATCTCTGTCATGGCTTCCCGCCGGGTTCGATATTTCCTGTGATGAACCTTCTCCTGCTTGAGTGTGCCGAAGAAACTTTCCATTGAAGCGTTATCCCAGCAGTTCCCCTTGCGACTCATCGATGGCTTCATCTTGAATTGCTTCATCAGTTTCTGATGGCTGTGTGAACAATACTGACTGCTACGATCCGAGTGATGAATCAGCCCCTTCGGTGGGCGTCGAGTGGCAACAGCCCGGAACAGATCGCGCCCAACCAGATCCTGCGTCATGCGATGGTTCATCGCGTAGCCGACTACCTCCCGGTTCCACAAGTCCTTGATTGCCGCCAGGTAGAACCAGCCCTCATTCGTGGCGACATAGGTGATATCGGCCACCCCTGCCTGGTTCGGTCCTGGTACTGCAAAGTCTTGATTCAGAAGGTTAGGAGCGACTGGTAGCTTGTGGTTTGAGTCGGTTGTCGCC
>JARUHP010000112.1 GCA_030005635.1 Deltaproteobacteria bacterium IMCC39146
GATCTTCAGGATTTTTGTAATCCTTCATCAGGGTATCGAGTAGATCTTTGGGTATGGTCATCAGTGCCTCCTGTGGTTACGGGTTGTAACCGACTGAGACCATTTACACAAAGTTTTTTACACCCTCAAAATCTCGAACCAGCAACTTAGAAATTAATCATTACTATTGCCGCCTTCATTTGGGGCGGCTTAAAAATTTTGTGAAACGATCAGGGTTCGATTGTCGCCTGAATATAACGTCCCAAATATCCTTAGGTAATGTAGGAATGAGTTGCGAGAGGATTTATAATAATCGTCCTTGGGGGCTTTATGGTTTTACTGTTTATCGTGATAAATAAAAAAGCCCCGCTCGCCGGAGGGGGATGGGAGCAGGGCAAATCTCTTTGCCCTACGAGGGGATCGTAAGACAAAGCGTACTTAAATTTCTAACATGTTTTGAAACAATATCTACTGCC
>JARUHP010000015.1 GCA_030005635.1 Deltaproteobacteria bacterium IMCC39146
CTCTTCGAAACGCATTATCCGGATCTCCTGTTGTAGAACTGTTCGTTTCATAGTGTCCTCCTACTGGACAGAATGAACCGGACAGATGTTGTGCTACAACACCGGACAGTTTATTTGCTAGCGACATTATTTTACAAACACACTTGGCGGAGAGTGTAATTCCTGTTATTGTGTTAGAGTATTATAATGTATTCAGGAAGCGTATTGGGAAAACATGAAGGTCCTTGTTTCCATCAATAATAAGATTCTCGCCGAGGGAGTAAAGAGTATCATCGGCGAGAACGTCCCCGAAACTCTCATGGGGGACCATTTCTTCGGGCCGACTGTTGAGGACCCGGACATTGTTTTGTTCGTTTCGCGGGATGATATCCTCGAATTAAAACAAAACTACATTGAAGCCAAATTTATTTATTTCGATCAGGGGACCTGTGACAGCGAACTCTCGTGCCTGCTCTACTGTCACGGTGTCCTCGGCATTATCTCATGCGATCTTGATGTCAAGAACTTCTGCAAAGCTCTGAGGAGAGTTCATCAGGGCGAAGTCTGGCTCTGTCAAAAGCATCTACACCTCCTGCTTGAACAAGGCCTGTTCATGTCTGGCAGCAAGAGCTTTCACAAATTGAGTGACCAGGACAGAAGAATCATTCAGCTGGTTGCCGCAGGTGACTCTAACAAGGAGATTGCCGACAAGCTCTGTTTGAGCCTGCCGACGATCAAGGCCCATCTAGGGCGCATTTTCAGGACTCTCGGCGTCGAAAACCGCGCTCAACTTGCGGCCCTGGCGACAAAAGGCACTGTCCTTCTTAAGAATTGATCCGTTAGACCTTTGGTTATTTTTCCGCATCATCAGTAGCAATACCTCTGCCTCATTTTTCTAACCAAACACATCATTGTTACCCCCCACAGAAACGATAAAATCTTAGCGAATATAAATCTGTTGTGGTCACAGGAATAACGGACGGTACCGCGTCCTTATGGGGGGCCTGATATCGAATCGACCATCTTTACTGGGCACGAAAATTCGGAGTTTCGAATTCTTTGAAGAGGGTTGATGGTTTAGGCCGAACCGATGAAGAGAACAACCTAACCAGCTGAGAAATTAAATAGAGGAGAAGCGAGATGAAGAACGCACTCAAAGCAATAAAAATCCTGTTGGTTGTCTTTGTGGCTATTTTGCTGACTGTTTGGGCAACACCAACTCAAGCATTCAATACTGGAGGTGATCAAGGCCGAATTTATCTGGCTAGTGGCGGAGGCTCCGGTGGTGGCTCCGGTGGTGGCTCTGGTGGTGGCTCTGGTGGTGGCTCTGGTGGTGGCTCTGGTGGTGGCTCTGGTGGTGGCTCTGGAGGTGGCTCTGGAGGACAGGGGAGTCCTGGTGAGACAGGCGGATTTGGTAAAGGAACCATGGAAATGGAGCGCTCACGCACGATGGAGCAGACGCGTGACCAGGATCAAGTTCAGGATTTAGATCAAGATAGAGATAGAGATCGTGATCGCGACCAGGACAAAGACCAGGATCAGGACAAAGACCAGGATCAGGATAAAGACCAGGATCGTGACAGGACTCATCAGTAAATTTTAGGTAAACTACCACGGGCGTAAGCCCGTGGTAGTTTACTTGCTTAGGGTCCTCCAAAAATATCGGAAATGATAAACGATGTCAGGCTGAAGCAAAGCAAGTAAAAATGCTCAGGCCGGATTACAGGTTCTTCTGTGCCCAGAGAGCGGCCTGAAGCCGGTTTTCGGCGTTGATCTTATGAAAGATGTTGTAAAGATGGGATTTGACGGTATGGGGACTGATGCCCATCTGGTTGGCAATCACCTCGTTCGATGCGCCGGAAGCGAGCACCTGCAACAGCTCTATCTCGCGTTCGGACAAGGAGTGGCCGTCCGGCTCCAGTAACTCATTGACGTAGGAGCTGTCCTGTACGTATTCGGAAAGTATCCGCCGGGAAGCCCAGATTTCCCCTGCATTCATGGTGCAAATGCCGTTGATGAGGTCCTCGGCGCTGTCGTCATAATACAAAAACCCGCGCACGCCGCTCTTCAGCGCGATCTGCTCAATCGCATATTCATGCGGCAGGTTGAACAACGCCACCAGATTATGGGTATGGCTCTGCCATGTTTCCGAAGCGAACAGCTGCATCAGGTTGTCCCGGCTCATCATGATGTTATCGACCAGGATCATCTTTTTGCCGAGCGGGACGCCCTGGTTGGAGACCGGAATGGTCTCCAGGTTTTCCACCTGAAACCACTTGGCGGCCGTATGGGTGCTGATGTAGTCGGCAACCATTTCTCGCTCGAAACGAAAGGCGCCGACGACATATATATGACGCCCACGGTAGGCGCAATCATAACATTTGCTGGTAATGGCCCTTTTCATTGCTTTTCCCCTTGGAGGCAATTGCTGGTGCCTGTTTAGCTCAGGCTGGACAGGGAGTGATCAGCGGCCTGGTGTTGACGCGCTATGCAAGGCAATTCCAGGGGGCTTGCAGGTTCCTGCACACCCCCTGAAGTCACTCGTAAGTCGCCTGCCTCATGGCAGTTCCGTCAGGTAAATGCCGGCCATGCCGTCTTCCTCGCTGCCACCTTCGATGCCCATACTGGCATTGACCGTCAGCCAACTGCCGCGCAGGCTCTCACGCTCGATGCCAAGTGCGGTAATCATCGACTCCTCTGGAGCCACGGGGTCGAGGACCTGGCCGCTCATGGTGGTGTCGAGGATGGTCTCGATCTCGACAGCACTTCCCGGGCTCGACCATGTGCCGAGGTAGATACCGTCCACTGGGTTTACGTAGATGCCGTCAACTAACTTGCCTGTCCTGGCCTTGAAGGCGGTTTTGACCTTGATCCTCTTACCCGATTCGGCTGAAACGGCGACGAATGCTGAGGAGCGCCAACGCGCCGGTTCACCATCGTCTTCGGCTCCTTCTTCTGAGTGGCCGCCACCGGTGCAGGGGGTCTTGCCGGAATAGTTCCAGAACAGGAACTCATCAAATTGCACATCGTTCTTCGCCACGGCCGACGTAATGCCCGTCTTGATATCATGGATAAAGAGGCCTTGATCGACCGGAACCTCTTTCTCCTGGTAGCAACGGCTCCCATAGCTCGGATCATCGGTAACATCATCGCAGATACTGCTCTGGTCTCCCAACGTCTCGCCTGTGTCAGCGCATACCAGATTTTGATTGCAATATGCAATGCGGTCCTTGTTTCCTTCCTCGGCACAGTAAAGGCGCACCTTCTTGGTCTTTTCACCCCAGGCGGCCCAGAAGGCCACATAGCGCCCGTCGAACGCGCCTCCCTCGCCTAGATTATTAAAGGCCTCGTCTTCAGGCTCGCCGGGAACTTGTTTTCCGATGCTCACCAGCGGCGTGAGCTGCGGTTCGGATTGCAGCGGTGCCAGGTAGATGCCGCCCAGGGTTGGGGCCTCTTCATTGTCGAAGCCGGCGAACACCACGAGGCCGTTCGCGGCGCTGGGCGGGGAGGTGGAGCCGAAGGGCGTGCTGGTACCCGGAATCAGGGTGTCAGTGTTGTTGGCGATCATCACAACGGGCGATTCGCCGCCGGTCGATTGGTCGTCAAGCTGCCGGTAGTATACCCCGGTCTCGCCGCCCCTGTCTCCAGTGTAGTTGCCCTTGAAGACGATGGTGTTGCCATTCGTCACCGAGGGCGACCCGGGGAAGACCTCGAAAAGTGTGCCGGTGAATTCAGGGTCGGGTACCTGGAAGAACGAGAACCCCGAAACATTGCCCAGCTTGTTTGCTCCGGTGATCAGCTCGCTGAATGGGTTGGTATAGATCCCTGTGGTGCCGGCCCGGGTCTCAGACCCGTCGGGCAGGTCATATTTCCACACCGGCTGATGGTTGCCGCGAGTGGCGATGGTGGCCGACCCCATGTCGATGCGCGGAAAGGAGGGGGTTTCGACGAAGGTGGTGCCTAGATTTTTAGGATACGGAACTTCAGTGGTCCGGTCGAGAACCCTGACGATGGGGCCATTTGTGAGCATGTCGCGGGTATAGATGCCGTGGGTCGGCGGCCCCTGCGACCGGCCACCCCGGCTGCGGGCCCGGAAGACCACCAGCCCGTTCAGGTTCACCGAGGGCTGGTTGTAGCTGTTGAAGTTTCTCGGCGAATGCGGCATCACGTCGTTGTTGTTGACGACCGTGGCCCATTCGAAGGTCGGCCCGGGCTCTGATTTGTCATTGGACGCGGCCTGGGCGCTGCCGGTGCTTATGGTTGCGGCCAGCAGGATGGCAAAGACGACGCCGGCCAATATCGATGTTTTCATGGTTCCTCCTCCTCGCGTGCTTGCTCAGGATCACACGTTTAGCAGGGGGACAGCTGCCTGTCCCCCTGGCTTGCAGTAGTCTTGCTGTTATTGCGTGTTACGCAGAAGGCTGTCACCGGAATGTTTTGACCGCCGGTTACAGCTCGCCGCCACCGCCGCCTCTTGACTCCATGACAGTGGTCTTCGCAGTGACCTCGTTGTTATTCGCATTCACATCATGTGTCGCATCAATAGTTGCTGTCCAGGTGATCTTGGTTGCCACGTTGTCCTTGATTGTGAAGTACACGGTCCAGGAATCGCTAAAGCCAGCGGGGAGATCCTCTATCGGGAACTTAAACATCTGATTCGCAGCGTCCCAGTAGTAGGGGCCATCCAGAAGATCCGTCGGATTGTCTATTTCCACGACGTTGGTGTAGTCACCAGATGTGGTTACGGCAGTCACAAGAACAAAGCCTGAAGCCGTATCCGGTCCGGCATTCGCTACGCTTACGATGAATTCTCTGCCCTCCGTGGTGGCCACTATCTTCACGGGGACCTGTAAGCCGGACTGAGTGCTTATCGAAAGGTCATAGCTGGTTTTGTCAGGATCCTCTTCGCAACCCTCCCAAGCGGTCTGGTAATCGGCAGGTACGGGCCAGCTGTGCATGTAGTCAATGACCGCACGGGTGTCGTCGGCAGTCTGGACGAAGCCGCCGATATTGCCGTCCGTGAAACCATCGGGCGCTCCATTGGGGACTCCACTGCCAAACGTATAGTCCAGGATCGGGCCATGAATGGTTATAAAACTGGTGCAATCAATTAGATCACAGTCGTCCGCCGGCCCGAGGACCTCGAACCACCCATTTCGGGGAGTGTCGGCTGGGTCGTTGAAATCGCTAATGTAGGGTGGATTGGGCAACGACTTTTGTGCTGGATACTGACCTTGAGTTGAAAAGTTGTCCTTGCGCGCATAGGTATAGTAACCAGGGTTTCCCCCCGCTCCGAGGATATCTGGGTGTATCCCGCCGTAGTTAAGGAAGCACTTCTCCACCGTATCGACGGTGCCCATCACCTCTTCCCTAACGTTGATGCATAGCTTTTCGAGGTACGTCCCCTCGGCCTTGTCCAAACCCAGGATCTGGTTGAGGTAGACCAGCAGATCCACGTTTATCTCGCCGCCCTTGTCGGAAGCCGCACCAAGTCCCCTGGCTGCCGTATTGAGAATGCCTGCGCCATCCGGCAAGGGAATTCCCAAGTCGCCCTCCAGCATGAGTTGCTTGTAGATCGCCAGGCTCTGCCCTGGCGAGTCGACGGCGCTCGATGTGATCAAGTCCTCCGTTACGGTGCTGGCAACCATACGCCCTGCAGGGTCGAGGCTGAGACAGTCGGCGATGGCCAGCTTGACAATGACATCATCCAGCTGGGAATCCAGCACCGAAACTGGCGAGCGTGCAACGCTAATGCGGCCGAAATCGACTTCTTGTGTGCACCCAGCATGTGCCGGTAGAATTGCACAGGTCACTTGGTCAATTCCAACTATGTTGGTCCCATCGGCCAATACCACCGGGTCCGCTGTGCATGCATCGGACGTGAAATAAAGGGGTTGCTGGCACAGCCCGGCGTCGACCATTGACCCCGCGGGAGCCTCGGGATCAGGATCCGCCACCTGAGTTAAGGGAGTGACGATAGGGACCCCCCAGTCGTCCCGATAGATCTTGACGAGGTCACCGAAATCGGGAATGACGACTTCATCCCCGCCGCCACCGCTACCGCCTTGTTCGCTCCCCGGCCCTTTCGCCAGCGCGTCACCAGCGAAGACCAGAAGCGCAACCATTAATGTGCATACCAGTGCTCGAATCTTCATGATAAAACTCCTTTCTTTGCGCCAAACCTGCTCGATGTCTGGCTGTGTTAAAGGGCCGTTGCTTTCCAAGGGATAGCTCCACTCTGTAGGTTGGTGATCGAGTACCCCGCCGCCTTATTCTGTTTGCATTAATCTTCACAGACTTAGTGTTGTTTAGTATGAAAGCATGACCTCTTAGGTGATAAGTATGGATTGCCGCCAACAAGTCGCAATCAGACGAACGGGTGGTTTTTCTTCTGATTCGAAAGCGTTTCAGCTAAGACTATAGGATGGGGAATTGCTCGGTGACGGCAGGCAGATACGAAGAAAGGATGAGCATCCCGGCGTTTTACAGGTTCTCTTTTGCCCAGAGGACTGCCTGAAGCCGGTTGTCAACTTTGATTTTATGAAAGATGTTATGGAGGTGAGTTTTGACGGTATGAGGACTTATGTACAGCCGGTCGGCAATCGCCTCATTCGATGCGCCGGTCGCTAGCACCCGCAACAGTTCGACCTCGCGTTCGGACAAGGAGTGGCTGGCCGGTACCGGCAATTCCTTGCCGACGTAGCTGTCTAGCAGGCATTCGGCAACTATCCGTCTCGGGATCCAGAATTCTCCAGAATTGATGGCGCAGATGCCGTTGGCAAGGTCCTCGAGACGGTCGTCAGAGTACAAAAAGCCACGGACACCGTTCTTCAGGGCCTCTTTCTCTATCTCGTGCTCATGAAGTACGTTGAAAAGCGACATCAGGTTATGAGCCTGGGCTTTCCATGCTTTCGAAGAGAGCATGCGCATTAGGTTGTCGAGGGTCATGTCGTGCGTATCGACCAGGATCATCTTCTGCCCGAGCGAGGCGCCCTGATTGGAGATCGGAACCTTCTCCAGGCTGTCTGCTTGGAACAGCTGGGCGGCCGTATGTGTGCGGATGAAGTCACTGATCAATTCACGCTCGAAGCGCAGCTTGCCAACGACGTAGAGGTGGCGCCCCCGATAGCAACAATCAGCACATTTGCTAGGAAAGACACTTTTCATCACGTTTCTCTTTGCAAGTGATTGGAAAAATCTGATGGCTGAGGACTGTCTTCCCCAATGCTATGAAGCTTCTTTAATGCTGCCAGCCAATTTAGATTGGCCTTCTTTAACTTTTATCGCACGAGTTGAGCCGTGTCAAACTCAAGGCCTAGTAAAATGGACTGAAACAAGCAAGAGGTTCTGGATCAGCCAAAAGCAATATCTGCCGTTGTTGCTACGACTTTAGTTCCTGCCGATATTCGTCTGAATTTTTGGCGACTTGCTTAAAAAACAAGTATCGGCTTTTAATCCCGTCATTTTAGGGTTTAATGCTACGGCTCTTTCAAGGCTCTTCGTGCCTCTCTTTGGTTTGATATCTGTCTATCCGGAAAATCCTCGGTTTTATCTGTACCTAGCAAGCTTTGTTAGATGGGCTGCGCATGGCCAAAGCTGTCGGTTGTGCGATTGCCAGCCGAGGTGAGGTGCTGTCCTGTGGCGGGTTGGGCGGATTGATTCATGCAACGCGAAGGGGGGGCTTGGCCGGCGGCGAGGTTCTCGCCGAATCAAGGCCGATGCTGTCAGGTCAAGTCGCGACGACTGAATATAGGATGGTTTACGAACCTTAAGGTTTTTTAGCCTCTTCTCCAGGTGTGAAACTTCTCCACCCATTCCAATAACTTCTCCGGCGCATGAGCCTTCTTCCACTCACCTGCAGCCGCTTTATTCGCTTCCGACATGGTCGGGTAGGTATGGATGGTGCCAAGAATTTTATTAAGGCCCAAGCCGTGCTTCATCGCCAGGACATATTCGGCCAACAGGTCACCGGCGTGGCTGCCGACGATGGTGGCACCGAGGAGTTTATCCGAGCCAGGCTTGGTCAGCACCTTCACCCAGCCATGATCTTCTGAATCTGCGATGGCGCGGTCGAGATCGTCGAGGCCGAAGCGGGTGACTTCGTAAGCAATCTTCTGCGCCTTTGCTTCGTCCTCAGAGAGGCCAACGCGGGCGACCTCGGGGTCGGTGAAGGTTGCCCAGGGGATGACGCTGTAATCGACTTTAAATGACTTGAAGGTGCCGAAGAGGGCATTGACGGCAGCGTACCAGGCCATGTGTGAGGCGGTGTGGGTGAACTGGTAGGGGCCGGCTACATCACCAACGGCGAAGATGTTGGGGAAGTTGGTGCGCAATAACGGGTCGACGGCCACGGTTCCGCGTGCAGAAATTTCTACACCGAGTTCTTCGAGGCCGAAGCCGGTTACATTGGGACGACGACCTATGGCGACAAGGATCTGGTCAAAGGGAATCTTGACCGTCTCTCCGTTGGCTTCGCAAAGTAGAGTTTTTTTCTTCCCATCCACGACCACTTCCTTGGCCATGTGTCCGGTCAGGACTTGAACCCCGTCTACTTCAAGCTGTTTTTGCACATACTCAGAAACTTCAGGATCCTCGCGGCTCATGATACGCGACATCATTTCAACCTGAGTGACCTCGGCGCCGAGCCGGGCCATAGCCTGAGTCATCTCCGAGCCGATCGGGCCTCCGCCGAGAACAACCAGACGGCCAGGGTTCTGACGCAGCTGCCAGAGGTTGTCCGAAGTTAGGTAGTCGACCTTGTCTATGCCGGTGATCGGCGGGACCAAGGGGCTGGCGCCGGTTGCGACGATAATGTTGCGCGTCGACAAGGTCTCACCGTTGACTTCCACCGTCCAGGGGGAGGTGATAGTCGCAGATCCTGTAAAGCATTCAACGCCGAGCTCGGTATATCTTTCTATGGAATCGTGCGGCTCAATCTTTTCGATGACGCGCTGCACCCGTTCCATGACCTCTCCAAAATCATATTCAAAATGGCCGGATTGTAGGCCGAACTCCTTGGCGCGCTTGGCATAGGAAATCATTTTGGCGGAGCGGATCAGGGCTTTGCTTGGCACACAGCCGGTGTTCAGGCAGTCTCCGCCCATCTTGTCCTTTTCAATCAGAGCGACCTTGGCCTTAACCGCTGCAGCGATATAGGCGGAGACCAGGCCGCCGGAGCCGGCCCCGATCGCGACCAGGTTGTAGTCAAATTTCTCTGGTTTTTCCCAGCCGTCAAAGGCCTTGCGGCTTTTGACGATGTCGATGATGCGTTTGGCGATCAACGGGAAGATACCGAGCAACACGAAGGAGATCAGAATACCTGGCGAGAGGATTCCTGCAGCACTCTCGATCTGACCAAGCTGGGTGCCGGCGTTGACGTAGACCGCTGTGCCGGGAAGCATGCCGATCTGACTGACCAGGTAGTAGGCTCCAGCACGCATCGGCGTCAGGCCCATAACCAGGTTGATCACGAAGAAGGGGAAGAGTGGCACCAGACGCAGGGTGAAGAGGTAGAAGGAGCCCTCGCGCTCGACACCTTCATTGATCGCCTTGAGTTTGTCGCCGAACCTTCCTTGTACCCAGTCTCGCAGCAGAAAACGCGACGCCAGAAAAGCCAGTGTTGCACCGATGGTGCTGGCAAAGGAGACGGTGACTAGGGCGGTCCAGAAGCCGAGGAGCCCTCCGCCTGCCAGGGTCATCACCGCAGCGCCCGGAAGGGAGAGAGCTGTGACCGCGACGTAGAGAATGAAGTAAATGGCGATGGTCAGGAGACGGTTGGCAGCATAGAAGTCGGCAAAGGCCTGCTGTCGGTCTTTGAGATATTCAAGGGTCAGGAAGCGCTGTAGATCGAAGACGAAAAAAGCAACAATCAGAACAACGATCGTTGCGACCAGGATAAGTTTTGCATTACGTGAAGACATGGTAACGCCCTTTCAGGAGGAGAGGTGCCTCTTGGCACCGAAGGATGGCGTATTGAATCAGGGTCACTGAATAAGACCTGCTGATAGTTTACCATATTCACGTAATACAGCTTATGCGGAAACCTTATTGATCTGCAGTAGATCGGTCATGCCCAGGAAGATCTTCTGGATGCCGTCCATGCGAAGGTTGCGCATCCCTTGCTGCATGGCAAGTCGGGTAATCTCTTCGACACCTGAACTCTGCTTGATTGCCCGTTTGATCTCGGGGGAATTTGTCATCACCTCGTGCACAGCGATCCGGCCGCTGTAGCCTTGGCCATCGCATGCGTTACAGCCGACGGTTTTCATTAAGGTCAGGTCTTTGGAGAATTTCGGCAGGCCGTCTGCTTTGAATTGCTCAACACCGTAGGCTTCGACCAGGTCGTTGTATTCGTCCTTCTTTGGATGGTAGGCCTCTTTACATTCTTTGCACAGTCGACGTGCCAGTCGTTGCGCAACAATGCCGAGCATAGCATCGGCAAAGTTGAAGGGGTCCATTCCCATGTCAATCAGTCTGATCACCGTTTCCGGCGCATTGTTGGTGTGTAAGGTGCTGAAAACGCGGTGACCGGTCAGTGATGCTCCGATGGCCGTTTTGGCAGTAACCGGGTCTCGCATCTCACCGACCATAATGACGTCGGGGTCGGCGCGCAGGAAGGAGCGCAACGCGCTCTCAAAGGTAAAGCCGATCTTCGGATGGACCTGAACCTGCCGCAAACCCTCCTGGGTGATTTCCACCGGGTCCTCTGCGGTCCAGATTTTTGTCTCCGGGGTGTTGATCTCTGCCAATGCCGAATGCAGCGTGGTCGTCTTGCCCGAACCTGTTGGGCCGACGCAGAGTATTATGCCGTAGGGTTTATGGACCATGTCCTTGAAGCGTTCTAGGTTGCTCGCTGAAAAGCCGAGGTCATCCAGAGGGATGATTTTCGACGATGCAAGTACACGCAGTACGGCATCTTCCTGGCCACCGACGGTTGGTGTTATCTCGACACGATATTCGATGCGCTCGCCAGCCTGCTTGAGGAGAATTTTCCCCGATTGCGGGCGGCGGTGTTCGGCAATGTCGAGTTTGGAAATAATCTTCAGACGTGAGATGACCGCTGCTTTGTAGGTTGCGGCAATCTGGTGAACGGTATAACAGATACCGTCTCGGCGATAACGGATCTTGAGCGGCTGAGCGCCCATACCAGGCTCAAAGTGGATATCGGAAATACCTTTATTACTGGCGTCGAGAAGGACCTTGTTGACCAGGTTGATAACCTTGGAGTCCGACTCTGTGATTTTATCGATCTCAGGCTCATCGTCGATTACGACATCAAGGTCTTCCAGTTCATCAATCAGGTCTTCGACGCTGTCGTCATCCTGGTCAAAAATGTCTGCGATCTTCTCCCCGAGCTGGATGGTGCGGGCACAGACCAGCTCGATCTGGCAGTTGGTGGCGAAGCGCAGGTTTTCACTGATGGTCGGATCCGTAGGGTTTGCGGTTGCGACGGTGAGGGTGATGCCCTGCAAAGAAATAGGCAGCGACTGCATCCGGATAATCATGTCTCGAGGAACTTTTTTGAGCGCCTGCAGGTCGATTTGGGTTTCTTCCAGATCGATGACCTTGAGACCGAATTTATGAGCGAGCGCTTCTAAAAGTTGGTCTTCTGTAATCAGCCCTTTTTCAATCAGGATCAGGCCGATCCGCTTACGTTTCCCGGATGCCTGCTCTTGCAGGGCCTCTTCGACCTGTTGATTTGTTACCAGCCCGGCTTCTGCAAGGATGTCGCCGACCCGGGCTTTCGGCTTCTTGCCATTCTTGTGGGCATTGTCGATGGCTTGTTCGACGATGATCTGTGGAACCTCAGCCTTTTCAGCAATGATCTCACCGACCCGACGATCTCTTAACTCTTTTTGCTCCGTTAAGGCTTTGTCAATCGCGGACTCATTGACCAACCCCTGCTGGCTAAGAACTTCGCCCAAGGGCTTTTCGTGCTTGCGTTTTTTCAGGCTGGAAGAGGTAAAGAAGATCGATTTGAAGTCACTGTCAATCTCAACAGGATAGCCATAGAAGCCCTGTGAAAGCCGTTTACCGCTCTTTTTCAGGCGCAGGTGAAAACGCTCTCCAGTGAGGGTTGTCACATCTTCAAAAAACTCATCTTCGCTGAAAGAGTCACCGAGATCGGGTTTGCCAAGAAACTTGATGAAACAGACTTCAGAGAGGTCAAGTTTGTTGTTTCTCTGTTCTGCTGCACAGAAAAAGTCGATGTATCCTGAGACAGGATCAAACTCCTGATTGAGAATGCCGTGACGGTCACGACCGTCCAGCAGTTTGACGATCAGTTCCGATTGCACAGAAATCCCCCCTGGGACATTTGCATTGTGAATGAAGTAAGGCAGTTACATTCTAGATATTTTGCACGATTTGCAAAGTAAAAACAAGTTTATCAGCTAATTGAGCTTGATGCTCTTTGTGGGCAGGTTAGGTGATAGGAAGATTTTTTTTTGGTAACTGTCTGGAGATTATAGCGGCCACAAGGAGGAAAAGCATGGAGACCCAGAGACAGCCGGTCAGTCCGGCAAGCTGAAAAATTATCCCCGACAGGATTGTGCCGATCAGGCGACCGGAAGCGTTCGCCATATAATAGAAGCCGACATCCATCGCGACTTGGTCTTCATGTGCATAAGCCAGAATCAGGTAGCTGTGTACGGAGGAACTGATGGCAAAAAGCAGGCCGAACAGCGCGAGCCCACCGACGATCACCAGTCGTGGGTCGAGGTTTAAATGTACGCCGATGGCGATGATGGCTGTTAGCCCGGCAAGCAGAAAAGCCGTGTTCCTGGCGCTGCCACCGTGGGGTGGATTGTTGCCCAGGAAGGTTTTGAGCAGGGCAGGAGCCAAGGCCTGCATGGCACCGTAACCAACCACCCAGAGTGCCAGAAAACCACCAATTTGATTGTGCGACCAATGCAGCGATGTGGCAAGGAAGATGGGTAGCGCGACGACAAACCAGATATCCCGGGAACCAAACAGGAAGAGACGGGCGGCAGAGAGAAGGTTGATGTTGCGATCCTTGGCGAGGATGTGCGCAAACTTGACCTTCTGTTTGGCTCTGCCCATCTCTTGCGGCAGATTGATCACTGCAGAGATCAGGAGAACCACCAGACCTCCGGCCATCAGCAAGAGCGCTCCGCGAAAGCCAACCCATGTGAGCAGCACTCCTCCGAGGAAGAACCCGGTCCCTTTAAGGGCGTTCTTGGAGCCTGTCAGGAGTGCGACCCATTTGAACAGGGTGGATTCGGCCTCGGCAGGGACCAACTGCTTGATTGCACTTTTAGAACTCATCTTGGTGAGATCTTTGGCGATGCCGGAGAGGGCCTGGGAGGTCATGACATAGGTCACTGAAAAAGTGGTAGACCAGCTCTGGTCGAGCAAAGCAAGCATCACCAAGGTTGCCGCCTGCAGGCTGAGTCCGGCAAAAAGGGTGCTCTTTAAACCGAAGTGACTGCCCAGCCAGCCGCCTACCAAATTGGTGATAACACCGAAAAATTCGTAAAGGAGAAAGAGCAGGGCGATCTGGATCGGCGTGTAACCGAGTTGATGAAAGTGCAACAGGACCAGCATGCGCAGAGCGCCGTCGGTCAGGGTGAAGCCCCAGTAGGCTCCAGTTACCAGAGAGTAGTTGCGTAAATCATTCATGCTTACGTGTTATTTCTTGAGATTCATCATTAGAGGGATTTGGCTACTTTGCTGCAGAGCTCCATCATGCGGTGAACATAGCCCATCTCGTTATCGTACCAAACCAACAGCTTGAGCTGTGTGTCATCAACCACCATGGTCGATAAGGCGTCGACAATCGCCGAACGCGGGTCGCTCTTGAAGTCGACGGAGACCAGCGGGCGGTCTTCGACACCGAGTATGCCCTGCAGTTCAGCTTTCTCTGCTTCACGGAAGAGCTGATTGATCTGTTCACGGGTGACCTTTTCCTGCATCTCGAAAACAGCATCGGTGAGCGAGGCGTTCAAGAGGGGAACACGCACGGCGTGGCCGTTGAGCTTGCCCTTAAGTTCGGGGTAGATCAGGGTGATCGCTGTCGCCGAGCCGGTGGTGGTCGGGATCAGGGAGAGGCTGGCAGCACGGGCGCGGCGCAGGTCTTTGTGGGGAGCATCGACAATCGTCTGGGTGTTGGTCTGGTCATGGATGGTGGTGATCACACCGTGGGCGATGCCGATCTGTTCGTGCAGTACCTTGACCACTGGAGCCAGGCAGTTGGTTGTGCAGGAGGCCGCGGTGAGCAGATGGTGCTGGTCAGCCTGGTAAAGGTCGTCGTTGACGCCCATGACCACATTAAGCGCGCCCGATTTCACCGGCGCGGCCACGATCACCTTACGCGCGCCGTTCTCGAAATGCGGGGCCAACTCTTGTGTGGTGCGAAAAGCTCCCGAGGCTTCGATGACGATATCAACCTCGTAAGCCTCCCAGTTGATCTCGGAAGGGCTGCAACACTCACTGAAGCTGATTTTTTGGCCGTCAACCTGAATAGCGTCTTCCGTGTACTGAATGTCACGCTGCCAACGGCCGTGGACAGAGTCGAACTCGAGGAGGTGAGCTGCCGTTCGCGGCCCACCTGTAATCTCATTGACATGGACAATGTCGTAGTCAGGACAATCGAGTGCCACTCTTAACGCTAGGCGTCCCATACGGCCAAAGCCGTTGATACCAACTCTTATACTCATGGCTTTCTTTCGTTGTTGTTGATTTGTTCGTAAAGAGCAATCTGCTCGGCTATGGAGAGCTTCTGGTTACAGCTTCGGGAAGGCTTCAGACAGAGGCGGCAGCGATCATCCGAACACCATTGGCAGCATCTACAGTCCGGGCAGGGCTGTTTTTTGTCACGTGATTCCATTCCTATATCTTACGGCTTTTGCACCAAGAGGCACAAGCCCACGACTTTCTAACAGTTTGCCGCGTTGATGGTAAAGATATCCCGCTTCACAAAGTTCCGCAAGCAGCAGTAAGAAAATGGCCACGGCGATGCCGGGGAGAGGAAGGATCTGAAGCGTGACGATTGGCCAGAAAGCAACCATTAACAGGGCTTTGTAGAAGGTTGAATAACCCAGTCGCGCAGTGAGATGCGCACCGGCAAACCAGCCACGTAAAAGGTTGGCAGCGCCGTAAAGAATCGGGAAGAGGGCGCAGGCGGTCAAGGGCCAGGTGATGTAATCTTGCATGGCCGCGTTCAGACCCATGACAGTGCCGAAGATGGGGCCATTCAACGGCCAGGCGAGCAGCAGCATGATGAAGGCCATACCGCTGCTGACTTTTAAAAAAAAACGCGTCAGGGTTTGACTGTCTTCCTCTTTGCGCACAAGCGTCAGATAAGCCTGTTGCAGGTTGCGCATCGGCCCGGCTAGAAGAAAGAGGAATCCCCGAATTACACCAAATGCTGCCAGGGCGAGAGTGCCGTCGGGGAGCCGACTGATGATGGCGTTGATAATTAACGGCACTGTTTGTTGCAGACCCGATGAGTAGGCGAGGGGGAGCCCGTAGCGCAGGATTTCAACAAAGCGACTTTCGTCATCAGTTTCAGCGGGGAGCTTTACCCGCCAGGCGAAGAATCCAATAACCAGAGTTTCTGTGCCAACGCAACCGAGCAGGGCGAAGGCTGCAACCTGGGTGCCTGTGAACCACAGCTGGCCGATCCAGAGATAGGCAAAGAGCATGACGATGCGTACCGCCGTGGCAAAAGAGACCAGGCTGGTTCTGCGAGCGCGAATCACCAACCCTTGGAAAAGGCCACGCAGTCCGGTGATGAAGGGCAGGAAGACGAGCAGAGCCAGGGTGTCGCGGGCTCCTTGTGCGACCTCGGGGGAGACACCGAGAAGGTGATCGAGGATGAAGGTGCCGACCGGGCTGAAGGCAAGCAGAGCGAGTAGAATAGAGACCCAGGTGGCGATCAGGAAGACGAACAGGGTCATACCGATGAGAGATTTGCGGCCGCGCACCATGGCAATGGTAATCGTATGGTTTTGGTAAGACGGCGAGGCGACAAAGAGGTGCAGGACCATGGCGACCGAGAATCCGGCCAGAACCACGACAGCATCATCCAGGCGTGCCAGTCCGGCGTTGATGATCGAATGGGAGACGCTCATCAACTGGACATTCAGCAGCAGGGGAAAGAAGAAGAGGGCAATGTCCTTCTGGGTCAGGCGGACATCTGTCAAGAGGGCTCGCCTTCAGGAAATATGAGAGGCAGGTCGGTGGCCTGGATGGCCTGGAAGTCTGCTTGCAGGCCATCGTCGTGGCCGAGCCCCCAGTGACAGAAGCACGATTTGACCTTGGCCGCGTGTGCGGCGCGCAGATCGACGTGATGATCGCCGAGCAGAACGGTACGTTCCGGATCACAAGCAAGAAGTTTCAGGGCATGATGAACCATGTCGGGATGTGGCTTTCTCTGCAAGGCAAGCTCAGCTCCAATGACATGCAGAAAGAACGGCGACAGACCAAGGCGCTCGACGAGGATGTCTGCAAGGTGTTGTGGCTTATTGGTGACCACCGCCATCGGTTTGTCTTTATGCATGGCGAGGAACTCCATGATGCCGGGATAGATGACCGTTTCATCGGTCAAATGCTCGGTATAAATCTCCATGAAACGTTTGCGCCGGTTCTGGTTGAACAGCTCTTCAGGTAAGGCACGCTGCAGCAACAGGCCAACGCCGTCGCCGACATAATCACGGACCTGATCGCTGGTCACCGCAGACAGGTCAAGCTCTTCCCGCAGCAGGTTAATCGCCTTGGTCAGGTCGGGGATGGAGTCGACTAGGGTACCGTCGAGATCGAAGAGGAAAGTATCAATAGACATATTAACCCTGAGGTCTGAGGGGGATTAGCTATAAGCCGTAAGTTTTAAGCTGTAAGGTCTAAACTTAAAGCTTCTGGCTCTATCGCTTACAGTTTTTTTCTATCTTGCGCCAAAGATCGCAGTGCCGACGCGTACCATGGTTGAGCCTTCTTCAATGGCCACTTCAAAGTCGTGGCTCATGCCCATGGAGAGTTCATGCATGGTGACGTCTGCCAGGCCCAGAGCATTGATAGCTTCTGACAGTTCACGCAGTTGCCGGAAGTAAGGGCGTACTTCTTCCGGGTCAGCCCCCCAGGGAGGCAGGGCCATGAGACCCTTGATGCGGATATGCGGCAGTGGTGCGACCTTGCGAGCCAGGTCGATCAGGGCCTCGGCGGTGGTGCCCCCTTTGCTCTCCTCTTCGCCCAGGTTGACCTGGAGAAGAATGTCGACACAGGAGTCATCCTTGCCCCACTGACGATCTATCTCTTTTGCCAGGGAGAGGCGATCAACCGAGTGAATCATGGCCACTTTGCCGCGCAGGTATTTGACCTTGTTGGTCTGCAGCGCACCGATAAAGTGCCATTCGACCTCAGCGCTTACCTCATCAATCTTGGCAACACACTCCTGCACATAGCTCTCTCCGAACAAACTCTGTCCGGCGCTTGCCGCAGCAGCTATGTCTACAGCAGGTTTTTTCTTGGAGACTGCAATCAGTCGCACGCTTGCAGGGTCGCGCTGGCATTCCTGGCATATGCTTGCAATGCGTGCCGAGATTAGATTGATGTTGTTTGCGATATTCATAAGAGGTCAGTCTGAGACAGCAAAAAGTTCTATTGCGCCGAGTTCTTCAAGGGCAGCAATGACTTCACAGAGGGGAATGCCAACAACATTGGTGTAGCTACCTTCAATTCTGGGAACCATGAATGAGCCAATCCCCTGGATAGCGTAGGAGCCAGCCTTGTCAAAGGGTTCCCTGGTTGCAATGTACCCTTCAATTTCCTGACTTGTCAAATCCTTGAAAAAGACTTTGGTGGTGACTGCTGCGCTGATTGTGCGACCTGCCTGTCGATCATGAACGGCGTAGCCGGAGATGACGCGATGACTGCGACCGGAAAGGAGGGAGAGCATAAGCTTGGCCTCTGTCGCATCAACCGGTTTGCCGAGGATGTGATCGTCGCGGACCACGACGGTGTCGCTACCGATGAACCAGCGCCCGTGTTGCTGGGGGCGGTTGGCAACCTCCATCGCCTTGTCACAACTCAGGCGCACGACGTGAGCTTCCGGTGTTTCATCTGTCAAAAGGCGTTCGTCTGCATTGCTTGGCACGACCTGAAAGGTGATCCCGACCTGGCTGAGAAGCTCGCGGCGACGGTGTGACGCTGAAGCGAGGATAATATCCTGAAGCTCTTGAGGCATGTGTGATTTCCGATGCTTGCTTGGGGGTTAATCTTGATACGAGAGGAGGGTCTGGCCTTCCATGTTGGCTTCGTAAAGAGCCAGGCGATTGCGCCCTGATTGTTTGGCGCTGTAAAGGGCCAGGTCCGCTGCATGGATCAGTTCATTGCTTGTGACGCCATCCGCGGGGAAGGTCGCGATGCCGATGCTGATTGTCAGACGACCGAGAGGCATGTGGCTTTCACCCGGGACGCTCTCGGCTTCTATGGCCCGGCGAATACGTTCGCCGACAAAAACGGATTCTTTTTTCCCGGTTCCCGGCAGGATCAGGCAAAATTCTTCTCCTCCGTAACGGGTGACGACATCCATTTCGCGGGCAGAACGACGCAAGATATCAGCTGTTTTGCGGAGGGCGTTGTCTCCGGCCAGGTGGCCACATAAGTCGTTGTAAATTTTAAAACTGTCCAGATCCGCCAGGATGATGCAGAAGCTCTGCTGTTGGCGCTCTCCGCGGCTGAACTCCTCTTGCAGGCGGTCTTCGAGAAAGCGTCTGTTATAGAGGCCGGTCAGTGGGTCGGTGATGGCGAGTTGCTCAAACTTGCCGGCTTTCTCCAGGGTCGCGGCCCGGTCGATCATCAGTAATGCATGGCCGGTAAAAGTCTGTATCAGGTTGAGGTCGGCCTCGGTGAAGTTGATGCCATTCTCCTTATCTGCCAGGTTGAGGACGCCGATCAGCCGATCATTGGCTTCGAGGGGCAGGCTGATAAAGGACTTGGTTTTGAAGCGCGGCCGGTTTTTCGTGGCAACGCGGGTGTCTCTCTCTATATCGTTGACCAGCATCGGGAAGCCACTCTTGGCGACCTGACCGGCAATCCCTTCACCGTAGGCTATGGACATGGTCTTTGCCAGGGACGAGGTCATCCCCTTGGCGGCTTCAATCTTCAGGGTCCCTTTTGTCTCATGTAACAGCATCAGGGAGCCACTGGTTGCGGTCAAGAGTTCGGTGGACATCTCAAGGATCTGCTGGTAGAGGTCTCGACGGTTGCCTATCAGAGAGAGTTCGCTGATCATGGCGACCATGCGCGTTGAAAATTGGCGTTCAAGCTGTCGCCCTTCAGCGGTTTTCAGACTTTCCAGACGGCTTGCCAGACGATTGACCAGGAGTTCTATGAGGGCCTGGTCACGGCTGTGAAGGTTGATGTCCAGAACCACTACGGCTCCCAGGTAACTGTTGTTCTCCTTTAGCGGGAACAGAAGCGCTGTCTGGGTCTCCAGCCCCGGAAAGAATATCTTCAACTCTCCACCAGAGAGAACCTCCGGGTGTCCGCTTGTACTATCAAAGTGTGCGGCGAGATGTTTCTGGTTCAGTTGAAAGCTCTCCGCATCAAGACCGAGTGTTGAGTGAACGGTCATGGAGAGACCCGGCTGCTGCAGGACGATCAGAACTTTGGGCAAGTTAAAGAGGACGACCAGGGCTTCACTGACGATCGCTACCGCCTGCTCACTCTCTTTGCAGTCGGCGAGATCCCGAGCCAGGTTCTGAACGGCTTCCAGTCTTTTCGTGGTGCGGGCCAGGCTGAGGGAGTGCAGTTGCTGATCGAGTAGTCGCGGCAGTGACCGGGAGATCTCATCGGCCATGGATTCGGCTTCCGAGAGACTGAGTAGCTGAGGTGTGTTTCCTGATTCGAGAACCAGCGTTTTGCCTTCGTGGCGGTTTTCTCTCGCCAGCTTGCTGCGTGCCGTTTCACTCTGTTCAAAGACCCCGCCGCCGAGCAGGCAATCGGGAAGGTCATTGCTTTCAGGTAGAGGAATGGTGAAACAGATGAAGCCTTGTGCACAGCTTTGGATGACAGGTTGGTTGGTCAGCATGGCTTGTGAGATGCCGGCTTCCCAGGCTCGACAGCATTCAGCGCTACAGCGGAGTTCGCCACCGAGGGGAGCGCAGATGGTTTGAATGGCAGCGAGGAGACCCACGCGGCTTTGCTTTTCAGAATAAAGGGCGAGGTTAAACGGCGCGCTGAGCGGATGCTGGCGCAGCATTTCAAGCAGGTCACGTGAATCGACCAGTTTGATAGATGATGTGGTGGTAAGTGCCACCGCGTGCCCCCGATGCGATTGGAAAATACAAACAGATTGCGTAATAGGAAATGATTTGCTGATATTAACTTCTGATATTAACAGGTATTTTACTCTCTGGCAATCTTGTAGCCGTTACTCTTTCTCAACTTTAAACCACAGATCAAGATCGGCCAGGGCACGATCTGCCAAGGCCTGACGACGGTCGCGACGCTTGCGGATACGTTGCTCAAGTGCCGGGAAGAGGCCATAGGTGATATTCATCGGCTGAAAGTTTTCGGCAGATGCTGTGACCGGGTAGTTGAGCAAGGCCCCCAGGGCCGTCGTCAACGGTGGTGTCGGGAAGTTGTGCTCCTGATAACAGGCCGCGGCCGAGAGACCGGCTAAAAAGCCGCTGGCGGCAGATTCGACATAGCCTTCGACACCAGTGATCTGTCCGGCAAAGAAGATATTGGGCGCTCCCTTCAATTGCATGGTCTCGGTCAGGCAGGTGGGCGCGTTGATGAAGGTGTTGCGGTGCATGCTGCCCAATCGGGCGAACTTGACCTTCTCCAGGCCGGGTATGGTGCGGAAGACGCGCTCCTGCTCCGGGTAGGTCAGTTTGGTCTGGAAGCCGACCAGGTTGTAAAGGTTGGCGTGTTTGTCATCCTGACGCAATTGAATGACAGCAAAGGGGTCGCGTCCGGTTCGTGGGTCACGCAGGCCGACCGGCTTCATGGGACCAAAGGCCAGAGTCATCTCGCCGCGTTCAGCTAGAACTTCTACCGGCATGCAGCCTTCGAAGTGGACCACCTTTTCAAAGTCATGCGGTACGACCTTGTCACCTTTACAGAGGGCTTCGACGAAGGTGAGGTACTGCTCTTTGTTAAAGGGGCAATTGAGGTAGTCTGCGCCGCCACGATCGTAGCGTGAGGCGGCATAAACCTGCTCCATATCGATCGAATCGGCCTCTACGATCGGTGCTATGGCATCGTAGAAATATAGGTGCTCCTGGCCTGTCAGGGCTCCAATCTTTTTCGCTAGTGCATCAGAGGTTAGTGGGCCGCTGGCGATGATCACAATACGGTCATCGGGAATCTCTGTGACCTCCTGCCGATGCAGGGTAATCAGAGGATGTTCCTCGATGCTGCAGGTGATCTGCTCAGCAAAGCCTTCCCGATCGACAGCTAGAGCTCCTCCGGCCGGAACCGCATGGGCATCGGCGGTTGTGATGAAGAGACTGCCACAACGCCGCAGCTCTTCCTTCAGAAGACCAACAGCGTTGTGCGTGGCAGTGCCGCGCAGGGAGTTGGAGCAGACCAGCTCGCTGAGACTGTCACTCTGATGCGCGGGTGTCATCCGCTGCGGGCGCATCTCAAAGAGATCCACCGAAATGCCTTTGCCGGCAATTTGCCAGGCGGCTTCACAGCCGGCAAGGCCGGCGCCGATAATGGTGATAGGTTTCATGATAGATATTCCAAAAGGATTAAGAGTTGTTTTTTTTCTGCGAATCAGTAGTTTAGCGGGTACTTGGCTTAACAAGCAAAACTAAAAAACATTTTTGGACGCAGATCAAGGCTGATGAACGCAGATGAAAAACGAACCATAAACTTTTCTGCGTTTTGTTTTTGATTCTATCTGCCCTGATCAGGTTTTATCTGCTTCCAATTAAAGGTTTGTTTGTCTGGTTTAGCCTTGGTTTGTCTGTGTCAAGTGACACTGTCTTAAGGGCAGAAAAGGCCGAGCAATAAGCCCGGCCTTCTCTTGTTTGTATGTCGAGCCTGACTCAGGCGTCCTTTTTGGCAGTTTTCTTGGCGGCTGGTTTTTTTGCCGGCGTCTTTTTCGCCGGAGTCTTCTTGGCGGTGGTTTTCTTGGCAGTCTTCTTGGCCGGAGCCTTTTTAGCTGCTGCTTTTTTTGGAGCTGCTTTTTTCTCCGGCGGGATCAATTCCTTCTCCCATTCACACTCTTCCTGAGGGCATCTCTGTACTGTGCCCCAGCGTTTGGTGGTTTTGATCTCGGTCAGTGGCCAGGAGCACTTCGGGCAGGCTTCCTGCTTCGGTGGATTCCAGAGCGCGTACTTGCACTTCGGGTAGCGGTTGCAGGAGTAGAAGATTTTGCCGTAGCGGCTCTTCTTCTCTGTCATTTCACCCTCTTTGCACTGTGGACAGTCGATGCCGAGGGCCTTGGGCTTTTCCAGCGGCTGGATGTTCTTGCACCCTGGGTAGGCGCTGCAAGCCAGGAATTTGCCGTAGCGGCCGGCTTTGATCAGCATCCCCGCACCGCACTTGTCGCATTTCTCGTCCGACATCACGGGTTCTTCTGCGGGCTGCCCGTCACTTGATAACGGTTCGGTATGCCGGCAGTCAGGAAATCCGGAACAGGCCAGGAAGCGTCCAGAGCGGCCAAGCTTGATGACCAGTTCTTTACTGCACTCCGGGCAGGTCTTGTCGGTTTTCTCGGTGGTCAGGTCGGCTTTGCTGACTTCCTGCTCCTTCTGTTTGATCAAGGCGATGAAGGGCCCCCAGAACTGTTCGACCGACGGTGTCCACTCTTTCTCGCCGCGGGAGATGGCGTCGAGGTCTTCTTCCAACGCTGCGGTGAAATCGTAGTCGACATAGCGACTGAAGTGCTCGGTAAGCAATTTGGCGACGACTCGACCAACATCTTCAGGATAGAAGACGCGTTTTTCCAGCCGGACGTATTTGCGGGTTACCAGCGTGTTCATGATGTTGGCGTAGGTGGAAGGACGGCCAATGCCGTACTCCTCGAGAGTTTTAACCAGGCTCGCTTCTGTGAAGCGCGGTGGTGGTTGAGTGAAATGCTGTTCCGGAGTCAACTGCTCACGCTTCAGAACCTCGTCTTTGCTGAGAGAGGGCAACAGCCCTTCCTGGTCTTCCTCGTCACCGTTATCTGTGCCTTCAATGTAGAGGGTCATAAAGCCGGGGAAACGGATAGTCTGGCCCGCAGCACGGAAGGTGTAGCGCTCGCCAGCGGAGATGTCGATACTGGTCGCGTCAAAGATCGCCTGTGTCATCTGCGAGGCGACGGTGCGCTTCCAGATCAACTGATAGAGGCGGAATTGGTCGGTTGTCAGGTGTCTTTTGATCTGGTCCGGCGTATGGGCAATTGATGTGGGACGGACGGCCTCATGGGCCTCCTGAGCGTTCTTGCTCTTGTTTTTGAAGGCACGTGGCTTGTCGAGAGCGTAATCTTTGCCATACATCTGGCTGATAACCTCCCGGGCTTCGCTGGTGGCCTGCTCCGACAAGGCGACTGAGTCAGTACGCATGTAGGTGATCAGGCCGAGGCTGCCTTCGCCGACATCAATACCCTCGTAGAGCTTCTGGGCGGTAGACATGGTTTTGCGCGCCGAAAAGCCGAGCTTACGGTTGGCTTCCTGCTGCAGGGTGCTGGTTGTGAAAGGTGCAGCAGGGTTACGCTTACGTTCCTTCTTCTCAACCTTGGCGATGCGGAACTCGGCTTGTGTCAGGTCGGCCATAATGGCATCGGCCTCGGTCTGACAACTGATGGCGAACTTGTCGAGTTTTTTACCGTCCTGACTATGCAACTTTGCACCAAAGCCAGCTCCGGCGGCATTTGCCAGCAGAGCTTCGATAGTCCAGTACTCTCTCGGTTCGAAGGCCTCAATTTCACCTTCACGTTGGCAGATCAGGCGTAGGGCGACGGATTGGACGCGGCCAGCTGAAAGGCCGTAGCGGATCTTTTTCCAGAGGAAGGGCGAGAGGTTAAAGCCGACCAGATAATCGAGAATAGAGCGGGCCTGCTGTGCATCGACCATGTCGCGGTCAATCTGGCGGGGGTTGGCCATCGCAGCATCGATCGCCGGTTTGGTGATCTCGTGAAAGGTGACGCGTTTAACCTTCGGGTGATCTCCCTGCTCGTCGATGTTAAGAGCTTCGAGCAGGTGCCAGGCAATTGCTTCGCCCTCGCGGTCGAGGTCAGTGGCCAGAATCAGTTCATCGCTCTTGGCCACTTCTTTCTTCAGCAGGTCAATGTGCTTTTGACTCTCAGCCAGTATCTGGTAGTTGGGTACGAAGCCGTTTTCGGTGTCCACTGAACCCTGTTTGCTGGGCAGGGCACGCACATGTCCGTAGGAGGCCAGAACTTTGTAGCCCTTGCCGAGAAATTTCTCGATGGTTTTGGCTTTGGCGGGTGATTCAACGATAACTAGGGATTTAGCCATAATGTTTGCTCAAATCTTTTTTTTAGAAAATAAAAAGGCCGCAGGGTGGCCCGCAGCCTTTATCTTGTCAGTTAAGTAAACGTTGCCAGTCATCTTCGAGCAGGCAGTCGAATTCCCTGCGCCATTCGTTCTGTGAGTTGGCGAACATGGCCAGTACCGTAATGGTTTTAATCTCTTTCAGGGTGACCTCGTCTTCTGCCATCAGCAGCGCCTTGTCGATGACTTCTTCCTGGACTTCGTCATCCAGAATCCCCATGGTTCTCAAGCGGGTTAAGAAGCCGCGGGCATCTGAAGACAGCGTCCGGTTCTCTTCTGTGGTAAAGACCCGGTGACTGAGCGATGGGATGTTCAACGAGGTCTCGCTGCCGGATGGTGCGCAAAGTGCCTGACTTTCCATCCAGCAGAAAGCGGCATCGATCTCTTCGGCCTCAAAGCCAACAGACAGCAACTCTTCGACAAGATCGTTCTCAGTCGCCATGTCGCGATCATCGAGAAAGTATTGGGCGATGAAGCTTACAATTGCCAGGACCCGTTCTCTCAAGCAGACTCCGTTGTACTTTTGAAAGTTTCAGCGTGCCTGGCGACCTCGTATATAACGACCGCCTGGCAGCTTTTCAGCATAATCCTGTAGCTCTAGCTGCAGTAAAATAGCCGAAAGCTCCATAGGTGTCAACCCACTTTCCCCAGCAAGTTCATCGCTGTGACGCGGGTTTAGGTCGAGTTTGGAGAGCACCCTGCTGGCCGGTTGCGAAAGGTTGTAATCCTTTTTGTGCCGGTTACTAGCCCTTTCTCTGCCCCCTCCGGTCATGCCAAGAATCTCAAGAACTTCTGAGGCTTCCGTAACTGGATGCGCGCCCTGTTTGATAAGGAGGTTTGGTCCATAGCTGGTTTTGCGGTCTATACCACCGGGGACGGCCATGACTTCTCGCCCTTGCTCGAGGGCAAATTCGGCAGTAATCAGTGAGCCGCTGTTGCGGGCTGCTTCAACGACCAGGGTTGCTTTGCTTAAGCCGCTTATGATGCGATTGCGGCCGGGGAAATGCCCGGGCAAAGGTTCTGTGCCGGGAGCGTATTCGGAGAGAAGTGCGCCTTGCTCTATGATCTTTTGATACAAATTTTTGTTTTCACGAGGATAAACAAGGTCGAGACCGCAACCGAGAACGGCCACAGTCTTGCCCTCACCATTTAAAACACCGCGGTGCGCTGCAGTGTCGATGCCGCGAGCAAGGCCACTACTGATAACAACACCGGCTTCTGCCACCTGCTCTGCAATTTTTTCGGTGAAAATTCTTCCGACCTCTGTCGGATAGCGTGCTCCGACGATGGCAAGAGATGGCTCTACGGGCAGGACACCACAACCGTAGAGCAGTGCGGGCGGGTCAGGAATCTGACGGAGCTGAGGTGGATACTCTGTATCCCAGAGAGTGATGAGCCAGCCGTTCATTTTATTCAGGCTCTGACAGGCCTGTTGTACGGTCTCTGAATTCGAATCAGGGACCACCTCTGCCATACCCTGGCGCAGACCGGGTAACTTGGGCCATCCTCTTCGGGCCGCTTCAAGTGCGTTTTGAGGTGTTTCGAAATGTTTGATCAGGGAGATCAGGCCGACTCGGCCAAGTTTTGGGGTGAGCTGCAAGCGCAGCCAGGGCAGCAGGTGATCCATAAAATCCCTCCATGCAGATTATGACAAGTGTTTCATTGAATAAAATGACAAATAAAGTTCAAACAGAGATCAAAGATAAAGCATTCCGTTGCCAATGCAACCAACGAAAATGAAAAAAATTAGGATATTCTTACTAAAAACATAACGAGATTTGCTCTTTTTCGTCTTCTCTGTCTTCTCTGTGGTGAAAGTCTTTTACAGAAAAAAGGATGGGCCAAGAAAACGGCCCATCCTTTTGAAATGTAGTTTTTCCAGAAAGAAGCTCCCCAGAGTTATTTGGTCTTGGTCCTGACCTTGTCTCCACGATAGAGGGGCAGGTTGGTGGTGCGGGTAATTAGCGCCTCGGCAAAGCCCTGGCGAACTTCAAGAACTATGGCGTCTCCAAGGTCGATATCAGGAAGTTCCAAAACCTTCGTCTTGTCTGCCTGTTCAGTCGCTTCACGCTTCCGGTAGAGGTCCAGCTCATGGCCGACCTGAATGCCGTCCTCTTCTCCTATGTCGAGGAGAATGACTTCCCACTGGCCCATGGCCAGCTTGCCTATATCGTCAGAGACGATATAGCCTTCAACAGCCTTATCAGAGAATATACGGGGGATCCGGTCGGGAACCTGCTTGTAGGGCCGCAGTTTGGAGCCACGCTTGATCTCTCGAGTGGCGGTGATAATTTCGGCGACCGCAACCGCTGGTGTCACCTTTTTAATTTCCACGGTGCCCAGCTGAATTGTTTGAAAGCCGATGGCGTTTTTCTCGAGTTGATGGCTGAACTTCTTCTCCCCTGCCGGGTGGAAAACTTTTGGCCCCATGGTGATTAACTCGAAGACGTCACCGGGTTTAGTCGCTGCCAGGTCGGCCATCTCTAGGAAAACCTTGTCGCCGACTGTGACCATGACGCGATTGTCGACGGTGTCAACCAGGGTTCCCAATGATTTCTCCTCCTCGGAGCTTATATAACTTTGAGCTCCTCCATAGGTGGAAATCAGCAAGATTTCATCGGGGGTCACAACGGCTGCACCAACATCGCTGGTTCCCCCTTCGGCCCCATCTCCGATCGGGATGATTTCGATGCGTCCTTTGTAAATTCGCAACTTCTGGCCCGGATAGATCAGGTGAGGGTTGCCGATATCAGGATTGTTGGACCAGAGGTTCGGCCAGTAATGAGGATCCTTGATGAAACGCTGGGAAATCGCCCATAAGGTGTCTCCCTGCTCGACCGTATAGATGATCGGTTCTTCCTTGGCAAGGGCTATCCCCGGCAAGATTATAATCAGTAAGCAGGCTGTGAGAATAATACGTCTGAAATTCATGTTTCCCCCTAGTCGTGGCAAACGTTTTTTAAGGTATCGTCAGTTTCTGGGCTTTTTGGGTGGCTGTGCTCTTCGGATAACGCTGGCCAAGAGTATCAATGGCCTGACGGGCCTCATCTGTAGCCCCCAGTTGTAATTGCGCAATCGCTATTTTCAAGAGTGCGTCCGGATTTTTCGGAGCACTTTGATAGTCGTTGAGGACGCGCTCAAATTCCTGAATTGCCAGGGAATACTGTTGCTGGTTGAAATAACAGTCGCCGAGCCAGAACTGAGCATTGCTGGCATAGCTGTTGTTGGGGTAACGTTGCAGGAAGGTTTCGAATCCATGGATTGATGTCTGGTAGTGACCGGAAGCATAGTCACCGAAGGCCTGCAGGTAAACTTCTGTCGGTGACCCTTCCCCCTGTCCCTGAGTTGAGACCGTTCCCACGGGTTGAGGCCCACTGGTTGACTGGTAGCCCCCTTGTGCCGTTTGTGGTACATAGATAGGTTGCTTGAGCCCTTCGGCCTGGCGTTGCAGTTGACTCTCCAGTTCAGCGACCCTACGAGACAGTTCGTTTATTGTCTGCTCCTGGCTGCTCAGAGTTGAGTTCACTCTGCGCATCTCGAGGGTCAGGTTGCTGGAGGCTGGTACTGTGGCCGGTGGTGCGCACGCAGCTAGCAGGGCGGTGACAGCAGTCACTGCTATAATTCTGTAGATAAGGGTTGTCATGTCATTTATTCGATGCCGTTAGAATTGAAATTCCTTAAAAATTATAGGCTTTTTCAGCCCTTGTCAAGCATCATGGCAGTCAGACTTACATCTATGCTTTGCATGAAATATGCCCTGATATGTTAAAGTGACCGGAGATTGAAATTTTCTGGAGGTTCTTTTGATAGTCCCTGAACTCCTGGCTCCGGCCGGAAACCTTGAAAAACTAAAGACTGCTCTGCGTTTTGGAGCTGATGCGGTTTACTGTGGAATTGAACAATTTAGTTTACGTTCTTCAGCTGGAAACCTGACTTTACAGGAACTCTCGCAGGGGTGTGAGCTAGCTCATTCCTTAGAAAAGCGGGTTTACCTGACACTGAATGCTTTTCTGCGCCCAGGTGAAGAGGTTGCCGCTCGTGAGCTTTTGCAAGCCTTGCTGCCGATCCCGGTTGACGCTTACATTTTGTCTGATCCAGGCTTGCTCCACTTGGTACGTCAGATGGATCCGGAAAGAGAATTGCATCTCTCCACTCAGGCGAATACCACCAACGCTCTGGCAGCGCATTTTTGGCAGTCGCAGGGCGTCAAACGACTGAACCTGGCCAGAGAGCTGAGTTTAAAGGAGATCTCTGCCGTCGGCGCTTCGGCAGAGATGGAGCTCGAAGTCTTCGTGCACGGGGCCATGTGCATGGCTTACTCCGGACGCTGCCTTTTGTCAGCGGGGATGTCGGGGAGAAGCGCCAACAGTGGTAGTTGCAGTCATCCCTGCCGCTGGCAGTACTCTGTGCAGGAGGAGATGCGTCCCGGGGAGTATTACCCAATCGAGGAAGACGAACGCGGTACTTATATCTTCAACAGTAAGGATCTTTGCCTGATCGATCATCTGCCGGACCTGATCGAGGCAGGTGTCGACAGCCTGAAGATCGAAGGTCGCATGAAGAGTCTTTACTATGTGGCTGCTGTCACCCGGGTCTATCGGGCCGCCTTGGATGCCTGGCGTGATGAGCCGAAAAAATATCTGAGCGATCCCCAATGGCAAAGAGAACTCGAAGCGGTCAGTCACCGCCCTTACGGTACCGGTTTTCTCTTTGGTCAGGATGATGCCTTTGTGAATACTGCAGACAGTCATTATCTGCGTGATTGTGATTTCGTCGGTCTGGTCAAGGAGCAGGCGGAGTCCGGAGACTGGCTGGTGGAAGGACGAAATCGTTTTCAGGCGGGTGACCGTATTGAATTAATCGGTCCGGAAATGCGTCAGTCCGAACTGACCTTTGCGGAAGCGACCAATAAATCTGGTGAGGTAATTACGACGGTGCAGCCGAATGCTCTTGTGTGGATGACGCTTCCCGAGGGAACGCAATCCGGCGATTTCATACGACGTTGGAGGTAGGTGAAGCATGCGCATCAAGTTGATTGCCAATCCGGTGAGTGGTGGGGATGCCCTTCCGCGTATCGAACTTGCGTGTGAGGCCCTGAAAAGATGTGGCGCTGAAGTCGACCTTTACCTGACTTCTGCTCGTGGAGATGCCAGAAAGGCTGCTGCTCAAGCCCTGACCGAAGGTTACGATCGAGTTGTCGCTGCCGGTGGTGATGGTACTCTGAACGAAGTGGTCAACGGCATTGCTTCACTTGATTTGCCGATTGCTTTTCTGCCCTTCGGCACGGTGAATGTGTTCGCGCTAGAAGCCGGAATCCCAAAAGACCTGGAAGCTGCTTGTGCTTTAGCGGTGTCAGGTGTCGCACGGCCGATTACGCTCGGTCGTGTCGATGAGGATCTCTTTTTGCTTATGGTAAGCTCCGGATGGGACGCCGAAGCCGTTGCTCATGTACGCGATGGTCTCAAAAAACGAATTGGTCGCCTGGCCTACGCTGTCAGCGCCCTGGAGGTTCTCTGGAAAAAAACTCCGGCACCTTTGACGCTGGTGACAGACGATGGCCAGCTGCATAGAGGGTTCGGTGTTGTCGTCAGCAACTGTCGCTACTACGGTGGCCGCTACGTGGTGACTCCAGAGGCCTCAATGTTTCATGACCAACTGGAAGTCTGCCTGTTACGCCAAGGGGGGCGTCTGGCCATGCTCAGGTTTGCCCTAATGCTTGTTCTGAAACGACCTCTTCGCGAGCCCTTCGTGGAGTTCTTTACTCTTTCTTCTGTACAATTGCAGGGCGATTCTGTTGCCACCCAGGTTGATGGTGACGTCGGAGCGCCTTTGCCTGCAAAGATTGAGGTTTTACCACAAGCGGTCCGCATGATTTTACCAGTCACATGTAAAATCGGTGTTAAAGCTTAAAAGAAATGTTTAACGCAAAGGCGCAAAGAACGCAGAGGAAGATCTTTTAAACTTATGAAAAATAGTTTGATTTTGAATTTTATCTCTGCGGCTCCGCGTCTTTGCGTTAATAAATAGCTTGCCCTTGATTGGTGTATGGATCCGAAAAAGGGGCGAAGGATTGACTGATGTCGACCATTATCTCAAGTGACAAAGTTTATCAGGGGCGCATTCTGGATGTCGCTCTTGAGAGACACGCGATGCCGGATGGGCGGCAGTCGAAATTCGAGATCATTCGCCATCCTGGCGGGGCGGCTGTCCTGCCGGTTCTGCCCGACGGACAGATTCTGTTAATTAAACAGTTCCGACCGGCGATCGGTGCGATGGTTTATGAAATTCCTGCCGGGCGTCTCGAACCGAATGAATCGCCACAAGAATGTGCCGGTCGTGAACTGATCGAGGAAGTTGGCTACAGCGCTTCTCAGATCACGCCCCTGGGGGGCTTCTGGAGTACGGTCGGTTTTTGTGATGAATACGTTTATCTGTTTCTTGGTCAGGGGCTGACTGTCGCAGAGCAAGCCCTGGAGCCTGACGAGGTGATTGAACTTTGTCCCATGCCCCTTGACGAGGCTCTGCACAAAGTCAAAAACGGTGAAATTCTTGATGGCAAGACGCAGTTGGCTTTGTTGCGCTACCAGTTGTCTTGTCCGGAGAACGATAAGTGAGCGGTCTGCCCGAATATTACGCGTCAACTCTGGACTTGCCCTTTAACCGGGCCTGTCTCGATAGTCAATTTGTTCTAGAGAGTCCCACCGATGACCCAGGTGGCATGGGCTATGGACTGTTGCTGCGCGGCAATCTGTTGCTGGTGGAAAAAACTCCAGAGAGTATCAAACTGCCTTATGGAGAATGGGGCCAGCACTCGTCAATCTACCTCGGCCGTTGGCAGGACAAACCATGCCGGTTGATTGCTCTCGAAAGTGGCGGCTCCTTTCCTGAAGGTCTTGAACCCTTCGGTTTGCTGGATGACACACCACTGCTGCCGATTGAGTTGCTTTCTCTCGGTGGTCTGGGGCGCATGATTATGCACTGGCAGGCGCGCAGCAGCTTTTGTGGCTACTGTGGCCAGCCGACTGATTGGATGTCTGGCGAGTGGGGGCGTAAATGCAATAGTTGCAGTGCACATACTTTCCCCGCCATCCACCCCTGTGCCATCGTTCTGGTTCGTCGGCCGGGGCAGGTCCTGTTGACCCGCAAAGCCGAGTGGGCGCCCAATCGATACAGCCTGGTGGCCGGGTTTCAGGAGTTTGGTGAGTCGCTGGAAGAAACAGCGATTCGCGAGATTGCCGAGGAGACCGGCATTGTCGCCAACAATGTTCGTTATGTTGGCAGCCAGTGCTGGCCTTTTCCGAGCCAGGTGATGGTTGGCTTCGTTGCTGATTATGTTGGTGGAGAAATCGAAGTCGATACGACAGAGCTTGATGATGCGCGCTGGTTTTCTGTTGATGACCTGCCGGCGTTACCACCCAAACGCAGCATCGCCCGTTATATCCTGGACACCGCGATGGAGCAGTCATGAGCCCGGACAAGCTGTTCAGCAAGCGTTACTTTCAGATGCCGCGTGCCGAGATTGGTCAACTGCGTTTCATTCTGGAAAGTTACGACGGCTTGGCTTTCGCGCGGACTCTTGATAACCAGCTTGCACTCGTAGAGATCGCTTATCCGCCAAGTCGCAGTCATGATGTTGAGCCGTTGCTCGAGGCGCTTGCTGTTGAGCTTGGTCTGCAGGAAGTGGCTGCTCCAGATGTTGTGCCACCGCTTTAAAGACTTTGGACCTAAAGCTTTCGCCACGGAAGCACAGAGAGCACAGAGAAAAGCAAGCTTTAGGGGTTTCTTCTTTTAACCCTCTCTGCGTGCTCTGTGACTCTGTGGTTAATTTTTTGTTGTTCGGTCCTGGGCTTGTGAGAACGATCACTATCCCTGTGGAGAACTGAGAAAACTAGAGCGTAATCAGCTCAATCTCCGGTGCGTCGAGCAGAGCTTTCTTGACCGCACACTGATCGGTGGCACGGATAATTGCGCTGCGGTACTTCTCAGGGAAGTTTTTCGGCAGCTGCATGGTGATTTCCACCCGGTCGAGTCTTTTTGTGTCAGCGTTGTGTTTGGTCGTCAGTTGCAAGCGCAGACCGTCAGTTGATAGTTCCCGCTGCTGACAGAAACGCAGGGCGAAAAATCCGGCACAGGTGCCGAGAGATGCGAGAAAAAAATCGAAGGGCGAGGGTGCTGAATTCTGTCCACCATTTTTTTCAGGTTGGTCCGTATTGATCTCGAAGCCATTAGCTTTTGCATTAACCTGAACGCCGCCGGGAAAAGTGATTTCCATCATTGCTGTAAACCTCCGTGCCTATTATGTGGAGCCCATCGTTGCTGTTTTGTGAAAAGTAATGCTAATATGCCGCCATTCTAAATGCTGCCTCTGGTCATTGAGCACAGATGCAAAGGTGCTGACTCGCGGATCTATCCAGGTAGACAGGTTGACTCATGAAGCCCATTCTTGATTTTTTCTGCTCGGTAAAGCTGACTCTGGCCTTGTTGCTCGGTCTTTCAGTTGTTGCTGTTTTCGGTACGATCTGGCCAGTCGAGCAGGATACGATACTGCGTTTCGAACTATATTTCCAGTCTCTATGGTTTCGTCTGCTGCTAGGTCTCTTGGCTCTTAACCTGTCTGCTTGTACCTGGAAGACCTTTGTCCGGGTTTTTGGTGAGAAAAAGCACTTGCTTGGTCAGCTGGAAAACGCTGACCCTGCCCTGCAAAAAAACGCTCACGAGCTTGCTTGCCAGGACATTGATGAGCTGTCTAGCCGTTTGCAGGAGCAGGGCTATCACGTGATCCTCGCGGGTGACAGGCTGCTCGCTCGCCGAGGTGTGATCGGTCGTTGGGCTTTGCCGGTCCTGCACCTGTCGATTTTGGTGATCATGGTCGGGGCTCTGGCGGCTCAGCTCGGCTTTGTCGGTACCATGAATCTCTATGTCACTCATCAGAGTGGAGAGTATTTTGATTGGGGGAGCCAAAGGGATGCGCCGCTCGATTTTACCTTTCGCCTCGATCATTTTGAGCCGCAATATTATCCGATTGCTCTGCGTTTTGCCACCTACGACAAGGAAACCCGAAAACAGTTGCAGGAGTTCACGACCCGTGAAGGGGAAACGGTGGATATCTCTCCCGATTTAAGCGTGCAGGTGCAGCGCTTTTTCCCTGATGAACAGCATCTTGTTCTCGGCGTTTTGCGAGAAGGGGTCCTGGTCGGTGAGTATCATAGTTTGAGCGGAGAGCGAACTTATCCCAACAGTATTGATCTTGATATCGAGATCAAGCTGACAGCTTTCCGTGACCCACTTCTCAAGCAGTTGCACTGTGAAGTCTCCATTCTGGAAAATGACGAGGTCGTGCGTCAGGGCATTATCGAGGTCAATACACCTTTGGTTCACCGTGGCGTGGCGATTTACCAGACCGCCTACAGTCGCGATGAATCGGGCTTCTGGACCTGTGGCTTCCAATTGTCCAAAGACCCGGGTGAACCCTTGGTCTGGGTGGGGAGCATTGTCTTGACCCTGGCGATGCTACTGGTTTTCTTTGCCCGGTTTTTTGCTGTGGGTGTTGTGCCGACTGGAAATTCTTTTCGTTTGTGTTCTTTGGCGGGTTTTCGTGGGGAGGTCGGCCAGGACAAGTTGCGAGGCTTGGCGGCTGGACTCGGGCGGGAGGCTTCGAACGGTTGAGCTTTTTGATAGGTTGGTTTTATTAAAAAATAGATTTACTGGCCCTGTACAACAGGGATGATTCGTTACTAATTCACCATAAAGTAAAAGCGCCCCGAAAATTTCCGGGGCGCTTTTATCTTTTATATGTGGCTGTGCGATTCCCGTCGTGGGAATCAGTATCGGGTCACCCTGTTGCTGTGGCCCGTGTTTTGTTTAAGATTTTTTGGATTGGAATTCCCTTGAGTAGTCTGGTGGATCAGAGATCGACATAAAATCTTCCTCCTTGTTTGTATCCAAGAGACCTCTTCCTTCGTTTGAGGTATAGACAACTATACCACAGAATACTGATCTGTAAGTCTATGTTTGGGAAAGATTTTTTTACTGATTACCACTTTTCTTTCTTTGGCTCCAATCTCACTAGCTCGTAGGCTCGTTGTCCCAAGCCGACTTTCTCTCCATGCTCAAGTTGAACCTCCCAGTCTATCTGTGGATAAACACCGCGGAACTTGTCACAACCCGGGCCATGTCCGGTTTCCATCGCCGTGTCTGGAAGGCCACGTGCCTGATTCACCATATCGGCACAAGCCTGATCCAGGGCGACTGGGTCTGTTGATGCGAGGATGCCTATATCGGGCACGATCGGCGCGTCAGTGTGGCCGTGACAATCGCAGGAGGGAGAGACCTGGGTGATGAAGTTTACGAAGAGCTGCTTCTTTGCTTTTTCAGAGAGAGCCCCTAGCGAATACTCCGCCATTTTTTTCATAACTGTAGCGGAGTTCTTACTCCATTGGACCTTAATTGCTTTGCTTTCGCAGGAGGTAATACACCGACCGCAGCCCACGCAGCGCTCTGCATCAAGAACCGCTTTGCCGCGGCTGAGGTCAATCGCGTCGTGAGCGCAGGCTTTGAGGCAGTCTCCACAGGTAATGCACTCTTCTTCTGAAATTGTTGGCCCCACCGTGGAGTGCTGCTCGAGCTTTCCTTCACGGCTGGAGCAACCCATGGCGAGATTCTTAATTGCGCCGCCAAAACCGGTTAGTTCATGACATTTGAAATGGGACAGAACGATCAAGGCATCAGCTTCGATGATCTCGAGGCCAATGTCGACTTCGCTTAAGAGCTCTCCGGAGACCTTAACCCTTTGTGATGAATGGCCGCGTAGCCCGTCGCTCATAATCAGCGGAGCATTGACCACGGCGTAGGCAAAACCGTTTTCAATGGCACAGGTCAGGGCCGAGACGGCTTCTTTACGTTCTCCTGGATAAAGGGTGCTTGAATCGGTAAGGAAGGGCTTGCCGTTGTTTGCTTTGACCTGGTCGACAACACGACGAACAAAAGTCGGCCTGATATAGGCGTGCCCGCCTTTCTCACCAAAGTGCATCTTGATGGCAACGAGGTCTCCATTGCTGACGATGTCTGCCACTCCGGCTTGTTCGGTCAGTCTCTCCAGCTTTTCGTGCAGGTTTTCCCGCAGCCCAGCACGCATATCGGCAAAATAAACCTGCGCAGTCATTGCTCTCTCCATTTTTTGTGGTTAGACGGAAAGGTTCCCGTTATGAAGTGGCCCTACTGCTCTACTTGTGCTGTTTGCTTGCCAAGTTGGCCATAAGCTTCAACCTTGCCGTTGACAATGTGAACATAGTAACGCTCCCAAAACCGGTTGGGAGGGATGTACCAAAGGTATTCTTCGCTGCCGCTACCGGAGGCGTTGCTCGGTTTCCCCATTTGTTGCATAACTTCAGCCTTGCTCATGCCGAGTTCAACATTGTGCATGCCGATCCATGGTGAACAGCCGCCAAGCAGCAGGACCAGTCCAATTAGAAATATCAACTTGCGCATTCTTCTTCTCCCTCTAATGAAGAGCAAACAGTACAGAAAATGTTATCCGTTCTCGGTGATGGCTTCCGTCTCCTCCTTGCGAAGATAAACGGTTGTGCTTGGGAAGGCGATTTCCAATCCCAACGCTTCCAAATTATCCATGATCTTCAGACAAACGTCCTCTCGGGCATCGAGATACTCTCCCCAGACGGTCGTGGTGGTGAAACAATAGACCATGATGTCGAGAGACGAAGCGCCGAAGTCGGTAAAGTTGACGAGGAAAAAATCCTGGTCAATGGCCGGGTGAGTTTTTAGTAGCTCTCGAATCCGACTGACCGCTTCACGCATCTGACTGGGCGTGGTCTCGTAGGTGACGCCAACGGTGAGTCGAATCCTGCGTTTCGGCATGCGGCTGAAATTGTCGAGAGCCATATTGGCGATAATATTGTTGGGTACGGAAATCAGTGTCTTTGCGAAGGTGCGGATTTTGGTGGAGCGAAAGCCGACTTCTTCCACGGTTCCTTCCATCTCCCCCGCCTTGATCCAGTCACCGACATGAAAAGGTCGGTCAAAGATGATCATCAACGAGCCGAAGATGTTGGAGACTGTGTCCTTAGCCGCCAGGGCGAAGGCCAATCCGCCGATGCCCAGAGAAGCGATGACTCCGGTTACCGGGTAGCCAAAAGTCTGGATGGCCATGAGTGCGGCCATAATGACAATGAAAATGCGCAGACTTTTTCGTAGCAGGGGGGCGAGTTGATCATCGAGGGCCGATTCGGTGCGCCCTGCCCAATCCTTCAGGTAGTGATCGACCATGTCGACCAGGTTGAAGAAAAACCATGCAATATCGAAGATAACCAGCGCTTTGAGTATTGAGGTTGCCAGACCGTCGACATCAAAGGGTTCACCGGGGAGTTGCAGGATTTCGACGGCGATGAAGAGCCCGATCAGGAAAACGAGAAATTCTGAGGGTTTTTGCAAGCAGCTTAAAAAGCGATCGTCAAGCTCTCGTTTGGTCTTTTGCGTCAGCGGCAGCATGACCTTGATAAAGAAATAGGCGAAGAGCTTTTTTGCGATATAGGCAACCAGAATAATGCCAAAAGCCGTAACATATTGGCCGATGGTGATACCCAGGATCTGATTTTTCATCCACTCTTGCACTGTGCCCTCCCTGAAGGGTAAGAAATCAACTAATTCAAGGCCTTAAGCTACCAGATGAAATACTCAAAAGCAAGGTTGTGGAGACTCCCCCAAAAAAACGCCTTGAAGCAAGTGATTCTGAATGTTTATGGTAGAATGGTTACGATAGAAAATAGCGAATATTTTATACGGATAGAAAAAGAGAGAGAATACATTATGAGTAACGAAAGTCTGAACAGTTTCAGTAGCCGTCAAAGTCTCGATGTCGATGGTGTCAGCTATGAATATTACAGCCTCGAAGCCTTCGCTGCAAAACGCGGCGGTGTGAAGCGTTTACCACTTACGCTCAAGGTGCTGTTGGAAAACCTTTTACGCAATGAAGATGGTACTTCGGTGACGGAAAAGGATATTAATGCCGTGGTCGACTGGCTCGATCAACGCAGCTCCGATCATGAAATTGCCTTTCGTCCGGCGCGAGTGCTGATGCAGGATTTTACCGGTGTTCCAGCGGTGGTCGACTTGGCCGCGATGCGAGATGCGGTTGTTCGTGTCGGCGGCGACCCGCAAAAGATCAACCCGCAGATCCCGGTGGACCTGGTCATCGACCACTCGGTTATGGTCGACAAGTACGCTATGCCGGAAGCCTTTGCCTATAACGTTGATAAAGAGATGGAGCGTAATCGTGAGCGTTATGCGTTCCTGCGTTGGGGCCAGCTGGCCTTCGATAAATTCCGTGTTGTTCCGCCTGGCACAGGTATTTGTCACCAGGTAAACCTTGAATACCTGGCGCGCACGGTCTGGTCGGAGGAGCGAGATGGCAAGAAGGTCGCTTATCCAGACACTCTGGTGGGTACAGACAGTCACACCACCATGATAAACGGACTGGCCGTTCTCGGCTGGGGGGTTGGTGGTATCGAAGCCGAGGCAGCGATGCTCGGTCAGCCGGTGTCGATGATCATCCCTGAAGTTGTTGGTTTCCGTATGACCGGAAGTTTGAAAGAGGGTGTGACGGCTACGGACCTTGTTCTGACCGTGACCCAGATTTTACGCCAGTTTGGCGTCGTTGGAAAATTCGTCGAATTCTTCGGTGACGGTTTGGCAAAACTGCCTTTGGCTGACCGCGCAACGATCGCCAATATGGCTCCTGAGTATGGAGCGACCTGCGGCTGGTTCCCGATTGATGATGTCACTCTCGATTATCTGCGGCTTTCCAATCGTGATGATGCAACGGTGGCTCTGGTCGAAGCTTATGCCAAGGAACAGGGTTTGTGGCGTTACGAGGGCATGACTGACCCTGAGTACACGGTGGTTCTTGAACTTGATCTGAATACAGTCAAACCAAGTCTTGCCGGGCCGAAACGTCCCCAGGACCGTGTTGACCTCGAAGCGATGAAAGAAGCTACGCAGGCCGTTATTCCTGCGGAGGCCAAGGGTAAAAAAGCTCCTGTTGCGAATGCTGACTTTCGCTTGAATCAGGGAGATGTTGTGATTGCAGCGATCACCTCATGCACCAACACCTCCAACCCGGCGGTGATGATGGGGGCGGGATTGGTCGCAAAAAAAGCGGTTGAAAAAGGCCTTGTCCAAAAGCCCTGGGTTAAAACTTCGCTGGCGCCCGGTTCCAAGGTCGTGACCGACTACCTGGAGAAGGCCGGCTTGCAAACTTACCTTGATCAGCTCGGTTTTCACGTGGTCGGCTATGGTTGTACGACCTGTATCGGTAATTCCGGTCCATTAACCGGGCCGATTGCTGACGCGATCTCGGACAATGACATGACCGTCTGCTCTGTTCTTTCCGGCAATCGCAACTTTGAGGGTCGTGTCCATTCGCACACCAAGGCCAACTGGCTGGCGTCCCCGCCGCTGGTGGTCGCTTATGCCCTGGCCGGTAACACCTGCATTGACCTGACCAAAGAACCTCTGGGCCAAGATCCGCAAGGGAATGATGTCTATCTGAAAGACATCTGGCCAAGTGATGAAGAGGTGGCCGAGATGGTCAAGCTGGTTTCTGCTGACATGTTCCGCGAAAAGTACGCCGATGTCTTTACCGGTGAAGAGAGTTGGCGCGGCCTGCCGGTCCCGGAAGGTGAGACTTATGACTGGGATAACAAGTCCACTTATGTCAGGGAACCCTCATTTTTCGAGGTCCGCGATGAAATGGCCATCGGCCTGGAAAGTTTCTCCGGGGCACGACTGCTGGCTCTGCTCGGTGACTCGATCACCACAGATCACATCTCTCCGGCCGGCTCAATCCTGGCGAGTAGCCCAGCCGGTGTCTATCTCCGCGAACGTGGCATAGGCCCGGCGGATTTCAACTCGTATGGCTCGCGGCGTGGCAATCATGAAGTGATGATGCGTGGGACTTTTGCCAATATCCGCTTGAAAAATGAATTGGTGTCCGGTGTTGAAGGAGGCTTTACCAGGGCTTTGCCTGATGACAATCAGGTCAGCATCTTTGATGCTGCTATGACACATGCCGAGGCAAAGACGCCTCTGATCATTATCGGCGGCAAGGAATACGGCACCGGGTCCAGTCGCGATTGGGCCGCCAAGGGCACCCTCCTGCTCGGCGTGAAAGCGGTGGTCACAGAGAGCTATGAAAGGATTCATCGCTCCAACCTGGTGGGTATGGGGATTGTGCCGTTACAGTTCAAAAATGGTGACAGCCGCAAGACTCTTGCTATCGATGGCAGTGAAACTTTTGACCTCGTTGGTCAGTCTAACGAACTTGAGCCAGGACAGGATCTCACCTTACGTATCAATCGTGCTGATGGCAGCAGTCAGGATGTTGTTGTGACCTGTCGGATTGATACGGTGAATGAGGTGCAATATTTCCAGAGTGGTGGGATTTTGAACTATGTGTTGCGCAATTTGATGCAGTAGCCACAGTGTTACTACTGTAAGAATTCGCACTCAGAATGGGATCGACAAGAAATACAAGGGCAACAGGTTTATCACCTGTTGCCCTTTGCCGTAGCTTGCAGAAATTAATTAAACCGATAATCGATCAAGAAACTCGACAATCTTCGGTGTAAACTTCTCCGGCTCCACCAGGAATGAATCATGCCCGTAATCTGAATCAATCAGATGATACTCGGCGGGTTTGTCCTGTTTGTGTAGCTCCTCAATCAACTCTTCCGTCTGGTAGGGTGCGTAGAGCCAATCGGATGTGAACGCAAACCAGAGCGATGGACACTCGAGGTTGCTTAATGCTTCTTCCTGACTGTCGAAGCCCCAGCTGATATCGTAAAGATCGAGGGCTTTGGCCAGATAGAGGAAGCTGTTGGTGTCAAAACGGGCAACGAAATTGCGACCGTTGTAAGTCAGGTAGCGTTCAATCTCAAACTGGCCGAAAAAATCAAACTGGCCATCTCTGGCTGAGAACCTGCGGCCGAACTTGAGATTCATCGACCGATCGGAAAGGAAGGAGATATGTCCTACCGCACGAGCCAGGGCCAGACCTTCTGCAGGCGGATGTTCAGGCTTGTAGTTGCCCTTACGCCACATGGGATCATTATAGATTGCCTGACGGGCCAGAGCGTTTAAGGCAATGGCCATGGGCGAAGGCTTGCCCGTTCCGGCGATCGGTACAATGGAGCGAACCCGCTCGGGATAGTGGATACCCCATTCCATGGCTTGCATCGCGCCCATGCTGCCACCGATGACGGTGAGCAATTTGTCGATGCCGAGGTGATCCAGAAGCAGTTGTTGGGCACGCACCATGTCACGAACCATGATGACAGGAAACTGAAGATTGTACGGCTTGCCGGTTCTGGGGTTGGTGCTGGTCGGGCCAGTTGAGCCAAAGCAGGAGCCGATAACGTTTGAGCTGATGATGAAATAGCGGTCGGTGTCGAGCACTTTGCCCGGGCCGATCATTTCATCCCACCAGCCTGGTTTGCGGTCTTCCTGGTTGTGACGCCCTGCAGCGTGGGCGTCTCCGGTCCAGGCATGGGCGACCAGAATGGCGTTGCTCTTAGTGTTGTTCAGCTGGCCATAGGTCTCGTAGGCGAGCGTAAGGGGGCCGAGAAGGCGACCGCTTTCCAGCCGCAGTTCGACAGCGAAGTTAACCAGTTCAGTTTTAACGATGCCCATTTCGCTCATGTTCTGCCTGCAGTTCTGCAAATAAAAAGGCCCCTTCCAAAAAAAATGAGAAGGGGCCAGCGGATACATTGAGTTTTGGTATCGCGGGCTCCGTCCTCATCTCCCCCATCGGAAAATTCCGACGAGTTGGATTTAGCACCTGACACCCCTTCGCAAGTTGCTGCGACGGGTCGGTTGCTGTGGCTTCAAAGGGCCTGTCCCTCCACCACTCTTGATAAAGACGTGTTGCTATGTTGGCGAAACTCTAACGAAAAGTGTCTACTTTGTCAAACGGTTTGCTTCGTCAGTCCGGGTCAGGACTTGAAAGAGCCGATCTCCTTCTCCAGGACATGAGCCTGCTCTGTCAGATTTTCAACCACCTTATCCAACTCCGCGGTGCGGACAGCGTTGCTCTCGGCAACCTGGCGGACCGCAGAAACGGCTGCCACAACTTGCTTGCTACGGGTTGACTGTGCTTTGGACGCCTGGTCGATCTGCTGCATCATGGTGCGGATATTTTCCATGCTTGCGCTGATCTGATGGCTGCCCTTGGCCTGCTCGCCGGTGCTGAGCTTAACTTGAGAGGAGATATCCTTCATCGATTCAGCCGACTGTGCCAGTTGCTGGATACCGCCTGACTGCTGTTTTACCGCCGAGGATATCTGATGCAACATGTTCGCAACCTGGTTGACGGCTTCGGTGATCTGACGGCTGCCGCGGGACTGCTCTTGGGTCGCCCGAACGATGCTTTTAACCTGCTCCGAGGAGCGAAGCGAGCTTTCAGTCAGCTTGTCAAGAGCTTCTTCGGCGACCTTTGACCGCTCTGCTTCTTCATGAACACGCTCGCTGCCAACCTGCATCGCGTTGACTGCTTCGACGGTTCCGGTTTGCAGTCGGCGGATAATGGTTGAAATCTCCTGGGTCGACAGGGCCGTGCGCTCTGCCAATTCGCGAATTTCGTCAGCGACCACGGCAAAGCCTTTGCCATGTTCACCGGCCTGGGCCGCGATGATCGAGGCGTTCAGGGAGAGCAGGCGGGTCTGGTCGGAGACATCGTCAATAACGGTCAGAATCGTACCAATCTCACCGGATTGTTTTCCCAACTCCTTGATCGCCTGACTGGCATCTTCGACGGTGACGCGAATCGCCTGGATCCCCGCAATCGTTTCTGCTACAGCAGTCTTGCCCATCTCTGCATCACGGTTGGCCTGCTCGGAAAGTTCGTTGGTATGCTGGGCCGTTTCCTCTACCTCTTTGATGGAGGCGTCCATCTGGGTGATTGAAGACGCCGTGACTTCGGTCGATGAGGAGAGGTTGTCGAGGTTGTCAGAGACCTGTTGGCTTGATACCGACATTTCGGTGATTGAGCTGGAGACTTCTTCAATGGTGCTGAAGAGACGATCTACCTGAGAAACGATTTCCTCTATGGTTGCACCAAGCTCCAGGGTTGCGGACGATGAAATCTCGACCGCTTCCAAAAGAGCACTGATGCTGTTGGCAACTTCGATCGTTGATTCATCAATGCCCTGAATAGCCTGAAAGGAGTCTTCCAGTGCTTCGGCCTGGTTGGACGTGCCATTGCTGACATCCTGTGATGTAAGGCGAATCTTCTCGGTTGCAGTGAAGATGTCGCTGGCTGCGGAACTGATGCGTAGAACCATTTGGCGCAGGCGTTCCACAAATTGATTGAAGTTCCCCGCCAATTCTCCGACTTCGTCGTTGCTGCTAATTGTCAGCGTCCGGGTCAGGTCGGCTTCTCCCTGTGCAATCTCCTTGAGGTTGTTAACAACCACAAGTAATGGCTTGGTCAGTGTTCGGGAAAAGAGCAGTGCCAAAACGAAGACTATGGCGATGACGGCGGCCACCAGGCCGAACATCAGCTTGCGTAGTGATTGTTGAGCCTCAAGCGCACTTGCAAGGTCTTGTGCAATAACGAGTTGGAAAGAGGTGCCGGTCAGATCTCGCACAATCGGCATGTATGGTTTGTCGCCGAGTATGATTTCTTCACCTTGCAGGGTGTTGCCTAGACCTTTGAAGTCTGGATGCGAGGCACCAACCACGCCTTGCGGGCCTAAAAAGGCGACTTCTACGCCACCCATCTCCTTGACGCGGCTGGCAAACAGATCGTCCAGCAAGTAGGCTCCTACCAGGTAGCCGACAACGTTGTCCTGCAGGGTCACCGGTGTGGAGACGAGAATGGTCAATTTGCCGAGATAGCTGGTCAAGCCGGCCCGGGTGATGTTGCTCTCTCTTGCCTCGACGAGGAAAGGATGGCCTGTTTCGTGTTCTTCGGGGAGGGCGAGCCCTTCAGCGCTGACTCTCAAGATTGACTGTCCCGAAGTGTCCAGCACTTCGAGGATGTCCATATCGTATTGATTGTGAACGTTTTGGATCAGTTCACGCAACTGTTCGACATCCTGTGTTAGCGAGGCATAGTAGAGTGCGTTGACCAAGTCTGAAGAGCTGCTCAGCAGGCTCAGGTAGTTGACCAGCTCTTGTTGGCGGCTGTCGGTACTGCGCTCGACAAAATTACTTGATTTCTCGGCAAACTGAACCATGCTGGTGCGAATCTGATCTTTGGTAAAGTTGGAGAGAAAGGTCAGGCTGACAACCAGAGGCACAACGGCAACCAATAACAGGACGAGAAGTGTTTTGCCGCGCAATTTCATGTTTATCATCGTGAGAACCCCGAGTCGATGTAGGTTTGCTGAAGATGTAAATCACGCCATATTACATGAGTTTTGCTTTTGATGCTACTTCTGCCGGGATGGTCAAGCTCAGCTCGGCAGCTGCCCCTTTACTGGTTTTAAGAGAAATCTTTTTAGCTTCTCTGACTGGCAGGAGGTGGACCTGTTTGCCTTGCATCGCCTGCAGGGCATGAACGGCAACGAGTTTACCCTGCTCATCCAGGTCGGCTTCGAGGCCGATTAAGGCTCCTTGTTCCACTAAACCGGGAATTTGTGAAAATACGATACATTTGTTGGCTTGGGCTGAGGTGATAATTGCTGAAGCCTGCAGAGAGACCGAGATGCTTTCAGTAAGAAAGAGTGCGTCAGTTTCTCCGCTCAGCTTTTTGCCGAGAGCTTGAGCTTCTTTCGGGTTGCGTGCATTCTCAGCTGCTACCTTGAATCCGAAAGTCTTCCCATGCTCTTTGATTTCTGCAAGCTGTTGCTCAGAACCCTTTTCCCCTTTTGTATAGAGGACTCCAACTGTTTTCACTGGCTTGATTGCTACAAGAGCCTCTACCAGTAAGCCAAGGTCGGTTTTGCTGGTTGCGCCACTGGCGTCAGATCCCGGAGCTGCAAGAGTCTTTACCACCCCTAGCGATACAGGATCGTAAACATCGGCAAACAGTAGAGGAGTGTCTTTTAGCGATTCTTTGGCGAGGCTGGTTGCCTGGGAGCCGTAGGTAATAACCAACGTTGCGCCTGCGGCTTCTGCGCGGCGGAGACTGTTGGTTAAAGACATCTTGTCAGCATTTGGGCTCTGCTTGAATATCTTTAGCTTGTCTTCGCCGAAGCCGCCGGCCTGCAGGACTTTGACCATGGACTCATGGACTTCCTGGTAGCGGGGCAGGTCGGCGGTGACGATGGCGGCCAGAATCTCCTGGGCGCTAGCCGGAGTTCCCATGAGGGTGCTGATGATAATTCCAGCGAAAAGGAAGACAAAGGATAAAGTCCTTGAAACGCTGCGCGGTAGTGTAGGCAATAGTAGAGACCTCATGTTGTTTACCAACCCCTGGAAAAACTAACCATGGCCGTTTGTACTGAGCCATCGGAATAATTGCTGTTTTTGTCGTCGTAGTCGTCGTAAGTCGCTTCTACGGCACAGGACCAGTTGTTGTCGATCTGCCAGTTTAGACGACTACGCAAACCGATTTGGCGGATATCGAGTTCACTGATTTTTTTTAAGCTGGAGCTGTTTGGTAGCTCTCCGTAATAAAGATCCCCATCTCCATAAATGTTGTAAGGGTAAGGACCCGCTTCATCAAAGTCTGGTGAGAAACTGGCTTTTGATCGGGTATAATTCCCTTCCAGACGACAGGAAAGATCTTCTCGCGCCTGCCAGGTTACGCCAAGGGTCAAGGCGTTTACGGTCTGGCTGTAGTCGTTGCTGTCATCTGCAAACGCATAATTGAAGCTTTGACCAACTATTGGGGAGGGCTTATACACGGTCGCAGTACCCGTACCGATAAGTATGTCCTGATCAATGTCGGTGTGGAAATAACCGTAATTGAGGTCGAAAGAAAGTCCGTTAAGAGGCGTTACATACGTGCTCAGATTGATGTTTTGCTGTTTTTTCTCCCGGTCGATCGAATAACCGTGCAGTTCGTACTCGTCGTTTTCCTGCTTCAGCAGGTTGACGTTTGCCAATAGCCCCCAGAAGGGAGAGGGGTTATAGCTACTGGAGAGAAAAAGTTGCTGGCTATCCTGGAAAGAAGTGCCATAGGCCGGATCATCGTCATGCTGGATCGATACCCAGCCGCTGAGTTTGAGGGCTGATTTGTCCAGCAGGCGACTTTTAAATCCGATTTTTGCCCGGGTAATAACTTCCTCAGTAGGAAGGTCCCAGCTCGGGTTAATCGTTATTGCGACAGCCGGATCATCAGAGCTGCTGTGGCTTCCACCATGGCCTGTGTTGCTGCGGTCAATCTCTTCGCGGCGCAGTTCGCCTGTAATGGTCAGCTGTCGTGACGGACGATAATTGACAATCGCTTCGTACCAGGACCGGGTGATATCTACTGGATCGCGAACATCCAAAGGGTTGCCATTGGTGTTGCCATACTCATCAACGTTAAACTGGTCCGTGTTGTCGCTGTCCAGGTCGATCAGGCGGTAGCGAGCGTTGAAGGTCCAGTTCTTGCCTGGGGTATAAGTCACATCCGCACAGGCTTTGTAGTAGTCTGTTTCTGCCTTGACTGGTGCTACGGACGTGAGGTCTGATTGGTTCTCTCTTTCGCCAATGGTAAAACTGGCGCTGCCAACGAGGCCGCCACTCGGAGCGGTGTTGGCTTTGAGGGTCACTTCGGTCAGCTTGCTGTCAGGATCCTCACTATGCTCAAAGAGATCCTCATCTCGACCGCGAGAATGCGAACCAAAGTAATCCGTTGGAATAGACTCGTTATCACGGAAGGTCCGGAATAAAGCTTCAAGAGCGAAATCAATCATGCCCGCATGAGCATCAGCTTCCGCCTTGAACTCTTCTGTGACCCGGTCAATCTTGCGTGTCTTGCTTTGCATGTGGCAGGCCGTAGCACAATTCTCGCCGACAAACCGCATCTGTTTGTCGCCTTTCTTTTCATAGCGCCAGTAGGCCAGGTTAATGTGTGCGGGGTAGGTTGGGTGCTTGAGCTTGACTTCGAATTCGTTGGTGTCGAGCCTTAAACCGTAATCATCATTCGGATTTTGGTCAGTGTAGAAGGTGCGTATGACCTCATTGCCGAGCGAGTTGGTAAACGCACCGTCAGGGCGACTTCCTTCTACAGGCGTTCCAGTTGGCACACGGACAAGCGGAGGCCCCGGGTCCGGTACTGCTGCGGTTGGCTCTCCACCCGTGTAGCCATTGTCGTAGGGGACATGATCAAGGTTGTGAAAGAAGCGTTCGGATCTCAGGTTGACTTGAGCGAGTCCTTTGCTGTTGAGATCCAGTTCTCCTGAGTAGTCGTTTTCATTGAGGTAGTCGAAATTAAAGTTCAGAAAATAAGAGCCCTGATCTGTTGCCAAGTCGACATTGAACAGTGGGCTTGATTTCAGACTGTCGTATTCGAGTGCGCGGGAAGGATTTTTGTCCTCGCTGACGCCTCGGTAGCCGGCACTGATGTTAATGTCGGTCTTGCTGTTCTCTTCTTCCTTGAGTTTTTCCAAGTCAGCCAATGCTATGTTTGCTCCGATGCCCGTAAGGAGTAAAACAAACATTGTTGTTCCAATAAGCTTATATATCTTCACGGTTGCCTCCTGACCCCATTAAAAGTTGTACGAGTATTTTAACGCGAGATGAAAGTGCCCCGGCCATGCGCGGACGGTATGTCGGTGCCGTGTATGGATGTATGGCAGTCTGTACATCGCGAGAAAAACGCCTGCTTCATCTCTGTGCTGCCAAGCGTGCCCATGTCGGATTGTGGTCCGTGGTGTCCCGCGTGGCACTGCATGCACAAGAAAGGCTGCGCGACTTCCAATAACGGATCGTTGGGAGAGCCATGTGGCCTATGGCAGTTTGTGCACTCTTCGGTGACATCGGCATGTTCATAGACGAACGGTCCCTGGTACTCCATGTGACATTTTGTGCATAGGGCCTTGGTTGTGATGCCCTTGAGGTTGTTGGGATTTGTGGAATTGTGCGGGTCGTGGCAATCGGTGCAGGCCATCTTGTGTTCGGGGACCGGGTGGTGGGAGAACTGGGAAAACTCCATTTTGACCTGCATGTGACAACCGGTGCAGAGATCTTCCTGATCGTGGCGGCTGACTTTCTGCTGGGGGCCCTTGTGTAACTTGTGACAATCAAAGCAGCTGACATCGTTGAGCGCATGTACGCTGGAGTTCCAGCTGTTCAGGTTTGGTGTGGATGCTGCCGAGTGGCATTTTAAGCAGATCATTGACTGGGCTTGCGCAGGGAACTCTGCCAGGGGCAACAGGGTTTTAAAATCACAAGTATTTTGTTCCGCTGCATGCTCAACGGCTTTGCTCCCTGGCCCGTGACAGGATTCGCAGTTGACCAGAGGCAGGCCCGTTTCTTCAGAAATCTGATCGCCATGGATTGACTGTTTGAAATCCAAATAGGTTTTGTCGTGCTTGTGGCAGCTGGAGAGACAGTTCTCGTCGCCCACGTAGTTGGCTTCCAGGTCACCAACCAGGATGGTCTCGTAGTCTCTGACCGGTGCAATCGGCTGAGAAGACTTTAAGGTGGCCACGTCGGTACAGGCGACGATGAAGAGACTTGCCAGGAACAGATAGAGCAGTATTCGATGTTTCAAGATAGACCTCCTGATGAAAAATCCCGAACCTTTGATGCCATGAATTATGTATACAAATTAAAAGAATTCCCGAATCGACATTACTAAAGCCAGCATAAATAAATGAGCCCATTATGAGGTTTTTTGTTTAAAAATCAAGGCCTTTGCTCTGATTAAGGCCATTTAGTTAGGTTTCTGCAAGGTTTTGGCGGAGGACGTTTGGGGAAGGTTTTTTCTTTAACTTGCTGAAATAACTGAGATACGGAAAACTTTAAGAGTGTTGCTGGTGCTTGTCGTGGGACGAGAGTATACTTGGAGAGAATCAGAGTTTCAAAATTCATCCGGGGAGTTGGACGCAGCTTCCCGCTTCGCCCTGGCAGACTTGCCCTCCTGGTCTCCAGGGTTTTTTTGTCTGCTGTAAACTACTTGGTCGAGGTTTAAGAACTAACGGGGAGTTGGTCGTTTTTCTGTGCTGCCAGGCTGGCAAAGTCATAGCGCGACAGGGTGGCCATGAATTCTTTGCGAATCTGGGCCCAGGCACCGTGGACCGGGCAGAAGAACTCGCGTTCGCAGGAACCTTTTTCGATCAGGCACTGGTTAAGATAAACCGGACCTTCCTGGGATTTGATAATGTCGAGGAGTGTGATCTCTGCAGGGTCCTTGGCCAGATAAAAGCCGCCACCAACACCGCGTTGTGAACCGACGATACCATCCTTAATCAGTGGTTGGAGTATCTTGGTCAGAAACGCTGGGGTGATCTCCTGTGCTTTGCAGATATCCTTCTTGTAGATAATTTCACCGGTGGGCTGGCGGGACATGTGAAGAATGGCGCGGATGGCATATTCTGTTGCACGAGTAATAATCAAGGCTGTTTCCTCTTCCAAAGCTATACTTGACGATATTTGTAATAAAGTAGTGTTCTTCCTGAATCATGTCAATCTTTAATGCAAAAGTTAAATTTCGAAGTCCTTATAGTTAATGGACTTATAACCCAAGCAAAGGTTTGTAAGGATTTAACGCAAAGGCGCGAAGGGGTAGAGAAAGCCCGCAAACAAAACCACTTCAAAAAGCGGTATTGTCGCCCTTTGCGTCTTTGCGCTAAATATTTTTTTGGTTATAGAACTTAAAGTTCTGAGCAATAAGGCATTGCTGTGGATTGACAGCCCCTTTTCTCTACAGGCATTATGCCGGTGTTCTAAAGTTGTTTCAGTTTATGAAAGGATTTCGATGTCTACAGAACAGGTTGTCGGGCGTTTTGCGCCTAGCCCCACCGGGCCACTACACTTAGGTTCGCTGGTCGCCGCAGTCGGTAGCTACTGCCTGGCTCGCCGAGAAGGTGGCTTGTGGCTATTACGTATGGAAGATCTTGATCCTCCTCGCGTGGTGCCAGGTGCGGCCGACGAGATTCTAGCCTCCCTGGAGAAGCTGGGCCTGCATTGGGATGGAGAGGTTGTCTGGCAGAGTCAGCGCAACGAGGCGTATTTTGCCGCCGTGGAGAGGTTGCGGGATAAAGGGCTGGTCTTTGACTGTGCCTGCACGCGCAAAGAAATTATCCTGAGTGCTCCTCACCCTGGGGAGGAAGGCCCCATCTATCCCGGCACCTGCCGCACGGGACTACCTGCCGGCCGCAAGCCGCGTGCGTTGCGGATTAAAGCTCCGCAGGAGCAGGTGTCCTTCTCGGACGGTGTCTTTGGCCGGGTACAACAGGTGTTGGCCGATGCTGTGGGCGATTTTATCCTCCGTCGAGCCGACGGCCTCTTTGCTTATCAGCTGGCGGTGGTCGTCGATGATGCCGCTGCCGGCATCAACCATGTCGTGCGCGGCGCCGACCTTCTCTCTTCAACGCCAAGACAGATTTTTCTGCATGCCTGTCTCGGCAACCCTGTCCCGAAATATGTTCACCTGCCGATGGTGTTGGGCAGTAACGGCAAAAAAATAAGCAAGCGTCACGGCTCGGCAGAGCTCGACTATGAGTTCAGGGCGTCAGCGTTGATCTCTCTGTCGCTCTCCTTGCTCGGTCAAGCAATCCCAAAGGAATTGCACGGCGCTCCTCCTGCAGAGCTTCTTTCCTGGGCGGTGAAAAACTTTGAGTCTCGAAACATTCCGGCTGCCAATGAGGGTGTTGGCGTCGATGAAGAAGTCCTTTAGACGGCATTGGTCTCCTCTGCTGCAGGTTCTCGACGATCGTTTTATTCGTGCAAAAGAGCCAAGGAAAGATTAAGAGTTTGGGTCGGGGCGATGAAAAAAATCACCTAAGCCTATTGACAGACCGGTGAAAAGCCGGTAAACAGGTTTATCGAAAGAGAGCACTGCCTGCCTAATCAGTTGCCTGAGAGTATTATTTTCCCTTTCATATAGCTTCCAACCCATGAGTACGGACTGACCTCAAACCTATAAGAATTTCTTAAAAATATATGCGTGGGCTGTACAAAACAAATTGCCCGCAAAGATAACCTACCAACACATCATAATCATTTCGGACCGGAAAACTCAGAGAACAAGATCTCTTACATTCACAATGAACCACGCAGCGACCGAGGCAACCTTTTGCCGTTGTAAACTGTGCGCTATTCTGAGCCGTTAGACTATCAAGGAGAACCGATGAACCTGAAGGAATTGAAAGAAAAGAAGATTGCCGACCTTTCGGCGATTGCCAAGGAGCTTGGCGTCGAAGGGGCTTCAGGTCTGCGCAAGCAGGACCTGATCTTCGCTATCCTCAACACGACCTCCGCCAAGAATGGAGCTATTTTTGGTGAGGGGGTTCTTGAGATCCTTCCCGATGGATTTGGTTTCCTGCGTGCTCCTGACGCCAATTATCTGCCCGGCCCTGATGATATTTACGTTTCACCATCACAGATCCGCAGGTTTAGTCTGAAGACCGGTGACACCGTGGCCGGCCAGATCAGGCCACCGAAAGAAGGTGAGCGTTACTTTGCTTTGCTTAAGGTTGCCGAGGTCAACTTCGAGAACCCGGCCGTTGCTCGTGAAAAGATCCTGTTTGATAATCTGACGCCTCTCTATCCTGATGAGCGCCTGATTCTGGAAAGCGAACCGGACAACCTTTCGGCTCGCGTCATCGATCTGGTTTCACCGGTTGGCAAGGGCCAGCGTGCCCTGATTGTTGCCCCACCGAGGACCGGTAAGACGGTTCTGTTGCAGAACATTGCCAACTCGATTACAGCCAATCATCCGGAAGTCTACCTGATCGTCCTTCTGATCGACGAGCGGCCCGAGGAAGTCACCGACATGCAGCGCACGGTTAATGGCGAGGTTATCTCCTCGACCTTTGACGAGCCTGCGACCCGTCACGTCCAGGTTGCCGAGATGGTCATCGAGAAGGCCCGCCGGCTGGTCGAGCATAAACGCGATGTTGTTATTCTTCTCGACTCTATTACCCGTTTGGCGCGGGCCTACAATACAGTCGTACCGCCTTCCGGCAAGATCCTTTCAGGTGGTGTCGATTCCAACGCACTGCACAAGCCAAAGCGTTTCTTCGGTGCGGCCCGTAATATTGAAGAAGGTGGCAGCCTGACGATCATCGCTACCGCTCTGGTAGATACCGGTAGCAAGATGGACGAAGTCATCTTTGAAGAGTTCAAGGGCACGGGCAACATGGAGCTGCATCTTGACCGTCGCCTGGTCGAAAAGCGGACTTTTCCGGCGATCGACATCAATAAATCCGGAACCCGTCGTGAAGAACTCCTGGTTGACGAAAAGAGCCTGCAGCGTATCTGGCTGCTACGCAAAGTACTCTCATCGATGAACGTGGTTGATAGCATGGAGTTTCTACGCGACAAGCTCGGTGATGCCAAGACTAACCAGGGATTTCTCGATAGCATGAATCGCTAAGTCTGATTCTACTTAAGCTCATTGTCGCTTCTGGTGACAGATCACCAGAAAAAGTTGCAATTGGTTATAAATAGTGGTATCAAATCACTCTTTTAAGGCCTTCATGGCCCACTAAATCCGCGACCTGTACCAAGCCAGGTCAACAGGAGTTGAACGATGAAAGAAGGTATCCACCCTAGTTACGAGGCATCCACGGTTACTTGTCACTGTGGTAATTCATTTGAGACCAAATCGACCAAAGGCGACATCACGACGGAAATTTGCTCGTCTTGCCATCCCTTTTACACCGGCAAGCAGAAGCTGATGGACACCGCCGGTCGAATCGAGCGTTTCCGTAAGATGTACGAAAAGAAAGACTAGAGCTCTGGGGGGCGGCCCTGCTGGGTCGCCCCTTTATTTTTGCTGCCGGGTTTACCGGCACAATCTCTTCCGCGTCCCGTTCCGGGACACGGCCCGGTTCACCGGACGACGCGGTCTTATTTGGAAACGAAGGCCATGCACGTCCAACTTTTGTCCCATACGCCTATCCCAGAACAGATTGTTGCGGCCGCTGCGCGGCTTTGCTACTCTGAGTCTTCCATCGAGCAACTGCTTGGTCAGAAACCAGCGCAGATTGCCAAGATGCTGCAGAAGATTCTTGAACTCGGCCACTTCTCGGTCCTTGAGCACGCATCTTTCACCTTCGGTATAGAAGGTATCAGCCGCTCCTGCTCTCATCAGCTTGTGCGTCATCGTATCGCCTCATTTTCACAACAGAGTCAGCGTTACGTCTCTCATGAACAGCAGTTCGATGCGATCGTCCCCGATAGTATTCGCGAGCATCCAGCTTTGCTGCAACGGTTTGAGAAGTACATGCAGGTGACTCACGAGCTCTACAGCGACCTGATGGCCGCAGGCGTCCCCGCTGAGGATGCCCGTTTCGTCCTGCCCAATGCGGCATCTACCAAATTGGTGATGACCATGAATGCCCGCGAGCTGCATCATTTCTTCGCGCTGCGTTGCTGTCGTAGGGCCCAGTGGGAGATTCAATCACTGGCTAAAGCAATGTTACAGCTGGCACGAGAGGCTTCATCTCTGCTCTTTGCTGAGGCCGGACCCGGATGTCTAAAGCGACCTTGTCCTGAAGGTGCTATGACCTGCGGTGAAATTAAAGCCGTTCGTGAAGAGTATTGGCAGTTGTAATTCAACCCTGAACCTGTGACTTTTGGTTAATATCTAGCAGCCTGCCGGACTTACAATGAACTGGCTGCAAATTTGTCTCTTTGGCCCATATTTCAGCTCCTATTCGACCAATAGCTACGGCTATTACTATCAAAGGAGCCAAAATCTGTTCTCAAACGGCCAAATTTTCGCTTCAGCCCTGATAGTCCGAAAGGCTGCTAGGTTCACCATCAAAAACGATGACAGATCCCCATGCTGAATAAACTTGAAGAAGTCGCTGACCGTTTCCGCGAGGTTGAGGGGTTGCTCTCCGACCATACGGTGATGAATGATCAGAACCGTTACCGCTCCCTGACCAAGGAACACTCCGAGCTGATTGATGTTGTTAAAGGCTACGAGCGTTGCTGTCGTATCAGAGAGGAAATTGCCGGTAGCCAAGAGCTCCTTAAAGATCCGGATGCCGAGGTTCGCGAAATGGCGAACGCCGAAGTTTCAGAACTTGAAACCGAGCTGACCGAGCTTGAGGAACAGCTAAAGCTCATGCTTCTGCCCAAGGATCCGAACGATCAGAGAAATATTATTCTTGAAGTGCGCGCCGGTACCGGCGGTGATGAAGCGGCCCTGTTTGCCGGTGACCTTTTTCGCATGTACTGCCGGTATGCTGACCGTCAGGGTTGGAAGGTGGAGCTGCTCAATACGGCCGAATCTGAAGCAGGCGGCTACAAGGAAGTGATCGCTCTGGTCAGCGGTAAAGAGGTCTTCTCACGCTTCAAGTACGAGAGTGGCACACACCGGGTGCAGCGGGTCCCGGAAACCGAGGCCCAGGGGCGGATTCATACTTCTGCCTGCACCGTCGCAGTAATGCCGGAAGCAGATGATGTTGAAGTCGATATTGATCCCTCCGATTTGCGCATTGACCTCTACCGGGCCTCCGGAGCTGGCGGGCAGCACGTCAACAAGACCGAATCGGCAGTGCGGATAACCCATGTTCCGACCGGGGTTGTGGTCGCCTGCCAGGATGAAAAGTCCCAGCACAAAAACAAAGCCAAGGCGATGAAGGTTCTGAAGTCGCGAATTCTTGATGCCATGCAGGCTGAGCAGCATGCGAAGATGGCCGCCGATCGCAAGAGCCAGGTTGGCAGCGGCGATCGCTCCGAACGTATCCGCACCTATAACTTTCCTCAGGGACGCTGTACGGATCACCGCGTTAACCTGACGCTTTACAAGCTTGAAGCGATCATGCAGGGAGATCTGGATGAGATTGTTGACACCTTGACGACCCATGCCCAAGCCGAATTGATGGCGGGTCCGGACAGCTGATTGCGCAGGGAGTTCGCTTGACTGAGCGTTGGACGGTTCTCAAAATTCTGCAATGGACGGCAGACTATTTTACTGGCAAGGAGATCGCTTCCGCACGTCTGGAAGCCGAGCTGTTGCTGGCAGCGACCCTTGGCCTGGACCGGGTCGGTCTCTATGTCAATTTTGAAAGTCCACTGGATTCGTCTGAGTTGACAGCTTTTCGCGAACGGGTACAGAGGCGCGCCAAAGGCGAACCGGTTCAGTATATTCTTGGCGAAACAGAATTCTGGTCTTTGCCTTTCACGGTCACTCCGGCAGTTCTGGTGCCGCGTGCGGATACCGAAGTTCTGGTTGAGGAAGCTTTATCTCGGATCGAAGGGTCTGTTCATCTTCTCGATGTCGGTACGGGCAGCGGTGCTATCGCGGTCGCTCTGGCCCACGAAAAGCCAGAAGTCCAAGTCACGGCTCTCGATTGCAGTGAAGCGGCTCTGCACGTGGCCCGCGCCAACGCCGAGCGCAACGGGGTGGCAGAGCGCGTGAGCTGTCTTGCCGGCGATCTGGCTGATCTGCCACCGGGCCCCTTTGCAATGGTCGTGAGTAATCCACCCTATATTCCGACTGCGGATTGTGAGCAGTTGATGCAGGAGGTTCGTGACCACGAGCCTCGTCTGGCTCTCGATGGTGGCGAAGATGGTTTAACCGCTTATCGTCAGCTTGCGTCCCAAGCCGGTAAAATACTCCTTCCGGGGGGTTGGTTGCTGGTTGAGGTCGGTATCGGCCAGGCCGAAGACGTTGTCGCCCTGTTCAAGGCGGCCGGTCTTGCCGAGATCAAAGGTCGTGATGATTACGCCGGTATCTCCCGGGTTGTCGCAGGACGTAAAAAGCTTTAACTTTTCGGCTGCTGAACACTTTTCTTCGTGCCCTCTGCGCACCCTGTGGTAAATAGATTAAAGAGGTAAGAAATTTTGGATAAGTTGATCATACATGGCGGCAAACGACTGTCCGGCGAGGTTGCTGTGAGTGGGGCCAAGAACGCTGCCTTGCCGCTTCTTTTTGCCACATTGCTCTCTCCCGGACCGCACCGGTTGGCGAATCTCCCACGTTTGCGTGATATCACCACTGCCGAGCGCTTGCTGGCAGGGCTCGGCGCCGAGGTGGACAGCAGTAACGGCACCTTGAAAATTGCGACCGAGCAGATCAACAGCATGGAAGCACCTTATGAACTGGTACGTACCATGCGTGCGTCAGTTCTGGTCCTTGGCCCGCTACTGGCCCGCTACGGTAAGGCCCGGGTCAGCTTGCCCGGCGGTTGCGCCATTGGCGCGCGGCCGATCAATCTGCATCTCAAGGGCCTTGAAGCCATGGGCGCAGAGATTCATCTTGAAAACGGTTACGTCGAGGCTAGCGCTGCCCGCCTGGAAGGGGCTCGCATCCACTTTGATGTGCCGACCGTCGGTGGTACTGAAAACCTGATGATGGCGGCGACTCTTGCCCGTGGCACCACGATTCTTGAGAACGCAGCACGTGAGCCGGAAATTATTGATCTCGCCAAGGCCTTGCAGGGTATGGGGGCCTCTATCGAGGGTGCCGGCACCGACACTATAATGATCGAGGGCGTTGACGATCTCTCGCCGATGGATTACCAGGTGATGCCCGATCGCATCGAGGCCGGAACCTTTCTGGTGGCTGCAGCCATGACCGGTGGCCGGGTTGGCGTTAAAGGCGCCTGTGCCGAACATATGGAGGCGCTGCTCAGCAAGCTTGAAGAGGCTGGCGCAACGGTGGCCGCGTCGCCGGAAACCCTCTGGGTTGAAGGGCCGCAGGAGATCCAGTCAGTCAACATCAAGACCCAGCCGCATCCGGGTTTTCCGACCGATATGCAAGCTCAATTTATGGCGATGATGACACTCGGTAACGGCACCAGCATGATTACCGAAGCGGTTTTCGAAAATCGATTTATGCACGTCAGCGAACTGCAGCGGATGGGTGCAGACATCTCTATCGAAGGCCATACCGCTGCCGTCAAAGGTGTCTCGGCTTTACACGGTGCGCCGGTGATGGCGACCGACCTGCGCGCCAGCGCCTGTCTGGTTCTCGCCGGCTTGGCTGCGGACAAGACCACCGAGATCAGCCGCATCTATCATCTGGACCGCGGTTATGAAAACCTGGAAGAGAAGTTCCGCAGTCTGGGCGCGGATATTGAGCGCGTTCCGGAACAAAAATAAAGTGACTTTGATGACGAACACTAGGTACACTACCGAGTTGTCGAATCTTCTGTTGTTTGCTGCCCGTTACTAACTGGATTAAAATATGAATGACTATTTGACCTTTGCCCTACCCAAAGGGCGCATCATGCAGGACTCCATGGAGTTGTTTGCCAAAATTGGTATTACCTGCCCGGAAATGGATGATCCTGGCCGCAAGCTGGTTTTTGAAAATCGTGACGACAAATTGCGTTTCATGGCTGTGCGTTCTCAGGATGTTCCGACCTATGTCGAGCAGGGCTGCGCCGATATTGGCGTGGTCGGCAAAGACACTCTGCTGGAGCAGGAGAAAGATCTCTATGAGCCGCTCGACCTTCAGTTCGGTTATTGTCGCCTGGTTGTTGCCGAACCGAAGGAATTGCTTCAGGATGATGATCCCGCGGGCTGGTCAAATATCCGGGTGGCCAGCAAGTACCCCAACATGACAGAGAAATATTTCGCCGCAAAAGGTGTTCAGGTTGAGGTCATCAAGTTGTATGGTTCGATTGAGCTGGCTCCCCTGGTCGGTTTGACCGAGCGTATTGTTGACCTGGTGTCAACCGGCGGTACCATGCGCGAGAATGGCCTGGTTGAGGTGGAAACGATTGCCGAGGTCACCAGCCGTCTGGTTGTGAATCGTGCCAGTCTCAAAACCAAGCATCGTCGGATTTCCAAGTTGATCGAAGACCTGGAAAAAGTCATCGAAGATGGCCCACGGATTTCCGGCTGATCTATAGTAGCCTGTCGGACTAACCGTGAGCTGGCTGCAAATCCGTCCGTTTGTCCCATATTTCAGCTCCTTTTCGACCAATAGCTACGGCTATTAATCTCAAATGAGCTAAAGTCTGACCTCAAACGGCCAAATTTTCGCTTCAGCCCAGATAGTCCGACAGGCTACTGGTCGCCCAAGGAGATAACCATGATTCGGTTTCTGCGTTTTTCAGATGCCGGCTTTGCTGAAAACTTTCGCGTGATCAGTGAGCGTGGCGAGACCACACCGCCCGGAGTTCTTGAAACGGTTCAGGAGATCCTCAATGATGTCCGTAAACGTGGCGACGCAGCGCTTTGTGAATATACAGAGCGCTTTGATCGTCTCAAGCTGAGCGCTGCAACTCTCGAAGTCTCTGCTGATGAGATAGTGCAGGCTCTTGCCGCCGTCGATAGCGAAACACTGGCGACCTTGCAGCTGGCTGCGGATCGGATTGCAACTTTCCACGCCAAACAAAAAGAAGAGACCTGGCTCTCCGACGACGAACCTGATATCCGTTTGGGCCAGATGGTCACCCCGCTTGATCGTGTCGGAATTTACGTGCCGGGCGGTAAGGCCGCCTACCCTTCGTCTGTGCTGATGAATGCGGTGCCGGCCAAGGTGGCAGGCGTTGGCGAAGTCATTATGGTCGTACCGATGCCTGATGGTGTGGTCAATCCCTACGTGCTCGCTGCCGCCCATATTGCAGGCGTCGACAGGATTTTCAAGCTGGGCGGTGCCCAGGCTGTGGCGGCCCTTGCCTACGGTACGGAGACGGTGCCGAAGGTCGACAAGATTACCGGGCCCGGTAATATCTTTGTGGCCACGGCTAAACGTCTGGTCTTCGGTACGGTCGACATCGACATGATCGCCGGACCGAGTGAAATTCTGGTCATCAACGACGGCAGTGGCAACCCGGCGCATATTGCCGCGGACCTGCTTTCGCAAGCCGAGCATGATGAACTGGCGGCCTCATTGCTGATTACGACCGACGAAGCTTTTGGTCAGCAGGTTGCCAAGGAACTGGAAGCCCAGTTGCAGGAGCTGTCGCGTGCCGCAATCGCTCGTCAGTCGATCGATAATTTCGGTGCGATTATTCTCGCCCGTGATCTGGATGAAGCAGCTGCCTTCAGCAACAAGATTGCTCCGGAGCACCTTGAACTTGCGGTTGATGAGCCCTTTGCACTGCTACCGAAGATAAGGCATGCCGGTGCGGTCTTCCTCGGTCACAACACCCCGGAAGCGGCCGGTGACTATCTGGCTGGACCGAACCACACCCTGCCGACCGGCGGCACGGCACGTTTTTTCTCGCCGCTGGGCACCGAAGACTTTGTCAAAAAATCGAGCTTGATTTCTTTCAGCGCGGAAGGCTTGAACCGGTTGGGTGCAGATATTATTAAAATTGCCGAGCTGGAAGGTCTGGAAGCTCATGCTAAATCAGTATCGATTCGGCTTAATAAAAGCTGAACATGAATCGCTGTGCTAACTTGACGGTCTGTTGACCACGAAGGCCACGAAGATAAGATTAATGGTAGTAGATTTTCTTCGCGTTCTTCGTGCCCTTCGTGGTGAAAATCACCAGGGCTGTTGTAGCAGCTGCCACACCATGAAGTTTTTAATTCTCTGATGGAGGAACTTATGGCAAGGACCGCTACGATTGATCGTAGTACCAAAGAGACCAGCATCAAATTAACCCTCGAGTTGGATGGTCGCGGTGAGCACCAGATTGAATCTGGAGTGCCTTTCTTCGATCATATGCTGACCCAAATCGCTCGCCACGGTTTTTTCGATCTGCAACTCGATGCCAAGGGCGACCTGGAAATAGATGCCCACCATACGGTAGAGGATGTCGGTATCTGTCTCGGTGAAGCTTTCAAAAAGGCGCTCGGTGACAAAACCGGGATTCGCCGCTATGGTCGTGGCACCATGCCGATGCATGAAGCGCTGGCAGCGGTTATCCTTGATTTCTCTGGGCGTCCCTTCCTGGTTTTCAATGTGCCTCTGCCGAAAGCCCAGGTCGGCAACTTCGAACTCGAACTGGTCGAAGAGTTTTTCACCGCCTTCTGTAACCACTCCGGTGCCAATCTTCACGTGAACCTGGCCTATGGCGACAATCTGCATCATATCGTCGAGGCGGTTTTTAAGGCCTTTGCGCGGGCTCTTGATGATGCCACTCAGTTTGACTCCCGGATTGAAGGAGTTCTTTCCTCAAAGGGCTCTCTTGAGTAGAGATGGCAAGTACGATTAGGAACAAAAAATGATCACGATCATCGATTATGAAATGGGTAACCTGCGCAGCGTCGAAAAAGCTTTTGAAAAGCTTGGCTGTGCAGCCAGGGTCAGCAGTGACCCTGCCGACCTTGCGAATACGGACAAAATCGTTCTCCCGGGTGTTGGTGCCTTCCGTGACTGCATCAACAACCTGCGTGCCGGTGGTTTCGTCGAGCCGTTGCTGCAGCATGTAGCGGCTGGCAAGCCGTTGCTCGGTATCTGTGTCGGTATGCAGATGCTTTTTGATGAGAGCGAAGAGTTCGGCTGTCATCAGGGCTTGGGGCTGATTCCCGGCAAAGTAGTCCGCTTCCCGGCAGGAATGAAAGAGGGTGGTGAGCGACTCAAGGTTCCACATATGGGCTGGAACACTATCCAGATCAAGCAGGACGCCCCGATTTTCAAGAATACTGCCGAAGGTAGCTACGTCTATTTCGTACATTCCTACTACTGCTCTGCCGACAATCAGGATAATGTGGCGGCGAGTTGTCGGTACGGAGAGATAGAATTTTGTGCTGCAATCTGGCGTGACAACCTCATGGCCACCCAATTCCATCCAGAGAAGAGCCAGGACATCGGTCTGAACATATTTAAGAATTTTGGAGAGCTGTAAATGATCATCCTCCCGGCAATTGATCTCAAGGAAGGCTGCTGTGTCCGTCTGGAACAGGGCCTGATGGATAAAGATACCGTATACAACGATAACCCTGGCGAGCAGGCGCGCATCTGGCAGGACCAAGGTGGCGAATTCCTGCACATCGTCGATCTGGACGGGGCATTCGCCGGTGTGCCGAAGAACAAACAGGCGATCAAGGCTATCGTCAAGGCTATCGATATCCCTTCGGAGCTGGGTGGTGGCATCCGTGACATGCAGACCATTGAAGCCTACCTGGAGTTGGGTATCGACCGGGTGATCCTCGGCACAGTTGCCAAAGAGAATCCGGCGCTGGTCGAAGAAGCCTGCAAGAAGTTCCCGGGCCAGATCGTGGTCGGCATTGACGCCAAGGACGGCCTGGTAGCGGTGCGTGGCTGGGCTGATGTCACTGAGAAAAAGGCGACCGAGATGGCCAAGGAGATGGAAGGCTTCGGTGTCGAGGCGATCATCTATACTGATATTGCCCGCGACGGCATGATGCAGGGGCCCAACATCGAGGCGACCAAGGCACTGGCCGAGTCAATTAATATCCAGGTGATTGCTTCCGGTGGTCTCTCGACGCTTGATGATATCCGCCGGCTGATAGCGATTGAATCTTCCGGGGTGACCGGAGTGATTACCGGCAAGGCGATTTATTCCGGAGCCATCGATTTGCGCGAAGCGGTGGCCTTGACCAAGGGCAATTAACATCGGGAACAGGGAACAGGGATAAGGCCAATACACTTCCTTGAACCTTTAACCCCGAACCTTTAGCCTGCCTTATAGGATTTCTATGCTAGCAAAACGAATCATACCCTGCCTCGATGTTAAAGACGGCCGGGTTGTCAAAGGGGTCAATTTTGTCGGCCTGCGTGACGCCGGTGACCCGGTTGAAGCGGCCGAGGCTTACTGTGAGCAGGGCGCAGACGAGCTGACCTTTCTCGACATCACCGCCTCGAGCGACAAGCGCAATATCATTCTCGACGTGGTTCGCGAGACCGCCGAGAGGGTGTTTATGCCGCTGACCGTAGGTGGCGGGGTGCGCGAAGTCTCAGACATCCGCAATCTGCTTAATGCTGGTGCCGATAAGGTTTCGATTAACACGGCTGCCGTGAACCGTCCGGAGTTTGTTCGTGAAGCGGCTGAGCGTTTTGGATCGCAGTGCATCGTGGTAGCGATCGATGCCCGGCGAGTGCCTGAGAGCGACCCGCTGGCATGGGAAGTCTACACTCATGGCGGCCGTAACCCGACCGGAATTGACGTACTGGAATGGGCGGAACGGATGGCGGACTATGGCGCCGGAGAAATTCTTCTCACGTCCATGGATTGTGATGGCACCAAGGACGGGTATGACATCCCCTTGACCCGCGCGGTCAGTGATCGTGTCGAAATCCCGGTGATCGCTTCAGGTGGCGTCGGTAATCTTGAGCATATTCGTGAAGGGTTGGTTGAGGGCGCAGCCAGTGCGGCTCTTGCGGCAAGCATTTTCCATTTTCGAGAGTATACGATCGGTGAATGTAAGGAATACCTCAAGAAAAATGATGTGCCCGTGAGACTTTAAGATTATTAATTAACCACGAAGAGCACGAAAGCTGCGAAGAATAAACAAAAAAATACGGGTCTATAACCCAAACTAAGGGAATACAATCTTTACACCAAAACTAGGTAAGAGCTGAAATCAAAAGTCCAACGCAGAAGCCAAGAAAAGCCAAGAAAGACGCAAGGGACGATTTTCTCGCTTTTTGAAGTGGTTTTCTTGCGGGCTTCCTCTACCCCCTTTCCTTGGGTTGTAAGTCGGAAAAGATATGTTTTTAAAAGCTTTACTCTGTGGGCTTCGTGTCCTTCGCGGTGAACAAAAAGGGTTCAAATTATGAAAGAACGCAACGATATTCTGGATGCCGTCTACCAGGTGGTCCAGGATCGTAAGCAGAATCCATCAGAAAAGTCCTACGTGGCATCACTTTACGCTAAAGGTCTTGATAAGATTCTCGGCAAGATCGGTGAGGAGGCTACGGAAGTTGCCGTTGCCGGCAAGGGTGGTGAGGTCGATGAAGTGGTCAGTGAAGTGGCAGATTTATGGTTCCATACCCTGGTGCTGCTGAGTTATTACGATTTGCCCCCTGAAAAAATTTATGCAGAGTTGGAGCGTCGTTTCGGTCTGTCCGGTCTGGAAGAAAAAGCCAGTCGCACAAGTTGAAACCTTCGATAATTGAGGGGTTTGCAACAAATAACCAAAGGTTGAGATCCAACAATAAAGCATTCATCACAGGTGGTAAGTCTTTTGCCTGGCCCTATGTTTAAAAGGTTTAAGGAGATAGCAAAGAATGAGTATCCAGGATCAATTGCTTGATGCGATGAAGGTCGCGATGAAAGCTAAAGACAGCTTGCGTCTGACCACGATTCGCATGGCCCGTACCGCTTTGAAGAACGTTGAGATAGACACGCGTCAGGAGCTTGATGAGGCTGCTGCGATCAAAGTGCTTTCGACCCTGGTTAAGCAGAGGCGTGAAGCGGCGGAAGCTTACCGCGAAACTCGCCCGGAGCTGGCCGAAAAGGAAGAACTTGAAGTGGTCATCCTGCAGGAGTTTCTGCCGGCTCAGTTGAGCGAGGCCGAAATTGAGGCGTTGGTGGCCAAGGCGGTCGCCGAAAGTGGAGCTAGTTCCATGAAGGATATGGGTGCGGTTATGAAACTGGTCACTCCGCAAACCACCGGTCGAGCCGATGGTAAACTGGTCAGCAACCTGGTCCGGAAACTTCTGGCGGGGTAAGCCAAAGGAGCTGTTTTCTGTATGAACGGCATTGATATTGCCATCCTTGTCATCCTCTGTGGCTTTTTGCTCAAGGGGTTGCTGCGCGGCCTGCTCAAGGAAGTTTGTTCTTTGGCAGGCCTTTTTATCGGCGCCTTTCTGGCTTTTCGTTATCATGGGCCTTTGGCCGATGCTCTGCTGAAGTCGGTAGACCTGCCTGCGCAAATTGCTATTGCCATTACCTTTACCGTTCTGTTTTTGGTGACCATGGTGTTTTTCGTCGTCCTTGGTTTCCTGCTCTCACGGTTTATCAAGTTACTCTTCCTTGGTGGTTTCAACCGACTTCTCGGTGGTGTCTTCGGTTTGTGCCAAGGGGTCTTGTTGCTGGCCGTGGTGCTCTTTGCTCTCTCGTTACGGCCCATGCCCTGGGGGTTGGATCAATCAATGAAAGAAGCTTTCCTGGCGCCACCTTTTGTCGACCTGGGTAATGCGGCACTGGAGGGGAGCCAGCGCGTTTTGAAATGACCTCGGAGAAAGTAACTTACAAAGATAAAACTATGGCCGACAGCCTGGTGCAGCTTGAGTTTGCCAAGGTCGTCAAGCTGGTGGTGGCTAAGACCCAGACGACCTACGGTCGATCTCTGGCAGAGGCCCTAGCTCCTTTTCACGAGCGGCCCAGGATCGAAGAGGCTCTGCGTGAAGCGAAGGAGGCCGCTCAGCTACTTCAGGAAGATGGCCCTTTATCCCTTGGCTCCGGAGATGACCTGCTGCCCCATCTGGCGGGCTTAAAGACCGAAGGTCTGCGTCTGGAGGCCGAGGTCTTGCGTGATGTGCAGGCGGCCCTCGAGGCGGCCCAGGAGTGTCGGCAAAAACTTCTGAAAAGTGAAGTTTGTCCCTCTCTTCAAGACTTTGCTAGACGCTTGACCCCGTTCCCTGGCCTTGCTGCGGAGATCCGACGCAGCATCGGACCGCGGGCTGAAATTCTCGATTCGGCTTCTTTCGAATTGGCCGATCTGCGAGATGGCCTCAAGGGAGAGCGTAATCGAGTCAAGCGCCAACTGGATCGATTGCTGCAAGACGATGGTTTGCAGGGCGTTTTTCAGGAATCACTGATTACTGATCGCAACGGCCGTTATGTTGTCCCGGTGCGGGCGGACCATAGCGGTCGCCTGAAGGGCTTTGTGCACGACATCTCTGCCAGTGGTCAGACTCTCTATGTTGAACCTGCAGCGACTCTGGAAAGTAACAACCGGGTTCAGACCCTGTTGCACAAGATCAGCCGTGAGGAAGAACGTATCCTGGCCAGGCTGACTGCCTGCGTAGGTGAGGTCCGAAAGCCTCTGGGAGAGAACCAGTCGATCCTGGCTCGTCTTGACCTGCGCCAGGCCATTGCGCGCCTGAGCGTCGAACTCAAAGCGATTGTTCCGGTGCTGGAAGAAGAGCCTTCTCTCTTGCTGCACGATGCCCGTCACCCTTTGCTGGTTGCGGCGAAGCAGAAAAATCCTGAGGCGCCGAGTGTGGTACCCGTTGATCTTCGTTTGCCACAGGAGTGTCACTCCCTGATTATCAGCGGGCCGAACACCGGCGGCAAAACGGTGACGCTTAAGACAGCCGGGTTGCTTGTCTTGATGGTGCGTGCCGGTTTGCCGATCCCCTGTGCGCCAGGTAGCCGAATCTTCCCTTTCGCCCCGGTGATGGCGGATATCGGTGATGAACAGAGTATCGAAGAGAGTCTTTCAACCTTTTCCGGTCATCTGTTGCGGCTGCGACATATCCTGCAGGAAGCGGATAGCCGGAGCCTGGTTCTGATGGACGAGTTGGGCACCGGCACCGATCCCGGTGAAGGTTCGGCTCTGGCTCTGGCGGCGGTTGACTGCTTACGCGATCTCGATGCGCGGGTGATGGCAACGACTCATTTGCATGTCATCAAAGGCTATGCTCAGCTCGAAGCAGGGGTGGAGAATGCCGCTGTGGAGTTTGATGTCGCAACCTTGCAGCCAACTTATCGCCTCCACTATGGCATTCCCGGAGCCAGCCATGCTTTTACCATTGCCCGGAGGATCGGGCTGTCGGAGAAGCTCTTGAGCGCCGCGGAAGATTACCTGGGACAAGGGGAACGGGAAGGTGTCGCCATTATTGAGCGGTTGCAGACTTTGCGAGCAACTCTCGATGAGGAGCTGCTGACCGCCCAACGGCTGAAGATTAGTGCTGATGAGGACGCTCGCAAGGCGCGCCGAGGGCTGGATGAAATTGAGTCCAGACGCACGCTAATTCTCGAAGAGGCTCGTCAGCAGGGTGTCCGGATGCTGACCTCTGCTGAAGAGCGCTTACAGGAGCTCTTCAGCCAGGCTCCGAAAGAAAGTGCTCAGCCGAAACAGCGCGCAGAATTGACGAGGGCAGTCAGGGCCCTGTATGAAACGTTACCGCAACCTCTTCCGGAGGGGCCTGAGAAGGTCCCCGAAAACGTTGTCTCCGGTGAGAAGCTCTATGTGCCTGCCCTCGGGGTGGAAGCTGAAGTTGTCGCTGTTGATGGCTCACGGGTGGAGTTGCTCGCTGGTGGTAAAAAATTACGTCAGCCACTGTCAGCGTTACGCCAGTTTCAGCCGAGACGCTACGTATCACAACAAAAGGTGCCGCCGAAGATTCGAGACCGCATCGAGCGTAAGGCTTTCCTGCCGCGACTGGTTCTGGTGGGTAAGCGAGTCGAGGATGCCAGCCTCATGCTCGATCGTTTTCTTGATGACGCCTTGCTGCACGGCGAGCTGAATCTGGAGGTTGTGCATGGCTCCGGTCAGGGGATACTACGCAGGGCTGTCCGGGAGTTTCTGGCTGGCCGTAAAGAGGTGGCGATTTTTCAGGCAGCTGCTGTTGAGCAGGGCGGAGATAACGTAACAATAGTGGAGTTGCGACACTGATGGGACGTATTGCAGACGAGAAAATTGATGAGATTCGCGAGCGGACCGATATCGTTGAAGTCGTTTCCAGCTATCTGCCCCTCAAGCACTCCGGTGTTAATCACCAAGGGCTCTGTCCTTTTCACCAGGAAAAGAGCCCCTCGTTCAACGTTAATTCGGCCCGGCAGATTTTTCACTGTTTTGGTTGCGGTGTCGGTGGCAACGTTTTCTCTTTCTTGATGCGCATGGAAGGGCTGAGCTTTCCCGATGCAGTGCGCAGACTCGGTGAAAAAGCAGGTGTCGAAGTCGAGGAAGAAGCCGTTTCCCCCGAAGAGGTCCGTCGCCGCGATGAGCGCGAACGGATCTTGCGCATCAACGGGGTTGCCGGTGAATTCTATCAACAGCTCCTGTTGACGGATGAAGAGGGCGCCCCCGGTCGGCGCTACCTGCGCCAGCGCGGCTACGAAAGTGAAACTGTCCGGACTTTTCAGGTGGGTTTTGCGCCGGGCGGTTGGGACTCTCTGGCAAAGCATCTAGTCGGGAAAAGCTTCTCCAGTGATGATTCCCAAAAGGCTGGCCTGGTGAGGCCCGGCAAGCAGAACCGCGGAGATTATGATCTGTTCCGCAATCGCCTGCTCTTCCCGATTCATGACCTGCAGGGGAAGATGGTTGCCTTCGGTGGCCGCGTTCTGGATGACAGCCTGCCCAAGTATATTAATTCCCCTGAAACGGCTGTTTATCACAAGGGGCAAACTCTTTATGGTCTTTACCAGGCGCGGGATGCCATGCGCCACAATGGCGAGGCGTTGGTGGTCGAAGGCTACTTCGATGTCCTCGCGCTGCATCGGGCTGGCTTTGCCGGTGCGGTGGCGACCTGCGGAACGGCCCTGACCGCTGACCATGCCCGGCTGCTGAAACGGTATGCTGACAAGATCCTGCTGATCTTCGATGAAGATGCGGCCGGTCGCCAGGCAACTTTCCGCGCCATGGATGCCCTCTTGCCGGTGGGCTTGTCGGTCAGCGTGGTCGCCATGCCTGCAGGTGAGGACCCTGATTCATTGCTCAAGGAGAAAGGTGAGGAAGGTTTTCGCCTCTGCCTGGATGCCGCGCGTCCGGTCCTGGAAGTTTTTATCGAGGATCAACTGCGCGTCAACGATGAGAGTGTTGAAGGCCGAGCGCGGGCAGCGGAACAGGCTCTGGATAGAATCAAGCGCCTGCCGGGAGACCTTGAGCGCAGCCTCTACCTGAAGCGACTGGCGGAGTTAACCGGCCTTGAAGTCGAGCTGCTTCAATCGAAGGTCCGTGGCGGCGTGCCAGTATCGCAGCAACGTCGGGCTCCAAACCAATCGAACCCAGTGCGAAAACCTGCTGCCGAGACAGGGCAAACCCAGAAATACCTGCTACGTTTGATGATAATGGATGATCAGCAGCGCCGCCTGGTCCGCCAGGAAGGGACCGCTGACCTCTTCATTGACGAGCTCTACCGGGGGCTTGCTGATTACCTTCTGAGCCGAGAAGATGAACAGGGCAATCTGCCCGATGATTTGATCGATGCGGCTCTTGATGCAGATCAGCAATCCTTGTTGAGCAGCCTGACTTTTCAAGAAGCTGGCGATTGGGCGGATAACGCGGACAAAATTTTTACCGATTGTCGCCGGGCTGCCAGCAACTACGCTTTGAAACGGCGGCTGAAAGAGATTGCCAGCCTCGAAGAAGAGGCGCGTAACAACAATGATGAAGCTGGATTGATGAAGTATTTGCGTGAGCGTATGGAAATCAACCAGAAACTCAAAAAAAAGCTTTGACAAATAAAGGTTTGCCCATATAATCCAAAGCTTGTCCAAAAAATGCCGGTGCCAGCTTCGGATGAGCATCCTGCGGGGGAGTTTTGATGGCCAAGAAAACCAGTATAGAAGAAGTCCAACAGCTGATTGACCTCGGTAAAGAAAAGGGTTTCCTCACTTACGAGGAGATCAATGATATTCTGCCGGCCGACATGGTTTCTTCCGAACAGATTGAAGATGTCATGACCATGTTCGGAGAAATGGATATCGAAGTGGTTGAGTCAGAGCAAAAGGCGAAGGCAACCAAAGCAAAGCAAAGTGACTCTTCCGATAGCGACGACAGCGACGACGAGCCGGAGTTTGACGCAGACGTGATGGGCCGCACCAGCGACCCGGTCCGTATGTATCTGCGTGAAATGGGCCAGGTCTCACTCCTGACCCGTGAGGGTGAGGTTGAGATTGCCAAGCGCATCGAAGAGGGCGAAGCACTGGTTGCCCGTGTCATTGTCAAAACACCGATCGCGTTTATGGAAGTTGTTAACCTGGGTGAGCGCTATCATAAAGGCCAGATCAGCGTCGCTGAAATCACCAAGGACTATGACGAAGAAGAGGGTGCGGAAGCTGAAGAGCGCCATCGTGAACGCGTGGTTGCGCTGATCGCAGAGATCAAGGTGCGCTATGAGCGCTTCATGGAACTGCGTGATGAGGCTGCAGGCGCTACCAAAACGGCGCGTAAGCCTCTCGATAAAGAGATGGAATTCCTGAAAGTGGAAATGGGCGATCTGATGAATCAGGTCCGCCTCAAGGATTACCAGATAGCAAAAATCGTTGACCGCCTCAAAGAACTTGCCAAGCAGGTAAAAAAAGCCAAGCAAGAGGTCAAGGCCTGCGAGGAAGCTCTCGGACGTCCTTACGCAGAATGCATCAAGCTTCTGCGCAAGATGCGTAAGAGTGAAAACGATGCCCGTGCCGTGGCCGAGGAACTCAACCGACCAATGGATACCCTGCTGGTCGTTGAAAAGCGCCTCAAGGGTACGGAGCGCAAGTTTACCAAGGTCGAAGAAGAGTCTGGGTTTGCTCCTGAGGAGCTGCTTGAGTCTCTCAAGGAAGTGAATAAGGGCGAGTGGCGTGCCAAGCAGGCCAAGACCGAACTGGTCGAAGCCAACCTTCGTCTGGTCGTTTCTATTGCCAAGAAATATACCAATCGTGGCTTGCAGTTCCTCGACCTGATCCAGGAAGGCAACATTGGCCTCATGAAGGCCGTCGATAAGTTCGAGTATCAACGTGGCTACAAGTTCTCGACTTATGCCACCTGGTGGATCCGCCAGGCGATTACCCGAGCTATTGCCGACCAGGCGCGCACCATCCGTATCCCTGTACATATGATCGAAACGATCAACAAGCTGATCCGTACCAGCCGCCAGCTGGTTCAGGAAATTGGCCGCGAGCCGGTTCCTGAAGAGATCGCTGAGCGCATGGAGCTGCCACTGGAAAAGGTTCGCCGGGTGTTGAAGATTGCCAAGGAACCGATCAGTCTTGAAACGCCAATCGGTGAGGAGGAAGATTCCTCTCTGGGTGATTTTATTGAAGACAAAGGTGTTGTCTCGCCTCTCGAGGCGGTCATCAAGGGCAACCTGTCGGATCAAACGGCCAAAGTGTTGGCCACTCTGACCCCTCGTGAAGAGCGGGTTTTGCGCATGCGTTTCGGTATCGGCGAAAAATCGGATCATACTCTCGAAGAGGTCGGACAGGATTTTGCCGTTACCCGTGAGCGTATTCGCCAGATCGAAGCCAAGGCTCTGCGCAAGTTGCGTCACCCGAGCCGGGCAAAACGGTTGAAGAGCTTTATGGAGACAAACAGTAACAACTAGTAGAAACAAGCAGAGTTGCTGAGAAGTGTTGTTTAGAATAGAAACCGGGCACTGGAAGGTGTTTATCAGATCAGATTACGTAACATATGCCTTTGATTTAAACTCTTGCGGGCCCATAGCTCAGTTGGAAGAGCCACCGGCTCATAACCGGTCGGTCCCAGGTTCGAACCCTGGTGGGCCCACCACCCGCCAGAAAACCATGATTGAGATGTCTTGGTTAAACATAGATCTTCAGAGTTAAAAAGAGTGCAGCCAAAAACCAGGTTGCACTCTTTTTACGTGAGGCCACAGATAAAACGGATAGGTATAAATGGTTAAGCAGGGACAGCGCATACAGGACCTGGTCGGGCTTATTCATAAGCTTTATGCTCCTGAACTGGCTGAAGATTGGGACAATGTCGGTCTGCAGGTCGGTGACCCCGGCAGACCTCTGGACCGGGTCATGGTCGCCTTGGATCCTGGTCTTGATGCGATTGAAGCTGCTCGGGATGCCCGCGCTCAGGCTCTGATCACCCATCATCCTCTGCTCTTTAAACCGGTCAAGCGTCTAACCCCTGATGATGCTGTTGGAAAAGTCCTTTGGACCGCGGTCCGTGATGATGTCGCCATTATCAGTGCCCATACCAATCTGGACTGCGCCGTTGATGGTCTGAATAGCTGGTTGGCTGTGAAGATGGGGGTCGCACAGGCTGTTCCCTTGCAAACGGTGGCCGGCGATTACCTGAAGTTGGTTGTCTTCGTCCCGGTTGGTCACGAAGACGCCGTTGCCGACGCTCTTTTTTCAGCGGGTGGTGGACAGATAGGTGCTTACGATCAGTGCTCTTTCCGTAGCCGCGGTGTAGGGACGTTTCGTCCCGGGCCTGGAACCCAGCCTTATATCGGTACGGTTGGGCAAAGAGAGAAAACCGAGGAAGTTCGACTCGAAACGATTATTCCCAAGCGTAAACTGCTGCGTGTCCTGGAAAAAATGCAAAAAGCTCATCCCTACGAGGAAGTCGCTTATGATCTGCTGCCTCTGCAAAACCAGGTCCCTGGTGCAGGTTTGGGCCGGATCGGTAAGTTGGCACAGCAGACGACACTGGGCGAGTTCGCTGTCAGGGTTAAGGAGTCTCTCGGCTGTGATCACCTACGCCTGACCGGTGCAGACCAGATGCCGATCCGTAAGGTCGCGCTCTGTGGTGGTAGCGGTGCATTCCTACTGCAAACTGCGCATAGGCAGGGCGCTGATGTTCTGGTCACGGGTGATGTCAAATATCATGAAGCCCGTCAAGCTGAAGAGCTTGGCATAGCATTGATCGATGCCGGGCATTTTGCTACAGAACAACTGATGGTTGAACAGGTAACACAGTCGCTGCAGGCGGCGGCCAGGCAACTGAATTGGGGGGTTGTTTTTGAGGCTTACACCGGAGAAAAAGATCCTTTCCGGTTTTACTAACCCCATATTCGTGGAGAAAGGCGGTCTGATCTTTTCCGCTGGCTAACACGGATTCAGTCAAATAAGCTCGATCGATCAACGGTCGATACAAAAGAGATCATTTATAGGAGGCGTTTATCGTGCAGAAGCAGTTACAGTTACTGCGAGATTTGCAGGAGTTGGACACAGAGAAGAAAGTTGTTGAGGACAAGCAAAAGTCAGCGCTCAGTGAGCAGCAGGTTCTTAAAGTAGAGCTAGATCGTCTGCAGGGCATGGTTGACAGTCTTGCTGGTGAAATCGGTGTCCTTGAAGCTGAAAAACGCGAACTCGACAGTGCCATGGTCCTGGAGCAGGAGAATGTCGAACGTTCCGAGGGTCGCCTCCCCCAGATCAAGACGCAGAAGGAATACGTCGCGGTTCTCAAGGAAGTCGACACGGCCAAGAAGCTAGCCAAGGAACTACAGGCTGGTATCGACGCCAAGAACGAGATCCTCGAGTCCCTCTCTGCGGATAAGGACGAGAAGGATGGCGAGTTGGCAGCGAGTACCGAGCAGGCGAACGCTCGCTGCTCCGAAATTGATGCGGCCATGGTCTCGGTGAATAACAAGCTTGCCAAGATGACCAAACAGCGTGATGCTCTGCTGGAAGAGTTGCCTAAAGACAAACGCAAACGCTACAACCTTCTGATGAGTCGTCGTGCCGGAGTGGCAGTTGTAGAAGCTCGCGATGGAGCCTGTACCGGGTGCCATATGCACCTGCCGCCGCAGATGTACAACAGTCTTTTCGTTGTCCAGGAAATTCAGTCCTGCCCGCATTGTAGCCGTTTACTGTTTGTTACTGCACCGGATTGATGCTCTGATTTTTTAAAGTGGTTGGAGACAACCAGACGATCGCCGGCCCATGTATGTGGGCGGGAGGAAAGTCCGGGCTCCACAGGGCAGGATGGTCCTTAACGGGGACCGGGGGCGACCTTAGGGATAGTGCCACAGAGAGAAGACCGCCTGTCATCGTTTTTACGTTGGCAGGTAAGGGTGAAAGGGTGAGGTAAGAGCTCACCAGTGTTGGCGGTGACGTCGACAGCTAGGTAAACCCCATCCGGAGCAAGGTCAAATAGGGGAGTGCTTGAGGACGGCCCGTCCGAAGCTCCCGGGTCAGGCTGCTTGAGGCCGTCGGCAACGGCGGCCCTAGAGGAATGATCGTCACTCTGCAGGGGGTAACCGCTACAGAGAACAAAACCCGGCTTACGGTTCTCTCCGACCACCTTTTTATGATTCTGAATGATAATGGCCCCTGCGATGATCGTCTGGTGCCGTTTCTTTTTTGCCTATGCGAGATACTCCTGACAAGCTTAACCCTGACTGGCCTACTCTGCTAAAGAGATTAACGCTCGAGGTGGCCGCTCTGGGTGCCGACGAGAAAGCGTGGCTCAAAGAGCGGCTGGCTGTCATTGCAGCGACCCAGGTCGAACTGGATGAGCTCTTTCGCAAAGCTGATGGGCTTGATGCCTGTGCCGGCTGTGACGGTACCTGTTGCGGCTGTGGACGTCACCATGTGACCTTGACCAACCTGCTGGCTTTTCTGCTCGCAGACGAAACCCCTCCAACGCCTGATTTCAGTCGCACCTGTCCCTATCTCGGTGAGAGAGGCTGTCTGCTGACTGTCGACCGCCGTCCTTACAATTGCATCACTTTTTTCTGTGAAACCCTTGAAGATCAGTTGTGTGCCGATGATTGCGAGACACTGAGGAGTCTGGACCGACGCTTACGCAATGAATACCTGCGGGTCGCCACACGCTATCCTGCGGCCAGTCTGCGTGGTCTCTGGATTGCCCTGCAGCGCGTTGGTGATAGTGCATTGTTACAGTCAACCGGAAAAGACATGCTAGAATAGTTATTCACTCTTCAGCGTCACCTCCTATGAAGGATTCTGCTATGGATATCAGCTTCAAGAAAACCAATGGACCCCTCGACGATCTGCTCAATGAAATTCTCTCTATGGCCGAAGTCAACCATCCGGACACTATTCGGGAGATGCTGATCAGCGCCTTGAAAACCGGCCAGGAGAATGACTATCTCGCTGATTTGAAGATGTTACGTACCACCATGAAGGAGATGCGTTACACCAGCAAGATGTTCGGTCCTTACCGGGATCGCAAAAAGGTGACGATCTTCGGTTCTGCACGAACCTCCCCTGACGAGGCGATCTACCAGAAGTGTGTGACCTTCTCAAGGCAGTTGGTGCGGCTCGGTTACATGGTGATTACGGGAGGTGGTCCCGGCATCATGCATGCGGGTAATGAGGGTGCGGGTGCGGAGAATTCTTTTGCCGTGAATATCAGGTTGCCCTTTGAACAGGGAACCAATCCGGTCATGGAGAACAGCGGTCACTCGATCACCTACCAGTATTTTTTCAACCGCAAGGTGGCTTTTCTCAAGGAAGCGGATGCGGTCGTGCTGTTCCCCGGTGGTTTCGGGACCATGGATGAGGCGATGGAGACCCTGACCCTGATCCAGACCGGCAAGAACCCGCCGATACCACTGGTTCTGGTTGACGATGATGATGGCAGCTATTGGGAACCCTGGTTTGATTTTATCAAGGAGGTTATGCTCAAGCGCGGTCTGATCTCCGGTGAAGATTTCAGTCTCTTTACCATTACTCGGGACCCTTTTGAAGCCGCGCAGATCATTCACGACTTCTACAGGATCTATCACTCGAGTCGGTGGGTCGGCTCAACCTTTGTTATTCGCCTCAACAAGTCGTTGAGTGCGGAGAACCTGACAACTCTGGAAGGGGAGTTCAGTGAAATCCTGGAGCCTGGCAGTCATCTGGAATTGACCAGTGCCTTAACGGAAGAGAAGGATCAACCGGATCTTGTCGATCTGCCGCGTCTGGTTTTCAAGTTCAATCGACGCAACTATGGTCTGCTCAAAGCGTTTCTGCGAAGACTTAATTCCTTCTGACCGCTCAGCTTTCAAGAAAGGCCTTTTCTGCCTGTCTTTTTGGTCGGTGGCCTTAACTATGCAGTCAGGTCGATGGAGGTTGCTCTACGCATCGAGCACAACATTCCCAGCGCAGCGTAGAGCTTTCTTTTGCGGCATTTTCTTTGTCGCCACAAAGAAAATGACGTTGCTGTCGGGCAACCCCGACGGTTTTTTGCTTTTGATTTGTATAAGGATAAAAAAAAGAGAGCAACAGATTAAGGTCTGTTGCTCTCAGCTTGCTTTACTGGTCTTGGTTTTGAGAAACCTTTTGTCAAAATTCAGGCGTGTACCGCCTTGCCGAATGCGCCGAGGGCTGCTTCCTTGAAGGCTTCGCTGAGCGTCGGGTGAGCGTGCATGGTCAATGCGATGTCCTCGATGCTGCCATCAAAGGACATGATGGTGACGGCTTCACTGATCAGTTCGGAAGCACAGGGGCCAATGATGTGCACACCGAGTATCCGGCCGCTCTCCGGGTTGGCAAGAACCTTAACAAAGCCATCTACGTTATCCATGGCGCGGGCTCGACCGCTGGCCATAAAGGGAAAACGTCCGGTCTTGTAAGGGGACCCCTGCTCTTTGAGTTGTTCCTCTGTTGCGCCGATAGACGCTACTTCAGGGTGCGTGTAAACAACACCCGGAATCAGGTTGTAGTTGACGACAGGATTCTCTCCAGCCAACTTTTCGACCAGAACAACACCTTCATCCATCGCCTTGTGAGCGAGCATTGGGCCGTGGATCAGGTCTCCAATGGCATAGATGTTCGGTACGTTGGTCTGGTAGTTTTCATCAACCGCGATACGCCTGGTCTCGTCCAGTTTGACCCCTGCTTCATCGAGGCCAAGCCCCTCAGTGCAAGGCTTTCGGCCTGCGGCCACCAGCACCTTGTCGCAGGTCAGTGTCTGATCAACTTTTCCTTCAAGTGTCAGCGTGACGCCCTGAACGGTCGCTTCCATCCCCGAGACCCGGGTCCCGGAGTGGATTGTCATCCCTTGTTTCTGCAAGCTTTTCAGTAGCGCCGCTGTAACTTCCTGGTCGCTGGTCGGCAGCATCTGGTCGAGCATCTCAACCACGGTGACTTTGGACCCAAGGCGGAGCCAGACGGAGCCAAGCTCTAGGCCGATGTAACCACCGCCGATAACCACCAGGTGTTCAGGGACGGCAGTGTATTCGAGGGCATCGCGTGCCTGGCCGACGCGTTCGCCATCCTGGGGTAAGTCGGGGATGTCGATTGCGACACTGCCGGTTGCGAGAATTACACGCTTGCCTTGTAGTGTTTGCTCACCTTCTGCTGTTGTGGCGACGACCTGAAGAGGCCCTTCTGTGCTCGGCTTGGTGAGACGACCGCTACCCGTAACCAGGGAGATCTGGTTTTTCTTGAAGAGGCTGGCGATACCGCGAGTCAGTTTCGTGATGATGTCTTCCTTACGTTTCATCATCTTGTTGAGATCGAGGCCAGGTGGATCAACGAGGATGCCGTGACCGGCAAACTTGTCGCGGGCTTGAACAAACAATTCACTTGAATCAAGCAAGGCCTTGCTCGGGATGCAGCCTTCGTTAAGACAAGTGCCGCCAAGAGCGTTGCGCTTTTCGATGACAGCAACACTGGAACCGAGTTGAGCGGCACGAATCGCGGCGACATAGCCACCGGGGCCGCCACCGATGATAATCAGGTCATAGGTTTCACTCATTTAAACTCCAGGCAATAGTGGCGCGTGGCGAGTAGCGCGCGGCGCGGAAAATCAAGAAGGCCCTTTGTAAGACTTTAAGCAAGCTTCATACAGAGGGCGTTTTCTTGAGGTTGTCTTTTTTTGAACTGTCACGCCACGCGCTGCTCGCAACGCGCCACGTGAGCTCTTCAGAGCTCAATGAACAGCTCAGAAGGGTCTTCGATGTATTTTTTAATCAGTTTAAGGAAACCGACTGCTTCGCGACCGTCGATAAGACGGTGATCGTAACTCAGGGCCAGATTCATGATCGGCTTGATGACAATCTCACCGTCTACAACGGCTGGTCGGTCCTGAATCGAGTGCATGCCGAGTACGCCGCACTGAGGCGGGTTGATGATCGGTGTGCTCAGTAGCGATCCGTAGACGCCACCGTTAGTGATGGTAAAGGTGCCACCTTCAAGATCGGCCAGAGTCAGTTTGCGGGCGTTGGCCTTGGTGGCGAGAGCGGCAATCTGTTGCTCGATTTCGGCAAAGGTCAGCTGGTCTGCATTACGCAGAACCGGCACGACCAATCCGCGGTCGGTGCCGACAGCGATGCCTATATCGTAATAGTGGTGATAGACAATATCGCTGCCGTCGATGCTCGCATTGACAGCCGGAAATTCCTTCAGGGCCTCAATGCTGGCTTTGACGAAGAAGGACATCATGCCCAGCTTGATGCCATGCTTCTTTGTGAATTGCTCCTGGTGCCGTTTGCGAATCTTTTTGACCCACGACATATCCGCTTCATTAAATGTCGTCAACATGGCGGTCTCTTGGCGGGCCTGAAGCAGGCGTGCCGCAATCCGTTGTCGAATCGGAGTCATGGCCTGACGGGTAATCGGCCGGTCATCGCCATCTGTTTTTGCCTTTACCGTGGAGCTCTCAGGCTTCTTGGGCTCAGCTTGCGAAGCAGCGGTTTTGTCGTGGGTGAGTACATCATCCAAAATGACCCTCCCGTCACGACCGCTGCCAGCGACCTTTTGCAGATCAATGCCACGCTCTTCGGCCTGATGACGGGCGGCGGGATTCGCGGGTGCTTGTGACTCCTGCTTCTCGAGTGAGTCTGTCGCGACAGGAGTCGCGGTCTTGGGCTTTTCTTCAGCTGTCTTTGGTGGAGAAGCCGGCTCAATATCACCCTCTTCAAGAGTGGCGATTAAAGTGCCAATCGGCACTGTCTGTCCTATCGGGACGACAATGTGCAGAATACCAGAAGCTTCCGCAGTCAATTCGACATTGACCTTGTCAGTTTCCAGTTCGCAAATGATCTCGTCTTTAGTGACAGAATCACCATCTTCTTTAAACCAGGTTGCTACCAAGGCTTCGAGAATCGATTCGCCGACTTCAGGTATTTTGATCTCCATTTATCTTTCCTTATGGTTAGGAATCGGTTGATTTGCCAAGGGCTGCGTCAATGATCTGTTGTTGTTCTTGCTTGTGGCGACGGTGCGAACCGACGGCGGGCGCTGCTGCAGCCCGACGACCGCAATATTCAGGGTTTTTGCCTATGGCTCGGCCCAGTCGGTATTGCAGGTGTGGCCAGGGTCCCATATTCTTCGGCTCTTCCTGAACCCAGGCAATGCGCTTCGCGTTGCTATAACGATTTACTGCTTCCTGTAATACCTCCTGGTGGAGAGGGTAGAGCTTCTCTATGCGCAACAGGCCGACGTCATTTCTGCCCTCAGCTTCAACCGCGGCCTGGAGTTCGTAATAAATTTTGCCGCTACAGAGAAGCAGTGTCTTAACTTGTTCCGGCGGTGTGGTGCAAGGCAGAATCGCCTGAAAGGAGCCTTCACTCAATTCTTCAAGGGTGCTGCTGCAGGCAGGAAGGCGCAGGAGACTTTTCGGGGTGAAGACGATTAATGGCCGACGATAGGGGAGTTTGCACTGCCGGCGCAGGAGATGAAAAAGTTGCGCCGGGGTGCTTGGATAGGCGACGTGCATATTGTTGTCGGCACAGAGATTCATGAAGCGCTCAATGCGGGCGTTCGAATGTTCTGGCCCCTGGCCTTCGTAGCCATGCGGTAGAAACATCACCAGACCGCTGGAGCGGTCCCACTTGGTGCCGCTGGTGCCGATGAACTGATCGATGATGACCTGAGCGCCGTTGGCAAAGTCACCAAACTGGGCTTCCCAGATTGTCAGGCCGTGCGGTGTCTCCAGTGAATAACCGTATTCAAGGCCCAACACAGCGGCTTCAGAGAGCATGCTGTCGTAAATTTGGATTGCTGCCTGGCTTTTCTCAAGGAAGGCCAGAGGGACATAAAGTTGCCCGGTTTTCTGGTCAACCAGGGTTGAATGTCGTTGGTTAAATGTGCCGCGACGGGAGTCCTGTCCCGAGAGGCGCACTGGGGATTGCTCAATCAATAAGGAGGCAAAAGCGAGTGCTTCAGCGTTGGCCCAGTCGATGCCTTCACCTTTGAGGATACTCTCTTCGCGTCGTTTGAGAAGGCGTGCAATTTTAGGGTGAGCGTTGAGTTTCTCAGGCAGGCTGGCCATACGCGAGCCCAGTTTTATGAGGGTTTCCGCGTCAACCTTGGTCTCCGGCTCTTCCCGTGTATATTCGCGTTTTATGCCCGTCCACTTTGCTTGGAAACCCACATCTGTTTGTGGTCTGGTTTCTCCTTCAAGGGCCTCTTCAAGCCGCTGAGTTATCTTGTCGACACGTTCCTTGACCGATTGAGCCTCAAGACCACCTGCAATCAATTGTTGCGCGTAAATTTCATGTAATGGGGGTCTCTGGCGGATCTTCTCGTACATGAGTGGTTGGGTGAAAAAGGGTTCGTCTCCCTCGTTGTGGCCATGGCGACGATAGCAAATGACTTCAACGACCACATCTTCACCGAACTCTTGGCGATATTCCAATGCCAGGTTGGTCGCATAAACGGCGGCTTCAGGATCTTCGCCGTTGATATGGAAGATAGGTACCATGAGCATTTTAGCGATATCGGTGGCGTAGAGGGTAGAGCGTGCGTGGGCTGGTGTGGTGGTGAAACCGATCTGGTTGTTGATGACCAGATGAAACGTGCCACCCGACTGGTAGCCATCAAGCTGGGAGAGGTTAAGAACTTCCGGCACCAAGCCTTGACCTGCAAAAGCGGCATCTCCATGAAGCAGTACTGGCAACACTCTTTTCTTGCCGCCAGGCCCATAACTGACATGACGGGCTCGACACCTGCCGATCACCACGGGATCGACAGCTTCAAGGTGGCTGGGGTTGGCCGCCAGGCTGAGATGTATATTGTGTCCGGAGGGGAATGATAGGTCGGTGGAGTACCCCTTATGATACTTCACATCGCCATCGCCCACAAATGCCAGTTCGAGATTGTCCTGGAATTCGGCAAAGATATTCTCCAGCGGTTTGTTGAAAATGTTGGCCAGCACGTTGAGGCGGCCACGATGGGCCATCCCCATAATCACGTCACTGACGCCTCTTTCTGCTGCCTGCATCAACAAGGTGTCCAACAGTGGAATGATGGCCTCGCCACCTTCCAGCGAGAAGCGTTTCTGACCGAGAAACTTGCGATGAAGAAAGGCTTCAAAGAGGGTCGCTTCCTGAAGTTTCTCAAGAATATGCAACTGCTCGTCGCGAGCTAGCTTGGGTTGATTGCGGTTTTCTTCCATACGCTTCTTCAGCCAGGTCCGTTTTTTCGGATCCTGAATGTGCATGAACTCCACGCCAATTTTCCCGCAATAGGTTTCTTTGAGCAGGGCAATAATTTCACGAAGGGTGGCTTTATGCTTTGGAAAGCGTAGTGGGTAAAAGGTTCGGTCAAGGTCGTCTTCAGTGAGACCGAATGCCGCCATGTTCAGCTCTGCATGGTCGACCTGTTCGGGCGAGAGAGGATCGGTATTCGCCTGCAGGTGTCCGAGGTCGCGATATCGGTAAATCAGGGAGTCGACAGAGGACGTTTTGGCAGCCAGGTCGCTATCGGTCGCCGGAGCTTGCCTGGCAAGCTCGAAGCCTTCGAAAAAAGCCTGCCAATCGCTCGAAACCTGGCCAGGATCGGACTTCCATAGTTGAAATTGTTCTTCCAGCCACTGAGGGCTGACATTGCTGGCTATACTCATCGATACCCCTGTTGATGATGATCTGTTACGCGTGTTAACGCTATGGTAAATGCTGTCTTCCCGGGATTGTCCTCCATGTGTACCTATGTCATTTCTACATGCGACTCATGGCGACAGAAGGCCGGGAAAAATAAACTGTGCAAATTATATCAAGGGGTTGCCGTTCAGGCAAACGGGCCGAGGCTTAGAAGGAAGGCTTTTACCTCTTGACTGAAGATTCTGTCATGCCCTTTGTGGCCGGGAAACCTCAAGTCTGCCCTTTTGAATTGCAAACACCCTTTTTGCATGAGAGCTCCGGGTCGTAAGGCAGGTCATCGAGAAAGCGTTCGGCCTGTATCGCCGCCATGCAACCGGTCCCTGCCGCAGTCACCGCTTGACGGAATTGTTGGTCCTGAACATCGCCGGCGGCAAAGACTCCGGAGATACTGGTTTCCGTGCCGTTTTTGGTGAGCAGGTAGCCTTCGTTATCCATCTCAAGTTGACCTTCAAAGAGAGCAGTGTTTGGATTGTGGCCGATGGCAATAAAGATGCCATCGCAGTTTATCTCGGCCTCCTCGCCGGTTTTAAGGTTTTTGATACGGGTTCCGGTTACGCCGCTTGTGTCAGTGAGAATCTTTGTGATCGCGGAATCCCATTTGAAGCTGATTGCCTTGTTGCCCAGTGCCCGGTCAGCGAGAACGGGTGTTGCCCGTAGAGAATCACGGCGATGGACAACGGTGACCTTCTTGGCAAAGCGGGTCAGAAAGACAGCTTCTTCCATGGCGGTGTCGCCACCGCCAACGACAACGACTTCGCGGTCACGATAGAAAAACCCATCGCAGGTTGCACAGACTGACACCCCCTTGCCGTAGAGCGACTCTTCGTTGCCCAGGCCGAGAAGCTTTGGTGAGGCTCCGGTCGTGATAATCAGAGAGAGGCAGCGGTAGAGCTCTTCTCCCACCCAGAGTCTGATGGGACGTTCCTGCAAGTCAACCTTGGTGACGTCACCCTCGACAAATTGAGTGCCGAAACGCTCTGCCTGAAGTTTCATCTTTTCCATCAGTTCCGGCCCTTCGACCCCTTCCGGAAAGCCGGGAAAGTTGTCGACCGCCGTCGTGGTGGTTAATTGCCCGCCTGGCTGAAGGCCGTGGATCATCAGGGGGCAGCAACGGCTGCGCGCAGCATAGATAGCTGCGGTGAGGCCTGCTGGCCCCGAACCGAGGATGATCGTTTCGTAAATCAGGTCAGGATTGCTCATTGGAATCTCCCTCAAATTGTTCGGCGGCATGGTAGGAAGAACGCACCAGCGGCCCCGCTTCCACATGGGCGAAGCCGAGTTGCAGGCCAGCATCGCGTAAACTTGCGAATTCTGCAGGTTCTACATAGCGAACCACCGGCAGGTGGTGACGCGTTGGCTGCAGGTATTGTCCAAGTGTCAACATGCTGCACCCCGCTTGCTGGAGGTCCTGCATGACAGCGGGAATCTCATCCATGGTTTCCCCCATGCCGAGCATCAGACCCGATTTGGTTGGAATCTCAGGAGCTGCTTGCGCGGCTGCAGCAAGCAAGGTCAGAGAGCGCTGGTAGTCAGCGCCAGCCCTGGCCAGAGGATAGAGCCTGGGAACGGTCTCCAAATTGTGACCGAAGACTTCCGGTTCGGCCGCGAGGATCGTGCTCAATGCTTCGTGGTTGCCCTGCAGGTCGGGCACCAGTAATTCAACCCGACATTCCGGACGGTAAGCATGAATCGAGCGTGTCACAGCTGCAAACTGGGCGGCGCCGCCATCTTTGAGATCGTCACGTGTGACCGATGTGATCACTGCGTGACTCAACTTTAGCTCAGCAATGGCTTTGGCAACTTTGTCCGCTTCCTGTGGATCGACAGAAAGTGGTGTTTCGTGGGTAACATTACAAAAACGGCAATCACGGGTGCAGTGGTCACCCAGGATCATGAAGGTTGCCGTGCCCTGTTCCCAGCACTCCCCCTGGTTGGGGCAGGCCGCGCTGCGGCAGACGGAATGCAACCCCTGCTCGCGGTGCAGGCGATCGATGCGGGCGTAGTTTGGCCCTGCAGGAAAACGAACTTTGAGCCAATCGGGTTTACGTGGTGGGCGGGTCGTCATAGTCATTGCCATATCAGAGGTCGCAAGGGCTTAAAAACAGTGAATTTAATAATAACTGATAGAGTGCCGGTAGGCTATGCCTATCGAGATGATTTTATCGAAAAGAGTTTCGGAGAAGCAGCAGGATAACCGGCCTGGCGATAGGGCTATACAGAAAGAAGCTGCCACTGGTTTGATGGCAGCCAGTTTTTTGTGGTGTATCAGGCGTCCCGGCCTGTGTATCGACCGGGACGCCGAGTCTGACAAATCTCAATTCGTTTATCTTCTCTTGCTATTGAGGTTGGGGCGTTTAACTTCGTAGCTCAGGCTGCTTCGAAATTGCTTTTATCTGCGCCACAGAGGGGGCAACACCAATCCTCTGGCAGGTCTTCGAAAGATGTGCCGGGGTCAATGCCGTTGCCTGGATCGCCTTCAGCCGGGTCGTAGATGTAGTCACAGATTACGCAACGATACTTGGTCATGATGTGCTCCTTGAGAATTTAGTAGTTGGCCAAAGTGGCCAAAATATCCAGACCATTCTAGTGCAAGAATGAATTCTGACAAGCGTAGACTTGAAAAAAATGGCGAAAACTTTTAAGCGGGGTAGCTGATTGCTCAGTCAATCATCCCGATCAGAGCCTTAACAGTTTTTTCGATACCTTCAGCAGCCTCAGAAATCCTGCCGGCAAGCATGTAAGCCGGGCTTGAAACCAGCTTATTGTCGAGATCTATGACGCATTCTTCAACAGGGCACTGGATATGCTCTGAGCCCAGTGCAGTGAGTGCTTCTGCGGTTCCCTGGTCGTTGCCGATCGTTAGTTTATGCGAGATTTTTTCGTTACCCAGGACCTTGGAAAGGACTGCCGGGGCAATGCAGACGGCAGCAATCGGTTTCTTTGCAGCGTACATTTCCCGGATCAGGCGTGCTGTCTCAGCATTGACTTCACAGTCTGCACCAGCGACGGCGAAGTTGCAAAGGTTCTTCGCGGCACCAAAGCCTCCCGGAAGTATCAAAGCGTCAAGGTTAGAGGCCTGAACCTCTGCCAGGTCTTGAATGTTACCCCGGGCGATGCGGGCAGACTCAATTAGTACATTTCTGGTTGCGCCAGCTTCGGGCTCTCCGGTTAGGTGATTGATAACGTGCATCTGGGGAATGTCCGGAGCCATGCAAACGGCTTCTGCGCCGGCGCGATCAATGGCCAGCAAGGTGATGACTGATTCGTTAATTTCGCTGCCGTCGTAGACGCCGCAGCCGGACAGGATGACACCGATACGCTTTGCCATAAGACTCCTCCTCAAATTGTGATAATGGCTATTTTTTAAAAGGTTATGTCAAGATTAAAGAAAAATTCAGGCATGTCAAGATTGTTGAGATTTGTTCCGCCTCTTGCATGATTAATTCTTATCTCTTACTGATGTCTGATGTGGGAGGCCAGTGATTATGTCGGCGGTGTAAAAATTTTTATAAGCGGCAGAATTGAGGCCTTAACTCTTTTGTCGAGAGTTGCCGGTCCAGATTGACTTAAACGCATGTTTTCGTTACTCTGCGAAGTTATAAAACAAGGGCTCGTACTTTTTCCTCTTAAACCTGTTGTCCGATAGGGCCAGTGAGCCGCTTGACAGAACCGCTTCGCAGAAGACTTGGTCCTTTGTACGCCACGATCGACTCTGTCGTTGTCGCTCAATTGATAGTTAGGACCCGGGTGTCTTCCACCCGATAGAAATATATGCTCACTCCAAATGTGGAGGTCTCATGGCCAAACTGGTAGACAATCCTAAGCTGGCATTTCGTTTAGCCCGTGCCATCGTCTCGGATATCGCCCTTTATAATCAGGAGAAAGTGAAGGAAGGGATCAAGAATGACTCGATTTTTGAAGTCCTGACCGAAGAACTGCAAGAGGGGCGTGATCATTTCTTTGGTCGGGTTTCTCCTGACCTGGATGATCGAGCTCATCTTTATGATCGGGCAATCGTCGATGTCATGATTAAACAGGCCGGTAAGATCGAAAGTTCGATCTGGTAGATTGCATGCCTGAACCCTGCTGCTTTCAGGTCAGCCCCGATGATGTTTCTGTGCGCCTGGATCGTTTCCTGGATGACAATCTGCCCGAGGTTAGTCGCTCGCAGATCAAGCGTCTTATCGATGAGGGTGCTATCACCCTGGATGGTGCTACGAGTAAGGCAGGCATCAAGCTGCGGGGGGGCGAAGAGATTCGAGTGGTTCTGCCTGAACCTGTTGTGACAACAGCTCAGGCCGAAGCTATTCCTTTGGCGGTTCTTTACGAGGACTCCGCCCTGATCGTTGTTAACAAACCTGCCCATTTTGTGGTGCACCCGGCACCGGGGCACCAGAGCGGCACGTTGGTCAACGCGTTGCTGCATCACTGTCACGATCTCTCTGGTGTTGGTGGGGAGTTGCGGCCCGGCATTGTTCATCGCCTCGACAAGGACACCTCCGGTGTGATGGTCGCCACCAAGGATGACCAAACCCACCAGCATCTGGCCAGTCAGTTCAAAGATCATACGATTCAACGACGCTACCGGGCTTTGGTCCATGGTTTGGTGGCAGAAAATAAGGGCAGCATAGATCAAGCGATTGGCAGGCATCCGGTGCATCGTAAGAAGATGTCCACCGATGCCCGTATCAGTCGCAATGCTGTGACGCACTGGAAAGTTTTGCGTCGCTATGAGGAGGACCGACTGACACTTGTCGATCTGCTGCTGGAGACGGGCCGAACCCACCAGATCCGGGTTCACCTGACCGGAATGGGCTCTCCGGTTGTAGGCGATCCCCTCTACGGGGGAGCCAGTCGCGCCAAGTCAATCAGCGACACTGTGCTACGCAAAATGATAGTCCATCTGGAACGGCAGTTCCTACACGCCTGGCAACTTGGATTTGCTCACCCTGATGGCAGGGCCATGCTGTTCCAGGCCGCTTTACCGCAAGAGTTGCAGGAGATCCTCAGCTACCTTGAGGAAAAATATAACTACGAACCTGCCGCACTTGCGATCAAGGCCTGTGCTGGTCCGGTTGAAACGGCTTATTGATGAATACTGTTAAGCAAGGCAAAATTCACTACCTGCAGCCTGATTGGGTCGGTCAGAACCACTTGGTCGCAGGGTTTACTACGCGTAACGGCGGCAGTAGTCGTGCCCCTTTTAATTCCCTTAACCTTGGCTTCAATTCCGGTGACCAGATGTCACAGGTAGAAGCAAATCGTGCCGCAGTGGCCAGAGCCTTTGACCTGGAGCCGCATCTTTTGCTGACGGTTAACCAGGTTCACGGCACTGAGATTCTGGTTATTGACGAGTCGAATCTGGAAGTCTCTCATTTCCAGCGCGTCGCAAGCGATGCCATTATTACCAATCAGCGTAATATCCTCATTGGTATTCTTGTGGCCGACTGTTTTCCGGTTATTCTATACGATCAGAAAAAACATGTAGCCGCGGTGGTTCACCTCGGTTGGCGTGGCACGTCCGCCGGCCTGTTGGGTCGCACCGTAAAAGCCATGCAGGAGATCTTTGGTTGCTTGGCGACGGATCTTTGTGCTGCCATCGGTCCGGGCATTGCGGCCCACAGTTATGAAGTCGATCGTCCTGTGCGTGATGCTTTTCGCCAAGGGGTTGGTCAGTGGCAGAGGATCGCCAAGGAAGTTACTCTCGGCCATTGGCAGCTTGATCTGCAGAAAAGCGTTATGTTGCAGCTCGATGAAGCAGGAATCAGTCGGCTGGCCGTTGATACGGTCGCGGAATGCACCTGCTGTCACAAGGAAACGTTTTTCTCTTACCGGCGTGACGAAGGGCGAACTGGCCGTCAAATGGGTTTTGCCTTGTTACGTTAACACCTTTTTAAAGGAAGCCACTTCATGGACACCCCACATGTCCTTATTGTCGAAGATGATTCCAGCGTCTGTGAACTTCTTTTCTCTTGTCTGAGTAAGGCCGGATATCGTGTCTCCGTTGCCCAGAGCGGTGAGGTAGGCCTGTCTCAAATCGAAGAAGATCCCCCCGAAGCAATGGTTCTTGATCTTAACCTGCCCGGAATGAACGGGCTGGATGTGTGTCGCGCAATGCGCCGCGATCCCTGGATGAGTAGAATCCCTGTCTTGATGTTAACCGGTCAGGCCGAAGAAGATGATGTTGTCGCTGGCTTGGAAGTCGGCGCCGATGACTACATGACCAAGCCGTTTTCGCCCAAACTTCTGACTGCAAGGGTCAAGGCTTTGTTGCGTCGCCGCAGTAGCAACCCAGTCCCTGCAGACGGTACGATCTCCGCTGAAAATTCACCGGAATCTTTGATGGTGAAAACGTTGGGTCGTTGCGAGTTGCGTGTCGGTAATCGACGCTTGTCTTGGACCGAGGAATTCAGCCCGGCACAACGTCAGTTGATGTCCATGCTGGTTGGTGCTTCCAGCGGCAAGATTGCTCAAGAAGAGGTCCAGGCCTCGCTTTGGCCGGACAGCTCTTCCATGCGAGCTCGTTCGAGCTTCGATTCTTTGCTTTCAAGAGTGCGTCGCACCCTTGATCAGGCTTTGGCGCCTTTCGACAGCAAGAAGTACCTGGTCGTTAAGCGCGGCTATCTCTGCCTTGAACATTCACTCATAGACGCCCACGAATTTCGCCGTTTGATACGCAAGGGCACCCAGCAGGTCGCTGGAGGTGAATTGTGGCCGGCTGAAATCACCTTCTCGTCAGCATTCAGCCTCTGGCGAGGCCCTTTTGTGCCGGGAGATTTCGGCAATGATGCGGCCACAGTCTTCCAGGATGAACTGGAGCAGCTCTATCTCGACACCAGCCAGACTTTTGCTCGTTTGTTGGCACAGAGTGAACGCTACCAGGAAGCGGCGAAACTATTGCGAGATGCCTTGCGCTATGAACCGACCAACGATGGAGTTGTTCGACTTCTTTATTCGCTCTGCCATGCTCAGGACAGCCCGGGGCAGGCCAGTCAGATCATCAAACAATACAGCGAAGCCTTGGGCCGTGATAATTTCCCGGCCCAGGAAATAGAGGAAGCGTTAAGGGGTTTTCCCAAGGAGCCGCCTGCTCATAACTGGCTGACCCTTGGTTGAAAAAATAAACGATCTTGTAGCAGGCTACGAGGTAACAATAGCCTGTGACCTTTCCAAAATTACGCAGAAAGCTGCAGGGGAGTTAGGCTCACTCGTTTGTGATTAAAAAAAAATACCCAAATAGACACTTTTTTCGTTGGGAGCGCACGGATGTGAGAGATTTGTGAGAAGTCATGTGTATAGTGCAGAGACTAGTTTGAATTTTATTTTGTGTTTGCAGGCTATAAAGAGTGTTACAAAACGATGGATTTTAATTTGATTTATTAGGGGAGCCTCTATCCGATGGATGGGGGCTATTTTTTTTATCTGGTTATTCCCTTTGCCTTTGTGTTCAGCCCCTCGGCCTCGCTGACCACTGTGTACGGCCGCCAAGATGTAATTCGTCGACCTCAACGGTGCCGGACAACTGAAACCTTCTATCCTTTCTCGCCTCCTCATTGAAAATAGGGTCATACTGAATCCTCTCCATGACCTTTTGTGTCTCTACTGGAGCAAAATGGGTAACCAGATATAAGAAAAGCCCGTATGCATAACGCATACGGGCTTTTCTTATTCGTTGAAACTCTTTTAACCGCCACCGCCGCCTTTTTTGAGCTCCAGCAGGATCCGCTTGGCAACTTCTTTGAGGGTTTCGAAGACCCCTTCACCGGTTTGTGCACACGCAGTGAACTCGGGGACGCCATCGGGATTGAGTAGCTCGCGCAGTTCCTCGAGTGGCGTACAGTTAGGCAGGTCTTGCTTGTTGTACTGGATGACGAAAGGCAGCTTCTCCAGTTCGTAGCCCTGCTCTTCAAGGTTGACCCTGAGGTTGTCCAAACTCTCGATGTTAGCGTCGAAACGCTCTTCCTGGGAGTCGGCAACAAAGACAACGCCATCCACGCCTTTGAGGATCAGTTTACGAGAGGCATCATAAAACACCTGGCCGGGAACTGTGTAGAGGTGGAAGCGGGTTTTAAAACCGCGAATTTCACCGAGAGCCAGTGGTAAGAAATCGAAAAAGAGTGTTCTCTCAGTTTCCGTGGCCAGGGATATCATCTTGCCTTTGGCATCGGGGGCGGTCTTTTGGTAGACAAACTGCAGGTTGGTCGTCTTGCCACAAAGGCCGGGACCGTAGTAGACGATTTTGCAGTTGATTTCGCGGGAGGCATAGTTGATGAAAGACATGATCCGATATCCTTAGCTGAACAGGTTGTCTATGTCGTCGTCGGTGATCTCGGCAAATGGACTATCGACATTGCCGGCCTTTTCAACTTCCGCCGCCTTGACTGCAAGATCTTCAAATATGCCGGCCAGTTCGTCACTGGCTTTCTTAACGCGCAGTCTGACAAGGCCGAGAGAGCTGCGATGGTCGAAAATAACCACCAGGATAACCCGCTGTGCAATGATCGAAATGTGAATGTTGTCTTTTTCCCCTTCGTGGAAGAGGATGGAGAACTCTTTTTCGCCAATCAACTTAGCGAGCCCACCCGTAGCGGCGATGTTGCCGGCGGTCAGAGAGGCGAGGCTCGTTGTGTCGAGGTTCTCCGTTTCACCACAGCCAGCAATCAGTTGCCCGTTTTTATCGACCAGGAAGATGACTTTAGCGTTGGATTCACGCAACAGTTTTTCTATGACTGCGCTGATCCGCTGGAATTCCTCGTCGTACATGACAAAGTTGTTGTTCTGTGACTCGAGCATACTTGGTTCTCCTGTTGGGGGGATCTTCACCAATAGCTCTTATAGCATTTCATCCTGTCTTATATCAAGGTATTTTGCCCGATTGATCTGGGCTTGTGATGGCTCGTCGTGGGCTTTATGCTGTAAGCAAGTGCTGTTTGCTTCGGGAGCTTCTTGTTCTCGTGTGAATTGCCGATTAAAAAAGCTCCCGGCGTTTGGCCGGGAGCTTTTTTGTTACGCTTGCCTGTTGCTGATTACTTGCCACAGTCTGCTGAAAGATCCGCCAGTTTCTGGTAAAGATCGAAACGGGCGGCGAAGTCTTTCGCCGAAGCTGCCATCAGCTCCTCAGCTTGCTCGGGGTTGGCCTTCTTGAGCATCCTGAAGCGATTCTGCTTGCTGGCAAAATCGTCGAAGCTGATCGTCGGCGCCTTGCTGTCGAGCTGCAGCGGGTTCTTGCCTTCAGCGACCAAGCGGGGATCGAAGCGGAACAGCGGCCAGTAGCCGGAGTTGACAGCCTCTTTACAACCGTCCACGGCGGTGGTCATGTTGATGCCGTGAGCGATGCAGTGCGAGTAAGCAATGATGAGCGACGGACCGTCGTAAGCATCAGCTTCAAGCATTGCCTTGACCACTTGACCCGGGTTCGCCATCGAAACCTTGGCGACATAGATGTTGCCGTAGGTCATGCTGATCATGGCAAGGTCTTTCTTCGGCATTTGCTTGCCACCTGCGGCGAACTGAGCTACCGCGCCCATCGGTGTTGCCTTGGAAGCCTGGCCGCCGGTGTTGGAGTAAACTTCGGTGTCCATAACGAGCACGTTGACGTTGGCACCAGAGGCGAGAACATGATCCAGGCCGCCATAGCCGATGTCATAGGCCCAGCCGTCGCCGCCGTGGATCCAGACCGACTTGTTGACCAGGTAGTCTGCGTCAGCGAGCAATTGAGGCGCTGTCTCGTGAGTACATTTTTCCAGGATCGCTTTGAGCTTAGCAACTTGAGCGCGTTGTGCTTCGATCAATTCCTGAGAAGACTGGTCGGCATCAAGGATTTCCTGCTTGAGCTTCTCGCTGCCTTGGCAGGCCGCGCAACCGCAGGCCATATTCTTGACCAGTAGCTCCCGTGAGTACTCAGCGGTCTTGTCGATGGCAAGGCGGAAACCGAAACCGAATTCGGCGTTGTCCTCAAAGAGCGAGTTGCTCCATGCCGGACCGAGACCGTCCTTACGTGTGGTCCAGGGTGTGGTCGGCAGGTTGCCGCCATAAATCGAGGAACAACCGGTGGCGTTGGCGACAACCATGCGATCGCCAAACAGCTGAGAGCAGAGTTTGACGAATGGGGTCTCGCCGCAACCGGCACAAGCGCCGGAGAATTCGAACATCGGCGGCAGCAGTTGGCTGCCCTTGAGGGTTGCGCTGTTAAAGAGCGCCGGATCGGTGTCAGGCAGGCCGAGGAAGAAGTCGAAATTCTTCCGTTCCGTATCTCGCAATGGAGGCTGTGGCTGCATGTTGATTGCTTTGTGATTTTCGTCGGTTTTGCTTTTGACCGGGCAGTTGTGGACGCAAGCGCCACAGCCGGTGCAATCTTCGACGGCAACCTGCAGGGTGAACTTCCTGTCGCCCATGTCCTTGCCACGTGCTGCGCAGGACTTGAAGGTTTCCGGTGCGCCGGCAAGATCCTTATCGTCGTAGATCTTCATGCGGACCGAAGCGTGCGGGCAGACGAAAGAACAGATGCCGCATTGTATGCAGAGCTCTTTGTCCCATACCGGAGTTTCGATGGCGATGTTACGTTTTTCGTACATGGCCGTACCCGTTGGGAAGGTGCCGTCATCAGGCATGGCTGAGACCGGCAGGCTGTCGCCGAGGCCGTCGATGATCGGGCCGAGGGAGTTCTTGACGGTGTCCGGGGTGCCGTTCCACTGGCCGATCGTCATTTCGATCGCGCTGTCGGCAATGGTAGGAACAGTCACTTCCTGAATGTTCTCCAGGGCGACATCGACAGCCTGGTTGTTCATGTTGAGGACTTTTTCGCCGGCCTTGCTGTAGGACTTGACGATGGCATCCTTGATCTCACGTACTGCTTGCTCTTGCGAGATGATATTGGAGATCTTGAAGAAAGCGGTCTGCATGATGACGTTGATGCGGGGACCGAGGCCGATCTGGTTGCCGAGCTTGACGCCATCGATAACAAAGAACTTGAGTCCTTTGTCGATGATCGCCTGTTGGACTTTCTTCGGCAGGTGAGCCCAGACTTCGTCTTTGTTGAACGGGCTGTTGAGCAGGAAGGTTGCGCCCTGGTTGGCGTTTTTGAGCATGTCGTACTTCTCGAGGAAGGAGAAGTTGTGACAGGCGACAAAGTCGGAAGTGGTAATCAGGTATGGAGCGCGGATCACTTTCTTGCCGAAGCGCAGATGACTGGTGGTCATGCTGCCGGCCTTCTTGGAGTCGTAGACAAAATACGCCTGAACTTCGTTGTCGGTGCTGTCACCGATAATCTTGATCGAGTTCTTGTTGGCACCAACGGTGCCATCTGAACCGAGACCGTAGAACATCGCTGAATAGCCATCAAAGGGAACCTTGTAGTCAGCTTCGAAGTCGAGGCTGCGACCGGTTACGTCGTCCTTGATGCCAACCACGCAATGGTTCATCGGCTTGTCTTTGGAAAGATTGTCGAGGACGCCCTTGGCCATGCCTGGGCTGAACTCGTAGGAACCAAGGCCATAACGGGCGCCAACGATCTGTGGGTAGCCTTTGAAAGAGATCAAGCCGTCTGCCATTGCTTCGCCGAAGGCGGTGCGCACGTTGTGGTAGAGAGGTTCGCCAATGGAGCCTGGCTCCTTGGTGCGGTCGAGGACAGCGATCTTTTTGGTGGTCGCTGGCAAGGTTTTGGCAAAAGCCTCAACATTGAAGGGCAGGAAGAGGCGAACCTTGATCAGGCCAACTTTCTCGCCCTGCGCTGCCAGGTGCTCGACAAGTTCGTGCATGGTGTCGCAGCCTGAACCCATCATGACCACAACACGCTCGGCGTCGGGTGCGCCGACATAGTCGAAGAGGTTGTACTGGCGGCCGGTTCGTTTGGCGAATTTATCAAATTGAGCCTGTACGATTGCGGGAAGCTTGTCGTAGTAGCTGTTAACCGTTTCGCGGCCCTGGAAATAAACGTCCGGGTTCTGCGCGGTACCGCGTAGAACAGGATGATCCGGTGAAAGGCTACGCGCCCGATGAGCGCGGACCAACTCATCGCTGATCATGTGGCGCATGTCGTTAAAGGAGAGCTCGTGAACCTTCTGTACTTCGCTCGAGGTGCGGAAACCGTCGAAATAGTGCAGGAAGGGAATGCGTGATTCTAGCGTTGACGCCTGGGAGATCAGCGCGAAGTCCATGACTTCCTGGACATTGTTGGAGCTGAGGAATGACCAGCCAGTCGAGGTGCAAGACATGACATCGGAATGATCCCCGAAGATCGATAGCGCCTGAGCTGCAATCGCACGGGCCGAAACATGAAAAACTGTAGGCGTTAACTCGCCAGCAATCTTGAACATGTTTGGAATCATCAAAAGCAGACCCTGAGAGGCCGTGAAGGTTGTTGTCATGGCGCCTGCTTGCAATGCACCATGCACGGCACCAGCGGCGCCACCTTCTGATTGCATCTCAACTACCTTGGGAATGGTATCCCAGATGTTCTTTTGACCGGCAGCACTCTTGGCATCGGAGACCTCGCCCATAACCGACGAGGGCGTGATGGGGTAGATGGCGATTACCTCATTGGTCGCATGAGCTACATGCGCCGCGGCGGTATTACCGTCAATACAGACCATTTTCTTGGACATCAGACTTCCTCCTTGTACTTGAATGTTGTATCGATGAATTGAGTTTACGATATGTCTTGCGAAAATTGTTATCCCTGTGAGTCAGATGTCGCGCCGTCCTTCGACAGCGCGGTTCACAGTGGCCTCATCTACATATTCGAGTTCGCTGCCCATCGGAATGCCATATGCCAGGCGTGTGACTCTTATTCCAAGAGGCTGGACAAGCTTTGCCAAGTAAAGGGCTGTAGCATCACCTTCAACCGTAAAGTTGGTGGCAATGAGGAGCTCCTGTACCCCGCCCTGCTCAAGGCGTTTGATCAGTGGGGTGATCTTGAGGTCTTCCGGTCCGACGCCGTCCAGTGGAGAGAGTGCGCCGTGCAGCACGTGATAGTGGCCTTTGAAAGAACGGCTGCGTTCGATGGCCATGAGTGCCTGCGGTTCTTCCACAACACAGATCAGAGTCTCGTCCCGCCTCGTGTCGCAACAGAGGGAGCAGGGGTCTTGTTCTGTGATGTGAAAACAGACGGAGCAGAACCTGGTGTTGCGTTGCAGGTCTAAAATTGCTTCGGCCAGCGCCTCGGCCTGAACCTTGGGTTGGCGGAGCAAGAAAAAGGCCAGCCGGGTTGCTGTCTTGTTGCCGATCCCTGGAAATTTGGCTAATTCTGCGACCAATCTGGCGAACGACGGAATGGAGTTTAACATGATTTTTCGCAGGAATTCAACAGTTTGTGAGATTTCGAAGATATTTTAAGGTGGTCAAATTTTTTTCGTATCACTGAAAAAATTCCCGTTGATCTTTTTATCTTAAGTAAAGAAATTTATTTTAGCTTAAAAAAAACGCCATGCGCAAGGATTAAGTTTGCTCACTCCGGTCCTCAATGATCGAGGCCTCTCTGTTGAGCCATGTTCTTTTTACGCACTTTATGGCGAATCTTCGCCGGCTACTCAGATTAGAAGAGCCCCGGAATATTCATGCCACCGGTCAATTTGCCCATCTCTTCCTGAGCCATCTTCTGGCTTTGTTTGATCGCTTCATTGACCGCCGCAGTCACCAGATCCTGAAGCATCTCTACATCTTCCGGGTCGACTGCTGTCGGGTCTATCTTCAGATCAAGGAGCTGCTGCTTGCCGCTGACGACGGCAGTTACCATGCCACCGCCGGAAGAGGCCTCCACCTGCTTGCTCTCGAGCTCTTCCTGTAGCTCTGCCATGCGGCGCTGCATCTGCTGGGCCTGCTTCATGATGTTGCCGATACCACCTTTTGCCATTGTGCTTCCTCCGTTCATGGCAGCCTGACTTGGGGCTGCTCTGTTAATTTATGGTCACATATATTGCTATGTGGGGTTTCGTCTACAGATAATACTGCGCGCTCCTCGAACTAGCAGTCTACCTTATTTCAAACAAATCCCTTGTCGATGGGGATAACTTTTTTGATTTCGCCTTTGAAAATATCCTGCACCGACTTCAGCGCCGGGTGCTCCATGGCGTCTTCGCGCAAACGTCGCATTCGATCTGTCTCTTTGGCTTCGCGTTCTTCCACTAGAGAAGGAGGTGCCGCACTCTGCTGTTCAATATCAACAGCAAGGACGCGGAGTTTAACCGGTTGGCCGAAGTACTCTGTTGTCAAAACCTCGAGATCCTGGCTGATATCCGGCTCTTGCAGCTGGCTGCTCATGAATGAGCCCTTGGTGTAGCCTACCTCGATAACCGGAAGCTCCAGCTTGAGCAGGCGACCATGCTCAAGGACAGAGCCAAGCATCGGGCGGCTTTGTTTGACTTGATCAACCAGCCCCTGCCAACCCTTGCTCTCGGTCGATGTGGCGACGGGGGCTTCAGGCTTTTTTGGCGGCGGGTCCGGACTTGGGTTTGGAGTGGTCGGTGCAGGCGCCGGAGCTGGAGCTGGACGGGCAGTCGGAGTCGGAGTCGGGTTTGGCGTTGGCCTTTGCGCGGGATGCTGGGGTTTTGGCAAAGGTGTTGAACCCAGACGCTTTTCCAGACTTTCGATGTGGCTGATAAGCTTTGCCAGGTCCTGGGTCGGCGCGAGGGTGGCCAGGCGTACGAGGCTCATTTCAAGTGTCAATAGGGGAAAGCTGCTGTTGACCAGCTCGGTCTGGGTTTTCATAAGCAGGGTCACGATGCGTTGCAGGTCGTCGAGAGACGCCTCTTCGGCTAAAGCTTTCAGCTCTTTGAGCTCTTCTCCGACCAGATCGAGCATCTCTGCAGGATCTTCAACGACTTTGCAGATCACCATGCCACGGAACATCTCAAGCAGATCTTGTGTGAAGCGGCGCAAGGCAAGGCCAAGCTGGTCTACACGGCGGACGGCATCGAGTGCGCGGCGACTGTCACGTTGTAGCACGGCTTCGACGGTGTCGAGCAAGAGTCTGCGGTCAACCATGCCGAGCAGGGTTTGCACGGCTTCATCGTCCACCTGCTCGCCGGAGAAGGCGATCACCTGGTCAAGGGTGGAGAGAGCGTCGCGCATGCTGCCTTCGCCCTGTCTGGCAACCAGGCTGAGACTGCGGTCGGAGATGGTCAACTGCTCAGCATCAGAGATCTCGCGCATCCGGCTGGCAACTCTGGCCAGGGGGATCTTGCGGAAGTCGAAACGTTGACAGCGTGAAAGGATGGTAACCGGAATCTTGTGTGGCTCTGTCGTGGCAAAGATGAACTTGGCATGCTCCGGAGGTTCTTCAAGGGTCTTCAGCAAGGCGTTGAAGGCGTTGGTCGAGAGCATGTGGACTTCGTCGATAATAAAAATTTTGTAGCGGGAGCGGTTTGGCAGGTAACGGATGTTCTCGCGCAATTCTCGCACATCGTCGACACCGGTATTCGAGGCGCCATCTACTTCTATGACATCAAGGCCTTGTCCGGCGGTGATTTCCGTACAGGAAGAACATATTCCGCAAGGCTGGTCAGAGAGACCTTCATCGCAATTCAATGCTTTGGCAAGAATGCGTGCTGCAGAGGTTTTGCCGACACCGCGTGCGCCGGTAAAGAGAAAGGCGTGATGAATGCGGCCAGAACGGATGGCGTTGGCCAGAGTCTGGCTGACGTGCTCCTGGCCGATCAGATCGGTAAAGTTTTGCGGACGCCACTTTCGGGCGAGAACCAGATAGGCCATTGTCTCTCAGTTCGGCTGATGGTGAACACCGTAACCGGCGACTTGCCGGCACAAGTGACAGCCAGGCACCCCCGCGGCACACGGCTGAGGCCGCTGCCGCTGCTCCCTTCCGGGTCTGACGGAGTTCACGGCCGTCCGTTGCGCGGGACCCGGCTGTCACTTCTGACGGCAAATACGATTAAGACAAGGTCGCAGCTAGAAATGACGTAGTGTGATTTGTGTCTGTTGTTAAATATGGCGGAGAGGGAGGGATTCGAACCCTCGGTACCTTGCGGTACACCCGCTTTCCAGGCGAGCACCTTCGGCCACTCGGTCACCTCTCCGCAGAAGAGGAAAAGTACACTAAAGAGCGCTTTTCTGTAAAGGCTTTTCTCAGGGCTAAAAAATACCTGGTTTTGCTGCTATCTGTAGGGGGTCAGGCGAATCGTGCCCACGTCAATAATCTGGCCCGCTACAGCCTTTCGGCACCCCGCTTCATGTAACCCCAATTTACCATAGGGCTCGCCTGCGATCGGTTGGCCACGAGTACGGGTGCGGGCAGCCAGACACCACTGACCGGTACGTTCGACATAGAGTTGAAACCGGCCGTCATCACCGACAGAAGGTGAGGTCGCTGCAGGCATGCGTTGGAAGTCATTGTCTGGATATGCGATGACAAAGGCACCGGGTAGTGGCTTGTCATCAGAATCAACCAACTGGCCACTAAAACCGGTTTCTCCGCTGGTCAGGGTGCCTTCACGCATCAACATCGGTTGAGCGACCCCCTGGAGCGTGAAATTAACAGCCATGACTTCACCCGGATTGACTGTCACTGGATTTCTTGCAGGCAGCGCCCAGGCATCACCTGCTTTGGGTGGTCCGGCATCGGCTCCGGATTGACGCATACGTGCTACCAGGTAGTAATTCCCTTCGACAAGGTCCAGAAAGTAGTAACCGTCTTCGTCAACCCGCGCTTCAAAGTCAGCTGGTCCGCGCAGGCTGCTGCGCATGTTGCGGTAGGCGTACACATAGGCTCCGGTTGCGGAAGAGTTGGTGTTGTCAGTGACCTGGCCGGCGATGCCGGTCTGGCTTTCTGCAGGGCCCTGCTTGCTAACAGTTGTCAGCTCGCTAGGTGTTGCGCAGGAGCAGAGGACAGCTGTCAGGAGTATGCATAAATATGTAGTAACGAAGCGCATAAAATCACTACCATTGGAGATAGTTAAGGAAGTGGAGCAATATTTATGGTTCCTGTTGAGTTCAGCAAATCGGTAGTTCCCCCGGTGTTCCCCTGATTGATGAGCAAGTTCACCGCTTCGGTATCAGTTGTCGTATTGTAGAGAGTCAGCGAGCCTGTAGGGTTAATCAGCTTGAAACCATATTTAGCGTTAGCTACATTGTTTTTAAGCAGATAAAGGTTCAATGAACCAGCGTCAGAAGAATTCTGTGCAAGCAACCCGGAGTCTACTCCATTTTTTAAAGTGTTATCAGTTATATAGGCCGTGATTGTTGGCTCGTCCGAGACCGCAAACTGTTTCGCGACCAAATAGATGTTGTCTAAGGTGTTGGTTGCCGAGGCTTTATCAAGCAGACTTCCTGAAAGGGAGAAAGTTACTGAACCGTTCCCTTGTGCTTCGACATTGATATTTGTTTGCCCACGACTGTCAACGCTGTCAATGATGTTGATGGCGTTGATTTTGACATCCACTGCGCTTCTATCCGCTGTTGCTGCGCGATCGTCTTCGGCGACGATAAAAATCGCCTCCAACTCAGTGTTGCTGATTGTTACGTCTTTAGGGGCAGTCGCATCCACATCCGGGTCGCCAATGATCAGGTTGTTGATCGAAGCGCCGTCTTCAGCCAACACATTAATGGCGTAAGGCCTATTGTCACTGAAGCTTGTTCCGGTGATCTCCATTTTGTCGATTTGCGCACTATTGGAAGCCTTAACTAGAAGGCCGCTTAACTTGGTGTTAGAGATGGAGCTTTTGCTGATGCTAAAGTTGAACGAATTGTCTATGTTGGAGTCGTAGGCGTTGTTGACATCAATAGAGACACCTGTCCCTCCTGTTGAGTTAATAGTAACGTTATCGATGTCTAAAGAGGTGTTGACAGCTTCAATGCCTGAACCGGCCGAGCTGTAAATGGTGCTAGTGCCCCCCTTGATCGTAACAAGCCCGCTATCATTGAGGGATATACCGTTATAACCGCTGTCATTGATGACGACGCTGTTGATGTCAGTGGTGCCGCCGCTGTCAGTTACGTTGATGCCGTCGAAGGCTCCAGATACTGGTGTGGCGATCAAAATATCGTTGAAAGACATGGCACCACTTGAGTTGTCGATGTCGATTCCTTCGCCGTTGCGGTTGAGTAGGGTGACATCTGCAAAGGCGACACTGCTGTCATTGTTCTGAATGGCAACACTTGCCTGGTTGGCGTTGTTAATCGTCGTTACGCCGTTTACTTCAAATGTTGCTGTAGCGTTGTTGCTATCAATCAGGAGTCCTTCCTGAACACTGTTTGTGACACTAAAGGTGTCATTGATGGCGAGAGCACCAGAATTGTTGCTAACGACAAGACCGCGAGCGGAGCTATCGGAAATGCTTGCACTGTTGAAGGTCAGGTTGCTGCCTGCTGCATTATTATCAATCAGGATGCCGTCGGCACCGGTATTGGAGACCGTTGTGTCGCCGAAAGTAGCGTTGCCCTGATGGTTTGTTACAGAAATGCCGTTACCGGTGGTGCCAGATATCGTGGTTGTCCCGGCCGTGAAGTTGCCTGCCTGGTTGAAGTTGAGAGCAAGGCCGTCGGCTCCTGTGGTGTCAACAGTCAGATCTCCGAGGGCGATGTCGGCAGCTGTCTCCTGGATTGAGACGCCTGTTGCACCACTGTTGGTCACGGAGGTTGAGCCCGTCACCTGCAGACCGCTGCTTGTCCCGGCACCGGTAACGTTGTTCAGCAAAATCCCTTCGCTCGCACTGCCCGTTGAAGTAAGGCTGTCAAAGGTCATGTCGATGGAGGCGGTATCGATGTCCAGCGCGGCTTCGCTCGTGGCGTTGATGCTGTTGCCAGCGCCGGTCACAGAGACCAGGCCAGCGGTATTGGCGACGAGTCCAGAGCCATTCTGCGCAGTGAGGTCAAGGCCGTTGAAGGTATAGGAACCACTGCTGGCGTTGATGTTGACCCCATCCCCGGACGTGGTGCTGA
>JARUHP010000113.1 GCA_030005635.1 Deltaproteobacteria bacterium IMCC39146
ATTCAGAACAATGACAGCAGTGTCGCCTTTGCAGATGTCACCCTACTCAACCGCAACGGCGAAGGAATCGACATCGACAACTCAAGTGGTGCCATGTCTTTCAACGATATTTTGATCGCCACACCAGCATCTGGAGCCTTCGACGGCATCAACGTGACCGGCAGTATCGGAAACGGCACGACGACCATCAACAGTGTCGTCATTAACGACAGTGATGCTAACGGCATCGTCTTAGACAACCTCGGTGATACATCCACTGACTTTTTTGTTGTGAATGGTAGAACCACGATCAGCAATTCACAGGGGTCGGGCATTGTTGTCAACAACAGCACCGGTAACGCAAATTTCTCCG
>JARUHP010000114.1 GCA_030005635.1 Deltaproteobacteria bacterium IMCC39146
TATTGATTCTGTTTGTTTCTCTTTTTGGTTTGTTTCCCACAAACCTTTATCAATCTACTGCTATTTAGTTTTCAAAGACCCGGTGTTATCTCTTCCATCACCATTGTGACAGGAGAGTTTTTGCATTATGTAATTTTTTATCAGCAGGGGCTAAAGTCAATTATTTCTAGTGACTTAGCCTCGCCAGGTGGCACAAAAAAAGATATTCTTGAGGCCCGGATCATGATAAGACATGACGCCAGTAGCTCTCACTTAAAAGCAAAAAGCCCCGCCTCAAAAGAGACGGAGCTTTTCTAAATAATTTCGGCGGCGACCTACTTTCCCACACAGT
>JARUHP010000115.1 GCA_030005635.1 Deltaproteobacteria bacterium IMCC39146
GGGATGACAAGATTTGAACTTGCGACCCCCTGCTCCCGAACTCAATGTTTTAGAAGTGGGAGTAGTTCCATCGCGTCCTTCCCTTGTTTAAATGGTTTTCCGAATGCGCACTCTTTTAGGTTCAGTAAATCTTTCGTTTAGAGAAAGTTGAACCGAGGACATTGAACGTATTCTCAACAATGAAGAGTGAATGAGGATCGTTACGGAAGACAATTTCTTCCAGTCGTTTGAGTTGGATGTTGTTGACGACAATAAGCAGGACGGTTTTCTTGATCTTCTTATAAGCTCCGATTCCCGGTAGCATGGTTGCACCAA
>JARUHP010000116.1 GCA_030005635.1 Deltaproteobacteria bacterium IMCC39146
CTCAAAGAAATGGACAATGCCGATCCATCATTGGCGATCGGCACTGAATCAATTTTCGATTATGTTTGAAGGGCGGATGCCGCTACTCTGACCGGCGGGCCATTTACACAATATTCTTTACAGGCCCATTTTTAGGCTGCTTGCTGGTGGACAGACGCCTAACTCATCGACATTGATATTCAGCTCAAGCCGCATTCCCCCCTCGCAAATATCGACAACACAAGCACTAAAAGTCTTCGGGGTGTCCTGCACCTGAAGCAGACAAACAGCATTCTTGACCTTGTAG
>JARUHP010000117.1 GCA_030005635.1 Deltaproteobacteria bacterium IMCC39146
GCAAAGACCTGGTGTGCTGATAACGAAGTAACGCCTTAGCTACAAAGGCCCGAGCGATCGCTTCACGTTCCTTGATCGGTCGTCCCAACCATTGCCGACGGCGACTAACTGGGACATGCTGTTCAATCTGAATCAGCTCAAGAATCTTGACCAGACGCTTCTCCGGTTCTGTGAGCGGATCGGGGAGGCTTTCGTCAAGATAGGGAAACAGACTTTGCTGTACTGTTCCCATCAACCATGATATTTTCGCGTTGAGCTTCATGGGCATCCTCCTGAGGATTA
>JARUHP010000118.1 GCA_030005635.1 Deltaproteobacteria bacterium IMCC39146
GCAGCGTGAGCTTTTCAAATGACACGCAATTGTCGCGGCCTACGGTTCGTTCAAAATGTTCCGACAGGTAGTCGTCTAGGTTGCCGCCGATCCAGGGGACAAAGACCGAACCTTCTTCAGCGGATTTTTCTGTAAACCTGGCATTAAACGCCGGTCTGTAAACGGTGTCGAGATACTGATTGGCTGTTTCCATAGTCGTGATCCCATGAAATTTGAGTTCATTGACCAAGCGATCCTGATGTGTATGGAAGGCGCGTTCACTGCGGCCACGGGCCTC
>JARUHP010000119.1 GCA_030005635.1 Deltaproteobacteria bacterium IMCC39146
CGTATTTTGTTCTTCAATATTTGGCTGTTTTAGCCTGAAGGGTATTATCTGTCAAAGGGCTGAAGCACGAACTTTAACTATCTGCCTGTGGGGCGATATCTACCGTGCTAGTTGAATCACATGTTATATGAAAGGAAGCCCAATATGAAAAAGAAAGATAAAAAAATCATTTTAGTTGCACAGTGTTTGATCAATCCATACTGTCGTGTCCATGTGCTTGGACAAAACTTCCCCTTGTCACATGAATTAATGGATTATTTAATG
>JARUHP010000120.1 GCA_030005635.1 Deltaproteobacteria bacterium IMCC39146
TCAACAGGAAGAAAAGTGTTGCGAGGGATGCGAACCTCTGCACAATATACGTAACCGCTTGGGTCTGTATGGGGTGCGTAACAAACAACATTCCAGCTACAAAGGCTGCCATCCGGCAGCACAGAGCCTTATTGTTTTGATGGACCGAGAGATTCCCCCCTCTGAGAGGGGTATCCGTTCGCGCGAGCAGAACAAATAACCAGTACAGGAGGAGGCCATTAATCACATGTACCAATATATTGACCAAGTGATAACCATAGA
>JARUHP010000016.1 GCA_030005635.1 Deltaproteobacteria bacterium IMCC39146
GCCACTGTGTAGTCGCCTGAAGTGGCGTCGTCGAGTGTGACGGTCATCACTGCGTTAGCCGGGTCAACAGTGCCCTGGTAAATCGTCAGGAGCGTGCCCGCGGCGTTGACGCCGACGTTGAAGCCGGCTGGCAGGTCTGTGGCAGCAGTATCCACCAGCTTGACAGTCCCTTCACCGTCCGCCCCGTAGCTGTGTGCCAAAGTTCCGGTCAAGTTGGCCGTGTCAGGAGAGACATCGTCTGTGCCGCCGATGTTGCCTGAGCCGACCGCGTCGTCGTCGAGCTGTGCCATTAAGTTCGTACCCACGATCTCAGGCGTGTCGTCATCGACATTGATATCGAGTGTGCCGTCGACGGTGTCGCCGTCGCCGTCGGTGACCCGGTAGGCAATGGTGAAGTCGAGGTTCTCTTCACTCTCGCCCGGAGTCGGGTGATCGATTGCGGCCAGTTGCGCCACTGTGTAGTCGCCTGAAGTGGCGTCGTCGAGTGTGACGGTCATCACTGCGTTAGCCGGGTCAACAGTGCCCTGGTAAATCGTCAGGAGCGTGCCCGCGGCGTTGACGCCGACGTTGAAGCCGGCTGGCAGGTCTGTGGCAGCAGTATCCACCAGCTTGACAGTCCCTTCACCGTCCGCCCCGTAGCTGTGTGCCAAAGTTCCTGTCAAGTTGGCCGTGTCAGGAGAGACATCGTCTGTGCCGCCGATGTTGCCTGAGCCGACCGCGTCGTCGTCGAGCTGTGCCATTAAGTTCGTACCCACGATCTTGGGGCCATCGTCATAGACGGTGACAGTGATCGGGTCTGTTGTTACAGAATCGCCATCAGAATCAATAACCGTAGCTGTAAAGTTTACCGTCAAGGAATCGTTAGGGTCTGTTTCTTTTGGATGATCCATCGCATTGAGCTGAGTAAAGGTGTATTCCTGAGCCCCTTCGTTGACAACGACGTTCCAGAAACCAGCGTCATCCGTCAAGGTGTTGGTTGCAGCAACCCATGTTGCTCCGTCAGCGGCCAACGAGACAGAACCTGCGCCGTCTTCTCCGTAAGCAAAGGCCAGGTCTCCAACGACGGAGTCGAGGCCACCGGTCTCGTCGACCATTTCGTCCGAGGCGCTTATGATTGATGGGCCGTCGTCGTTCACCATGACAGTCACTGTAAGACCTGTTGTGACAGAGTCATTGTCTCCATCGGTGACTGTGGCTGCAAAATTCACGTCGATGCTATCGTCAGGGTCTGTTCCGTCCGGATGATCCATCGCCATGAGTTGGGTAAAAGTATATTCCTGGTTCGCTTCATCAACGACGATATTCCAGTAACCTGCATCATCCGCTAGAGTATTCGTCCCTGAGTCCCAGGTTGCTCCTTCAGCTGCCAGCGAGAGCTCACCAGCCCCGTCTTCTCCGTAAGCAAAAGCCAAGTCGCCGGTTACAGAATCGAGGCCGCCAGTTTCGTCGACCATTTCGTTCGAGACACCTATGATTGTTGGGCCGTCGTCACCGAAGCTGACCAGACTACCAACCTCCTGGCTGCCAGTCGCAACGTCGCCGTCGCCATCTGTAACCGTAGCTACTGCGGATAGTTTACCGGTTAAGTCAATAGACTCACTGTCGCTACTCGGGTCAGGGTGGGAGAGCGAATCGAATTGTGTAACGCTCAGCACGCCCGCATCACTAACCGAAACGGAGAAGGCCGTGGCGTCCAGCGTGGTGTCGCCGTCGCTGTCGTACTTGCCAAGGACCTCATTGTCGGTTGCGCCTTCGACCAGGGTGATGGCTTTGCCGTCAGTGGTCGTCAGTCCGGAGTCGGCGCTGTCGATGGTCAGCGCCACGTTGGTGCTTGCGCCTTCATTGTCCTCGCCGGTCAGTGCCGCGATGTCGACGACAGCGGCTGCAGCAGTCTGGGTCACGCCGAGATCGGTCGACTCGTCTGTTGAAACAGAGCCTTCTTCAGTCAACTCAACGGTAACACTCGGACCGTCATCAGTGATCGTAAAGAGGGTGCTGATGTCCGTAGATGACGTTGCGACATCGCCATCGCCGTCAGTAACAGTAACCACTGCGCTCACCACACCGGGATCCATACTTACCGGATCACTGCTGCTTGTGGTGTCTGGATGGTAAAGAGAGAGGTACTGCGTCAATGTGGTCTCGCCAGTGTCACCATTTATCGTGTAGTCGAAAGCAACTTCACCATTCTCACCACCTACGCGACCTTCAATAGTTCCTTCATTGTCGTAAAGATAGATAGGGGTCTGGTCAGTGGTGAAAAGGCCGGAGTCCGTGCCATTTGTTGTGGCCAGGCTGTAAGCGGTAGAAGTTTCGCCGTCAGCGCCGTAGACCAAGCCTGTTGCTGATACCAGAACAGAACTGGACTGTCCCAGGGCCCCGGGTACGTTGTCCGCCCCTGGGCTTTCGTCAATAGAGATTGCGTCCTGTGTCAGCGTGATGTCTGCTGTTGGCTCATCATCAGCGATCTCCACTGATGCGACAGCACTTGCTTCTGCCGAGCCATCAGAGACGGCAACATTAAAGCTGTCGGTTTCAGGTGCGTTGACAACGTCGGTTGATGGTGTGTCCAGCTCGTATTCGAAGGTAAAAGTCCCGTCTTCAAAACCAGTGATGGTCACGGTGCCATAAGTGGCGTCGAAGCTCTGGCCAACCATGGAAGCCAAGTCTGCGAATTCGCCAGGACCGTCACCAACTGTGAAAACCTGGTCGCCAAGGGTGATGCTGGCGATATCATCGAGGCCATCGGGATCGGAAACGGTAAATGTTCCGTCTGCGATGATGGCTGTCGGACCGTTGCCTGAACCTTCAGGCAAGCCGGCTTCGTAAACAATTTTGCCTTGGCCGCCTACTTCGATGGCCGGGGCATCATTGACTCCTTCGATGATGATCGTGACGTTGGCGGAGTCTGTTGCGCCGCTGGGGTCGGTGATGGTGTAGGGGAAGGTGATCTCGATCGTTTCACCATCATTGAGAGCGTCGTACATCTCAGACAATTCCTCTTGCGAGCCGTTGGCGTTAACGGTGAGAGCACCATCCTCGGTATTTACTGTGATATTGGAAGGCGTGTCTGCAAAGACGATGTCGATCGGGTCGCCATCAGGGTCATAATCATTATTCAGGAGCCCCTGGTCATCTCCGTTCATCCTGCCAAAGGTACGAACGTCACCTTCTTGGACGCGGTAAACGTTGTCTTCAGCAATAGGGGCCAGGTTCTCAACGGGGAGCTCCGGCGTCTGCTCATCTTCAACAGGAGCCAATGCTGCCGCGCCAAAGGGATCAGGATCCTGAACACCAAGCTTATCAATACCACCAAGCGCGTCACCCATGTCATCGCCATAGGCACTGCCACCACCACTTTGTGGTGCTGAGCCAGCTGCCGTCTCCGGAACCTCGAGGTTCCAGGCCGCGATCAATGCGTCAATTGGAATGACGCTACCATCCTCCAGCATGATGGAAGTGACTGCACCATCGTTGATACTTGCAGCGAAATCCTCGAAGGTCAGAACCGCACCATTGTCCATTGTGAAAACGAGATCAGTGCCCACAAATTCCTGGGTGCTCTCTGTGCCTGGGTCGAAGTTGAGTCGAGGAATTTGCTCTGCTTCTACCGTGACGGTCAGAGCTTGCCCTGGTTCGGGAACCGGTACGACAACTGTGTTGGCTGCTGTTGTTTCGGTTTGGGTGTTTGTGGTGTTTTCGGTGGCCATGGTTCTATCTCCCTTAACCCTGTTTGCGGGTAATATTTGTTGCAGTCTTTAGTGAAGGTACTGAAAATCATTTATCCTTGCTGCGATGCCAAACTTTTCGCCAAACTGCTCAATGCGAATAACTTCGCCCTGGCAGTCCAGCCTGATCGGCTTTCCCGGCAGAGCATAATTAAGATCCAAAGAAAAATTTAACGACCCACCTTGAATAAAGACTTGATCAGTCAGGAAAAAAATCCCTGACCAACTGACATCGCGCGTAACGGCTTTCTCTTGTCCGATATAAACCGGAACCTCAACCAGAATACGCTGCGAAGTTCTTTTTTCTGAGGGATGGGTCATAGTCTTCTCCTTATGATTACCAATTTTATCCTTTTTTCGTTTTGTAACAATTTATCTATAGGTTGAATTACCTATAACCTTAGATATACTTTTGCCTGAAAATAGTCTGAAACATAAGGTTCTATTGTTTTTGAGTGCCCTTCGCAAAAGGGCCGGGAGGATGGCTCGTTTGAGTTTCTCGACCCTCTTTCTTTGTCAATTTCTCGAAATTGAGATAGACTTGGTTGCCGATTCCTTAACTGCGATGTTCCTTTGGAGTTTATATGGCCATTAAATTGGTTGCTGCGGATCCACACCCACTCTCTCTGCTTGGTTTGGCCCAGCTATTGAAATCAGAACCTGGATTTGAACTTCTTGCCAGTTGCACGACGGCGGCAGAGACCATCAAGGCCGTGTGGAAAGAGCAACCTGATATCTTGCTTGTTGATATCAACCTGCCTGATCGCAAAGGACTTGAGCTGATAAACGAGTTGAAAAACAGCTCGCTTGAGGTCATGGTCGTTATCCTGACAACTGCCATGGATGAAGATCAGACGATTGATGCCCTTCGTTATGGGGTCAAAGGTGTGGTCCTGAAAGATATGCCTGCCCACTTGTTGTTGCAATGCCTGCAAAAAGTGGCTGACGGAGGCTTGTGGATGGAGAAAGAGTCTATCGGTCATGCGTTTGAGAAAATGCTGCATCGAGAGGCGGGGATGAGGCGTCTTGCGACAATTCTTACGGCCCGGGAGACAGAGGTTATGCGCTGTGTCGCCGGCGGTCTGAGTAACCAGCAAATTGCAGACAAACTAATTGTCCGTGAGGGTACGATTAAGATTCATGTCCACAATATTTACCGTAAACTTGGAATTACCAATCGCGTTGACCTGACACTTTATGCACAGAAAAGAGGTCTGGTGTAGAACCTGACCTTTTAACCAGCAGCCTGAAAAACGCTGCAAACGAATTCAATGGTCGATTCGTCACCACATCTTTCATGATTCCTGGCCTCTCAAGGCAATACCTCCGGCATGCAAGACGATGAATTTTACAAAGAACTTTGTCTGGCGGAAACCTCTTAGGAGGCCAGCTTCTTGATTTGCAGAAGGCACCCCAGCGAATTGTAAACACAAAAAAGCTCCCCGGTTTTCGGAGAGCTTTTTTGTGCTTGTAACTTGGTTGGTCAGGCGTTACATCATGCCGCCCATGCCACCCATACCGCCCATGCCGCCCATGCCGCCCATATCAGGCATACCACCGCCACCATCAGCAGCTGGTTTGTCAGCAATACAAGCTTCAGTGGTCAGCATCAGACCCGAAACAGAAGCAGCGTTCTGCAGGGCAGAGCGAACCACTTTGGTCGGATCGATGATACCGGCTTTAACCAGGTCGACGTATTCATCTGTAGCAGCATTGAAGCCAATAGAACCTTTGCTGTTCTTGACTTCGTTAACCACGATGGAACCTTCCTGGCCGGCATTTGCTGCAATCTGGCGAAGAGGCTCTTCGAGAGCGCGCTTGACGATATTGACGCCAAACTCCTGCTCACCGGTGACTTCAGTCTTGGCAACCGCTTCGATAGCACGAATCAGAGCAACACCGCCTCCAGGGACGATGCCCTCTTCAACGGCAGCGCGGGTTGCGTGCAGTGCGTCTTCAACGCGAGCTTTCTTCTCTTTCATCTCGGTTTCAGTGGCAGCACCAACCTTGACAACAGCAACGCCGCCGATCAACTTGGCGAGACGCTCTTGCAGTTTTTCACGATCGTAGTCGCTGCTGGTCTCTTCGACCTGGGCACGAATCATCTTGACGCGGCCAGCGATGTCAGCCTCGGAACCGGCACCGTCGATGATCGTGGTGTTGTCCTTATCGATGACGACGCGCTTGGCGGTGCCGAGCATGTCGAGAGTGGCGGTTTCGAGGTTGAAGCCAACCTCTTCGGAGATCACGCGGCCACCGGTGAGAATAGCGAGGTCTTCGAGCATCGCCTTGCGACGATCACCGAAACCTGGAGCCTTGACAGCGGCGATGTTGAGAGTGCCGCGCAGTTTGTTGACAACCAGAGTTGCCAGTGCTTCGCCATCAACGTCTTCAGCAATAATGAAGAGAGGCTTGCCCTGCTTGGCAACTGGCTCAAGAATCGGCAGCAGGTCGCGCATGTTGCTGATCTTCTTGTCGTGGATCAGGATCAGAGCGTCTTCCATAACCGTTTCCATGCGCTCTGGATCGGTGACGAAGTAAGGGGAGAGGTAACCACGGTCGAACTGCATACCTTCGACAGTCTCGAGGGAGGTTTCCATCGACTTAGCTTCCTCAACGGTGATAACGCCTTCCTTGCCAACCTTCTCCATGGCCTCAGCAATGATATTACCGATCGTCTCATCGGAGTTAGCTGAGATGGTACCAACCTGGGCAATTTCTTTGTGGTCTTTGACCGGCTGAGACAGTTCCTGCAAAGAAACGACTGCTGCCGCAACAGCCTTGTCGATGCCACGTTTGATTTCCATCGGGTTGTGACCAGCAGTCACGAGCTTAACACCTTCACGGTAGATGGCTTGGGCCAGAACCGTAGCGGTGGTGGTACCGTCACCGGCAACGTCTGAGGTCTTGGAAGCAACTTCCTTGACCAACTGCGCGCCCATGTTTTCAAAGTTGCCTTCTAGTTCAATCTCTTTAGCAACGGTGACGCCGTCCTTGGTGATCAGTGGAGCACCAAAGCTTTTGGCGATAACAACGTTGCGGCCCTTGGGACCGAGAGTTACTTTTACTGCGTTGGCAAGGGCGTTAACCCCTTCCAGAATTGATGCACGGGCTTCTTGCCCGAATTTAATCTCTTTTCCAGCCATGTCTATGTATCCTCCGTAATCGGTCTTGGGTAATGAGTTTTATTCAACGACGCCGAGGACATCGTCCTCACGCATCATCAGATATTCTTTGCCTTCGATCTTGATTTCGGTGCCCGAGTACTTGCCGAACAGCACCTTGTCACCAACTTTGACATCAAGAGGCAAAACCTTGCCGTCTTCAGTCACTTTACCCTTACCAACTGCAATGACGTTGCCCTGCATAGGCTTTTCTTTGGCAGAATCGGGGATGATGATACCGGAGGCCGTGGTGGTCTCCTCCTCGAGGCGTTCTACGATAATCCGGTCATGCAAAGGTCTGATGTTCATAACTTGCGTTCTCCTTTCTTGAGAAAATTCGGGATATAAATCCACTTGATAAATATTAAGTTCTATACCGCGACAACTATGTTGGCACTCACAGGCAAAGAGTGCCAAAAGCTCGCCTAAATATAATCAGCCTCCCGAGATTGTCAAGGTCTTTTGAGAAAAAATTAAAGAATAAAAGGGAAACGTCTGTCGAGTGACTGACGGCAGTGATTTAAACAGTCCAAGCTAGCGAAATAATTAGTCGCGTAGAACCGTGAGGAGTTCTCTTGAGAGGGTCGCTGCGATCTCTTCAGCGACCTTAGACCGTTCGGCCTCAATCGTTGAGCTGTCATGTTCAAAAAAGATTCTGACCGGGTACTCATATCTAAAAGCTGGCAATTCTTGTTGGGGCCGGCGATAAATCAAACGAACCTTGGTGCGCAGATCTGTCGAGCAGCAGCCTGAGTCTTCCACGTAACCGTAAAGTTCCCCGGTCACATATTGACGAACTGCCAGCCAAGCAGGGTCAACACCCTGCAAATCTTCCTTAAGGATGACAAACTGCAGTCCGATGTCTTCTCCTCCCTGATTAAGCAGATCAACAAACTGGTCAAAGACCCTGGCGTAGAAATCATTGGGCACCATAACCGCGGCAAAGGGAACCACATAGATGACTCCTGGCTCCGGCACCAAATCAGGTAAAAGTTGCGGCTGCGGCGCAGTAAAGGTCCGCCTGAGAGGTTTGGGTATCGAGGCAACGATAAGCTCATCAGTGGTCTCAGTGAGTGTTGAAGCACGGGCGGGTCGCACAGCAGGGATTCCTGGAGGACGAAGAGCCTGGGGAATGTCGGGTTGGGCAATCATTGATGCAACGGTGTCTTCACCTAAAAAAGCGAGGATTTCAGCATCAAGCAAAGGTTTCACGACTTCGTCATCAAGTACGGAGTCGGCCTCTGTCAAAGCACCCGCGGGAGAGACATCTTTCGTCCTCCCAGTCTCTTCAAAAATGTCCCGCTCTTGCTCAGCGATCACGATGGGAACTGCCGGTGTCATTGGTAGTGGCTCAGGTTCAAGAACAATGGTCTCTACAAAAGGAGTCTCAGCTTCAAACGGTTCCGGTATCACCGGGACAACAGGTTCATCTACTGTTTCGCCAACCAGGCTAGCAGGAGTTGTAGGAGCTTCTGCCAGTTCAACAGGCTCAAGTGCAGTTTCTGCTTGCGGCAGAGCTGCCAATCCCGGTTCTTCGGTAACCTGAGGCGAGATAACTTCATCGAGCTCAGGGGTGGGTGGTTTAGTGACTTCCGGCGCAACGGGGGCAGTAAGGGCTTGAGTGAGTTCTTCCTGCGGCATCGCGGGGGTCTCTACAATGGCCGGAGCTTCTACAATGGCCGGAGCTTCTACAATGGCCGGATCTTCTACAACAACCGGATCTTCTACAATGGCCGGAGCTTCTAGAGCAACCGGAGCTTCTACAAGAGCCGGAGCTTCTACAAGAGCTGGGGCCTCTACAAGAGCTGGGGCCTCTACAAGAGCCGGAGCTTCTCCAGCAAGCGGAGGTTGCGGCACAGCCGGAGGTTCAACAACGGCCAGGCTCTCCGGCGGTGCAGTATCGGCGACAACCGCTGGCAACGACGGTACGGACTGCTTGAACGGCTCTGCCACCGGGGAGGCAATCTCAGGGACCTCAATGGGGTTGGTGACAGTGGGACCTGCAGGTTCAGAAGGTTTTATTCTCTCCGCCGGGAGTTCAGGAACGGTAACGGCGATGAAAGCTGTAGACGGAACCATGGGCGTTTGACCCGGTTGCGGGACGGCCGGTAAAGGCTTGACGATAACCGCCGGCGGGGCTAAAGGTTCAACAGGGTCGGCATGCTCAGGTGTTGGCGGCGCAGGTACTGCAAGGGCAGATTCAACCACCTCTTCAGGCATCGCGACAGGGACTGGAGAGGCCTCCTGGACCGGTTCTGGCCTCGCCTCGCCAACAGTCGGCAAGACAACAGCGTCATCCAGGCCCAGGACCTTGCTGATACTCAAGGCCTTCATAAGATCCTGGCCATCAGAGACTTGCGTCATATCAAGAAGTGTTTGCTGTAACGAACTCAGAAGTTCCTGATTCTTGCCGCGCCGCATAATAACCAACTCTGCAGAGTCTTCACCCGGTTTATCCGAGCGCAAGAGCTTCACCAAAGGTTGATAATCTCTACCCAGGTTCCTCTCAGCGTACGTGCGTGGCAAAATCGCCAGATCGACCATTCGATAACGCATGAACCATTCCGCAAAGGTTTCTATGCTTGCGAATTCTCGGATCGTTACGGAAACAGGTAGCGCTTGTTCGAGGTAAACCGCTAATAGCTGCGCTTGTTCTGTCGTGCGCAACAAACTCCTGGGGTCTGGAATGAGACCTAGAACAAGCGTTTTAAGCGGCGGTTCGTCACCGGCCAAGATCTCACGGTAAAGCCCCTCCTCTTGTGGCGTCCAAGCACGACCGGGGCTTAGCAGAGGAATATGTTGCAGCTCATTTTGTCCATCGACGACCTGGCCGACTGGCAGAGTCTCCTGTTTGGCAAAAGAGGGGTTTTTTTCAGCTACTAGCGGAGGCTGCGAGGCAATCTCTTGAGTTGTTTCAGCAGTAGCGACTCCCGGCTCACGCAGAACATCGGCGACACGTTGCAACCATGCGCCGTTGCTTCCCTGCCGGGAAACCAGGAGCAGGTCACTCTCTGGATGAATTTTTCCAACCGACAGGAAACGCCCGGGGTTGGCTTTAACATCCTTTGAGGAGAGCAACGCCAGATCGAGCATGGCAAAACGATCGATCCAGTTGATCAGCGTAGCGGAATCGGAAAGTTCCTTGACGACAACTTCTTCCTGAAGCCTCTCAGTAAGTAGTTTTGCCAGCGAGTTGGCCTGAGCAGAGGAAACCTCTCCAGAAGAGTCTTGCGTTCCAGTCACAATGCCGAGCGTTAGTCGTGCTTCTGCCGGACCGGAGACCAGCAGACATAGCAGCACGAGGAGTATGGCGAAAAAGTGTTTGTTCATGGCAGGTTTCAGCATCCTAATCACTCTTAACCTGACTGTCAATCTTGTTGCATAACAGGGTCTCTGGATAGGGATAAAAGAAAGGCCTTCCGTAGATTCAGGAAGACCTTTCTTGTTGTATTGGGGCACTTTACAGCTTATGCGACCAGAGCACCACCACAGGAGGAACCACAGCCGGCGGTGCAACCGAAACAATGCTCACCGGTTACGATGGTACGACCCTGCAACTGTTCAGGGTCGAGGTCGTCGATATGCTTCGGTAGTCCCTCATCGAGAGAGAGCCCCAGAGCACTGTTGAAGTCACAATCAGAAAGCAAGCCATCCCATGCGACACAGATCTGATGACGACACATCAGCCCCTCCAGGGTTGACTGGTTAAAGTTATCCTCAAGCAGCGACTTGTAACTTTCTGCCTCGCCATCACGCTGCAAATCGTTCAGGAAGCGTCCCATCGGCATATTGGTAATGGTTAGAAGACTGCTGAAATCCACCTCGAAACGATCCTTGAGTTCTTTGCGGTAAGCCTCTTCCAACGTTGCCTGATCCGGTGGAAGGAAAGCGCCACCGGGGTTATAAACAAGATTTAACGGTAATTCCGGTTGACGCCCATAACCGAGAGAATTCAGACGGCGTAGCGCCGCGACACTCCGTTTATAGACACCGCCCCCTCTCTGCTTGTCGACATTATCGTCTAGATAGCAGGGCAGAGAAGCCACCAGATGAACACCCTGGCTGGCTAGAAATTCTGGCGTGTCAGCCTGTCCGGCTTCAAAGAAAACAGTCAGGTTGGTGCGTACCAGCACCTGGTGACCTCTGTCTCTGAGAGCGGAGACAAAATCTTTAAAGAAAGGGTTAAGCTCAGGGGCTCCCCCGGTGAGATCGACTCGCGCCTTCGGCATTGCTTTTGCTAGACGTAGCACACTTTGCATCGTCTCCCAGGTCATGACCTCGGTACGTTTTGGATTCGCTTCGACGTGACAATGACGGCAACTCAAATTACAGAGCAAGCCAAGGTTGACCTGAATCGTCTGGATGTCTTCACTCTTCAGATCCTCGCCAAGGGTCTGGCAAACGGCCTGACTAAAATTATTCATAAGGGCTCCAACAGTTTAAAGTCTACACATTCATTATATACACGATTGGCATGTCATAGGAAGAGAGTGCCCGACCACACTAAGAAGGATGGCCGGGCACCACGAGCTAAAGAGTGAAGGGAGAGGAGCTTTTCTCAATCCTGAGAGCGCTTGTCCAGCAGTTTTTCACCGATTGCCGATTGCACAACGTCCTTAAGAGCGGTAACCACGCGCTGGTCGTAAGCACCATCGCCGGCCTTGATAATCTGGAGCGTTTCGTCGGTTGAACGAGCCGCCCGGTAAGCACGGGGTTCAACCATGGCACAAAAGCTATTCACAACAGCAAGAATTCGCGCAGGCAAACCTATCTCATCTCCCTTCAAGCCGTTCGGATAACCCTTGCCATTAAGGGTTTCATTCATCTGGTAAACGGCATCGAAGACGGGTAACCCAAAATCAATATCATTTAAGACTTTAGCGGCATGCTCCGTGTGTTGCTCCATCTCGAATTTTTCTTCAGCGCTCAGAGCCTCTGCCTTGAAAAGCAGTTCACGGTCGACAAAAAGTTTGCCGACCTGGGATAGATTCGCCGCCGTATCAACCGTGGCAATATCAACATCGCTGGCATTCATCGCTTTGGCGACCTCAACACTGAGTCGTCTCATCAAACGGGAATGGCCTGCCAGGTAGGGATCGGTCAATTCTATGGCACGCACCAGGGCTTCTACAGTTTTCACTGTTGCCTGTTCCTGCCGCCTCTGCACTTCAACAATTTCAGTGACGTCACGAATAACTGAGACAACCCCGGAAGGTCTGCCACTGGTATCCATGAGTGCGGATTTTGAGATCTGCAGGTGGTGGAGTTTCGATTGCAGGTAGACCTGCTCGTTCAATGTGATCGTTTCACTGCTGGCGAGAACCTTTTGGTCGGAGTTTTCAAGTCGTCGGGCCGTGTCATAACCGTAGACCGCCTCATTATCGAGACCGATCATATCTTCCGGGTCACGGCCAAAAGCCTCGGCAAAAGCCGGGTTAACGTAAAGATACTTCCCCTGCAGATCTTTGAGGACAATGTAATCGGAGATTGAGTTGTTGATCCGATCCAGCAGCTGGCGCTGTTTTTCAATTTCCTCGGCTAGCCTTTCGAAATGCCTGGCGGCTTTGCGCTCCTGATTACTGATTAACAGAGCCCACACGGCACCGAAGGTGACGGCAAAGGAGATGATCAAGAGTGCGGCGATACTCAACAGGGCTTTCTGTTGCCCGCGTAAGGCTTCGCGCGCCACATCATAATCAGCCTCGACCAGGATCCAGATATCAGCATCTGAAATAGGCAGGGCCAACGAGTAAACTTGAGTTCCACCGGCCATAGAAGAGCGAATGGCAAAGGGCAGCGTCTCGGCTTGGCCAAGAGCCAAAGGCGTGGAAATTTTCTGCAGTTTACCGGGAAGCCAGGGCACAATCTCTTCGTAACCTTCAGCAACCGCCTGCAGCAGGCGAGCCCTCTCACCCTTCTCCAGCAAGCTGTTGGTCTGCATCTCGTTAATCCGCTCACCAATGACCTTGGTCAGCATCAGAACCGCAACAGGACTCGGATCAAGACCACTCGCATCAGGAGGGAAAATGGGCAGGAAAGCCTCCAGAACCAACCCGACAGGTGTGTTTTGAATTGGCGCAAACTTGACTTTCTGACTTTTTAAAACGTCATTGACGAAACCCATCTGATCAAATCGCAGGGGCGTGGTGGTGGCATCGGTTGCTATATAGACGGTGCCGCTCCGGTTCACGACCCGCCCTCCCGTATAACCTGTAATACGGGTAAATTCGATCAGCAGGCTCTGCATCATCGGTAGCTGGGCAGAGAGCTGTACTAAACCCTCATCGCCGACATCTTGACCCGGTAGAGGCCCTGAAACCAGTCTCGAGACATCTTCTTCAACCAGATTAACTTCTGCGGCATACAGTTTAAACAGGTCCGAGTTGATCACTCGATTGGCCTGCTCAACAGCAGTTTCCAGTAATGCGTCTGTTAACTGCACCTGGGAAGAAGCCATCAACTCAAGACGTTTTTGCAGATTCGCTTCGAACTCTCGTTCTCTCAGCTGAATCCCCCATGCCACCCAGGTTATGGCGGCAATCACAACCAGAATAATGATGCCAAGACCGAACCAGAACACCTTTTTCCTCGACGCGACCGGGAAATCTCGGGTCTGTGTCGGATCGGAAATCGTCAGTTTCGTATCCTTTGCGTGCATTGCTTGCTTCTCCTTAGCTTTGGTCAGGCAACAAGCCTAACGTAACGCGCCTGGCGATACATGGGCCCATCTGTAAAACTCGTTGACAGAATATTGAGGAACATAGTGTTCGTACTTGAGATGCGAGAGCACCAGATCGGACACATTATCAAGAATGTAAGATTCATTATCCATCTTCACCGCCAATACAGCATGGGAGATATTCCGGATCGTGTCCTTCAAAAGAACAATGCGCATGTTATCGACCGAGAACCCGAGTTTACGCAGGGCATAATATTTGGTAATGCTGTAATCCTCACAGTCCCCGGAGAGCTTGAGAAACTCTCCCGGTGTTGCCCAGTAATCACTGACTCCGTAAACATCGATATCAAGCCCGTATGGCCAACGGTTGAAATACGTGTTGACCGACTTGAGCTGAGCCATGGGCGTAAGACCCTGGCTCTGCTTGATAATCTTCTGCCAGCTCAATGCCGCTGAAGAACAGACCTCTGCGCTTGCATTGCAAACATAAAAAGTGTCGGTCTGCTTTTCTGCTTTGCCCAGGACCCGCGTCCAGTTAGGCAGAGCTTTCAAGGTGCTGCGAAACTCATGGCTGCGGAACAAACCTTTGCCGGGTTTGATCGCCGGGGCAACGCTAGCCGTAGGCTTTGCTGAAGCCTTGGACCCACAGCCCCAGAGCCCTACCAGGAGGCTTATGGCCAGAATGAAAAGAAAACAGCGCAGTTTCGGCATATTCACAGTTCCGATTAACGTTCCCGCAGAGCGTTCTGCTTGGCGCGCAAAATTGGCTTCAGAAGGTAATCCAGCACAGACTTCTTACCGGTGAGAATATCGATACTGGCTGTCATTCCCGGCATAATAGGCAATTCTTCTCCCCGATAAGCAATGGCATTTTTCTGGGTTCTCAATTTGACCTTGTAAAAACTCTCGCCATCATCATCTTCGATCGTATCGGCGCTGATCGCCTCCAGGACGCCATCCAGGCCGCCGAAGATAGAGAAATCATAAGCCGTAATCTTGATCATGGCCTTCTGTCCAGGGTGCAGAAACGCGATATCAGCTGGACGAATACGTGCCTCGATCAACAGAGTGTCATCCAGAGGAACAATCTCCAGGATCGATTCTCCGGGGCGAACCACGCCGCCAACCGTATTCAAGTTGATCTGCTTGATCGTGCCGCGGACAGGTGAACGCACGTCAGTACGCGTGACACGGTCAGCGCCAGCCGACATAATCTGCTGCAGGGACTTTAATTCACCGCGCCTGCCGTTCATTTCATCAAGAGCTTGAGTCTTGACCTCCGCACGCCGTTGCTCAATGCGGCGGCTGGCTTCATTGGCTGCCTGCCTGATCCGCGGGATCGCCAGGCGCAAGGCATCAATGTCACCCTGCAACGAAGAGATATCACGTTCCAGGGCAAGGTAATCAACACGGGCATAGACGCCTTGGTCAACCAGCGGCTTGGCTATATCTCGTTGCTGCTTTGCCAGTCCAATACCCTCCTCAAGCTGAGCCTTGCGGCTTTTCATTTCCGCGATTTCCTGCTGCTTCTGGCTGTGCTGAGAGCGTAGAACGTTAAGCTCCGCCTGCAACTGTTCGTTTCGTGCCCGGAAAATCGCCTGTTGGTCTCTCATAACTTGCGGATCCGCGCCCTTAAACGTTTCGGGAAAAACGAGCTTTGATTTGCCATCTATCTCCGCGTTCAAACGCAGAATAGCCGCTTCATGCTCGGCCGCCTTGGTAAAAGCGTCCTGGTACTGACTTGCTGCTAGTGCGTTGTCGATACGGATCAGGATGTCGCCTTTATTGACGATCTGATTTTCCTCGACTGATATTTCCTGAAGAATCCCTCCCTCCAGGTTCTGGATCATCTGCACCTTCTGGGAAGGGATCACCGAGCCCATGCCGCGGGTCACCTCGTCCAACACCGTAAAATGTGCCCACACCACAAAAGTAACCATCAACAGGGCGATCACCAGGGTAAGAACAAAAGCAATCGAACTGCCCTTACGATGAATGGCCGCATCAACTTCGCTCATGAAATGCAGATCTTCTTCCTCGCCAAAAGCGCTCAACAAGCCCTGCCGTTCGCGACGATCAAATGCATCTTTTATCTCTTTACGTTTTGACATAATGGCAGACTCTTATCGTTTCTTGGCGCCGATTGCGCCACTTTTGAGAGCTTTCAGAACCTCGGCTTTAGGACCGTCGGCGACAACCTTGCCAGCCTCCATAATAACCACACGCTCGACCAACTCCAGCAAGCTGGTGCGGTGCGTGAATAACAACAAAGTTTTGTCTGACAGGCTTTCTTTCATCCTCTGTCGCAACAGCATCTCGGCGTTGTTATCCATAGCGCTGGTCGGTTCATCCAGAATCAGAATGTCTGGATCAAGGAGCAAAGCCCGAGCAATGGTGACCGCCTGGCGCTGACCACCAGAAAGGTTCATGCCGCGCTCACCGACCTGCCAGTCAAAGCCGGCAGGATGCCCTTTAACAAAATCTGTTACGCCCGCCAGGTTGGCAGCGCTCAGAATCGCCGGACCGTCAACATAAGGAGCACCGAAGGCGATATTGTCACGGATACTGCCGTAGAAGAGATAGTTGTCCTGGCTTACGTAGCCGATATGACTGCGCAAATCAGCGACGTGCATTTGCCGCAGGTCAATGCCATCAAGTTTTACGGACCCCTTCTGCGGTTCATAGAGGCCCATGCAGAGTCTTCCCAAAGTACTTTTCCCCGAGCCGGTTCGGCCAAGGACCGCGACCTTCTCTCCCGGTTTGATATGCAGAGAGACACCATCCAGGGCCGGCATTTGGCTGTTAGGATATTGGAAGTGCACATTTTCAAAGCTCATAGAGGCCTGCAGGTTCTTCGCCTGGATAAAATCGTTATCAAGTGGTCTCTCATTCGGTTGTTTCATCAGCAGGTCAAGTGATTTCAGCGCCATACGTGATTGCTGTAACCGGGTCAACATAGCGGCGACGGCACCGAGCGGAGCCATCGCCCGACCAACCAGGATGTTACAGGCAATCAGGCCTCCCAAGGTCAACTCACCCTCTGAGATCAGGTAAACACCGCCGATGATAATCGCTACGCTCACCAACTGGGCCGCCCATTGCGAAAAGGAGATGGAGAAATTGGAAAGTGCGCGAGCCCTGCTGGTTGACTTTGCGTTCAGGCCGATCACTTCTTCCCAGCGCTTCTGGATCTGGCCTTCGGCCATACTCGTCTTGATCGTTTCCATCCCGGTGATCGCTTCGACCAGAAGTGCATTTTTCTGGGCCCCTTCACGGAAGCTTTTTTCGATAATGCGCTGAAACGGTATCTGCAGGAAATAACCGACCAGAACCACGACCGGTACAGCCACAAGTGGGGCATAGGCGAGAGGTCCGGCGATATACGAGATCAAGCCAACAAAGAGGAAGATGAAGGGCATGTCGACCAGGGCCATCAGGGTCGTGGAGCTGAAGAACTCGCGCAGAGATTCGAACTCGCGCAGGTTGTTTGCCAGGGTTCCTGCTGACTCAGGTTTATGATCAAGGCGCATCGCCGTCATCTGCTGCATCAGCTTGCTGGCGATAATGACGTCGGCGTTCTTACCGGCAACATCAGCGAAATAACCCCGCAGGTTGCGAAGCAGGAAATCAAACAGGTAGGCGATAAAAACCCCGATGGCTAATGCCCAGAGGGTATCGAAGGCGCTGTTTGGCACAACCCGATCATAGACATTCATAATGAACAAGGGGCTGGCCAGAGCCAGGATGTTAACCATCACCGTCGCCAGAAGCACATGCTTGTAGATCGGAAAAAACTTGAAGATGGTCCCCCAGAACCATTCCCGGGTGTCGACTAGCCTGAGTTCGCTGGCCCTCTTGTCAAGTTTGCCTTCCGGGTGCACCAACAGAACGTAACCGGAGTACTGTGCCTGCAGTCGTTCCAAGAGAAGACGCTTGGCAGTACCCCCGCCCTGGGGGAAGATCACTTCGGCCTGATCACCCTTTACAGCTGTAAGGATGCACGACTGATCGTTCTGCAACACCAGGATGCAGGGCATGATCAAGGATGAGATATCCCGGACCTTTGGCCTGTGGAAGGTGCGGACGGTCAAGCCGGCCTGCTCTGCCGCCCTGATACAAACAGCAAGCGGTGGCCGCTCACGACCCTGCGGCATCCCCGCTTTAAGGGCAACGGTTGAAACCGGTCTGCCGAGCAGTCCTGCAACCAGGGAGAGACAACGCAAAACCGGGGGCTCATAATCAACCAGTCCCGGCGACACAAAGTCGCTGGAACGACGCCTTGGCTGCGGCTTCTGGACCGTTTCCTTTTGAGCGTTTGGTGTCTCAACAGGTTCTTGCGCTAGTTCGGGCTGTTTTTTTTCTTCTGGCATGGTCCCTCGTCAGGGTCAAACAAATGACTTCATGGGCTTGGCTCCCCCATTCTACAAAAAAATCTGGAGCGATAGTTTAAAGGCAATAATTCAAGCAGTTTAAATGCGGTATTATAGCATTTATTCAGGCACATGTGATGCTCAGACACGAATCATTGAATAATAACGGTTATCTAAGCCTTACAAAAGAACTGAAAATATGCCAACATTAGCTTGGAAAGACCTGAATCTTTGGTATACCTATATTAACCCTAAAAGGTTTCACAGTACCTATAATATTAACTGTTTCTGGGTACGAAAAACATATGAACACGAACATGATAATGAGGAGACGTAGATAATGATGACGAAAATGATTCTCGCGAAGGGGGTGCTTTTAAGCATTGTCCTTTCTTTTGTCGTGCTTACGGGCACCAACGCTTTGGCACAGGATACGACTGTAAAATTGTCAGACACGGTCACAACGGCCCTTGAATACAGCCCAAGACTGCAAGTGCTGCAAGCCAATCAGGATGCTGTCGGTTTCGAGCGTGATCGTGCCTACGGCGGATACTTGCCACAGGTTGATATTGCCGCCGGTTATGGTACCGAGGCCCATAGTGACCCCCTCACACGCACAAATGACGTAGAGCACAGTTTCTACAGTCGCTCGGAAGCTTCAATCCGTCTTTCTCAACTTCTCTATGACGGTAAGGAGACCAGGAGCCTGGTTGAAATAGAAGAAGCCAAAATGGTGTCTGCCGGGCATCGGACCTTCGACAATGCCGAAGCCATCGCGCTTGATGCGATTATTGCCCACATGGAAGTGTATCGTCAGCGTGAGTTGATCGCCCTGGCAGAAAAAAATGTCAATGACCACCTCGAGATCCTCGACAAACTCGAAGAACGTCAGGAAGGTGGCGCCGGCAGCATCGCAGATGTAGACCAGACTAAGGCTCGTCTGGCCAGGGCTAATGCCTCACTGGCAGAGATTCAGGCAAAGCTCAAGTCCGCCGAGGCAAACTATCAGCGACTCGTTGGCAAACTGGCAGGCGATGTTGAACTTTTCACTATTCCAGCCGCCATCGTGCCGGGTTCACTGGACGAAGCCGTCCAGCAGACCGCAGAGCGCAATCCGAAAACTTTAGCGCTCAACGCCAATGTGGATGAAGCAGACCGCAGGATCGAATTGAGCAAATCAAACTTTTTGCCAAAAGTTCATGCGGAGTTGAGCTCCAGCTACGAAGACAGTGTTGAAAGCTCAGAGACTTGGGAACACAACAACCAGGCGATGATGCGCCTGCGCTGGAACATTTTTAACGGCCACTCCGACGTCGCCGATCGTAAAGCCGCCATGGCTCGCAAGCTCCAAGCAGGGCACCATCGTGACGACCAACGCGACATGGTCGTAGAAGAAACACGGACCACCTGGGCCGAACTGGAGTCGTCACGCAAACAGATGGTCAACTTTAGTGAAGCTTTGGACTACAACCAGAAGACCCTCGATTCTTATGTGAAGCAATTCATCGTCGGTCAACGTACCCTGCTTGACGTACTTGACGCCCACAACGAAAAGTTCCAGTCAGCCGGGCTTCTGGTCACGGCAAAAACCAACGAGGTGATCGCCGTTGAGCGCCTGCTGGCTCTGACTGGCAAACTGAATGAAAGTCTGCAGATCGACCCGCAGCTTTACGACGCAGCCAATAAAACCGTAACAGACTGAATCTTTTCAAAACAGTCTCGTTAGCAATGGACTGCCACGCAGCAAGCGAAGAGGTCGTTCATTTATCATCTAAAAAGTAAGCTCTGAAGGTTGAAAGAAATTTGTGAGTGGTGGTGTTCTATAAGTCAGCTCAGAATTAATTAGCTGACGCCGAAATATGAAAAGAGTCCAGGTCGTCGATCCGGACTCTTTTCTTTGTTGCAGAAGCAAGCCTGGCTTCTTATCGATTAAAACCGGTCCAACTGTAAATAACCTGTTTCAGGGTGTCCCGGTAACGCTCTCCACCAACAACAAAGCCATCGTTGTGGCCGGCTTCAGGAAGCCAGAGAATCTGTTTTTCTTGCGGCGCCCTTGCATAAAGTTCTTCGGCCATGCTTGGTGGGCAGATAGTGTCGTTCTTGCCGTGGATGATCAGTAGTGGCGCATCAAGATCTGAAATCTTTGCCAAATTGTTGTACTTTGCACCGATCAGCCAGCCGAGCAAGCTGTTGAGCAACGGGTAGTGGTGGCGGCCCATCGCCTCGATCGAGGTAAAGGGGGCCTCCATAATCAATCCGGCTGGAGACGTGCGCAGGCTACCTTCGAGGCTGACGGCGGCTCCGAGTGAGCGACCAAAGAGGATGATGCGTTCAGCGGGCCAGCCGCGCTCGTTAAGAAAGGCCATGGCGCCTGCAATGTCACTGTAAGTCCCTGCTTCGTTGGCTCGTCCCTCGCTTGTACCATATCCCCGGTAATTAAAAATGAACACGGTGACCCCGAGTTGATGCAGTAACTGTAGGGTTTCAAGGCGATGCGAGATGTTACCTGCATTGCCCATGCAGAAGAGCACAACAGGTGAATTTGCCTGTCCAGAAACCAGCCACCCGTGGAGCTGCTTGGCATCTGTGGCCGGGAAGGTCACGTCCTCGTAGGCGAGGCCAACCCTTGCCGGGGTTGCTGCATATAAAGGTTCAGGGAAATAAATAAAGTGTTGTTCAAGAGCGTTACGAAGAGGCATGGCAAAAACCAGGGCAACTACCAGGTAGAGCAGGAGCCGGCAGCGAAGCTTGCTGAGGGGGAATGTTCTCTTTGCAGAAGCCATTGGCCGATCATTTACGCCAGAAACTTGGAAATACCAGAACCAGCACGGTAAACAGCTCCAGTCTTCCCAGGAGCATGCAGAAGGCAAGGACCAGCTTGCCGATGGCCGGGACGTGAGCAAAGTTGTCAGCGGGACCAACGCTGCCAAGGCCGGGGCCGATATTGCTCAGGGTTGCGATGACTGAGCCCCCCGCCGAAATGAGATCCATGCCGGTTGCTGCCATAATGAACGAAGCGGCAACGAAAACACCGAGATAGAGGGCGAAGAAGCCGAGAATCGACTGCATGACGTCTTTGTCAACCGGACGGTCGCCGAGCTTGACCAGGCGTACGGCACGGGGATGAATCAGACGGTAGACCTGCACCTGGGCGTGCTTGAAGAGCAGCAGGATGCGCGCGACTTTCATACCTCCGCCGGTGGAACCTGCGCAGCCGCCGATAAACATGGAGAAAATCAACAGATACTGACAAAGCACTGGCCAGAGCTCATAGTCGGCCGTGCCGAAACCGGTGGTGGTAATGATCGAGACGACCTGGAAGGCACTGTAACGCAGGTTGTCAAGAAAGTTTGTGTAGGTGCCACCCATGTTGATCATGGTGATCAGGGCCGTACCGACAATGACCAGGGAGCTGTAGAAGAGAAACTCTTCATTGCGAATAAAGTCGCCAATTTTGCCGCGTAAGGCAAGGTAGTGCAGGGAGAAGTTAACCCCGGCCAAGAACATGAAAACTGTGATGACCCAATCGATGTAGGCACTGTTGTAGGCGGCAACGGAAGCGTTGCGCGTGGAGAAACCGCCGGTTGCCATGGTGGTGAAAGCGTGGTTGAGGCCGTCGAAGAAACTCATGCCTCCGGCCATCAGTAGCAGGATTTCGACGCAGGTCAAAAGGACGTAAACGCCCCAGAGCAGTTTGGCCGTATCCTGGATGCGTGGTTTCAGGCGGTCTGCGGTCGGCCCTGGGACTTCGGCTTTGAAGAGCTGCATGCCCCCGACGCCGAGCATTGGCAGGATGGCCAGCGAAAGCACGATGATTCCCATGCCGCCGAGCCATTGCGTCAGAGAACGCCACAGCAGCAGGCTGGGCGGCATGGCTTCAATGTCAGTGAGAATGGTCGAGCCGGTGGTTGTGAAGCCGCTCATGGTTTCGAAAAAAGCGTTGAGATAGGAAGGAATGGCTCCGGAAAAGACAAAAGGCAAGGCACCGAAAAGCGCAAAAAAAGTCCAGCCGAAGGTGACAATGGCAAATCCTTCGCGCACCGAAAGGTCTTTCTCCGAGTTAAACTGGCTGAACAGAATCCCGCCGCAGCCCGCCGATATGATCGCGGAAAGGATAAAGGCCCCCGAAGCCCCATCATTATAGATCAATGAGAAAGGCACCGGGAAGAGCAGGGCAATGGCCAGAAAGAGCAGCAGAGCACCGAGTATTCGCAGGGTCAGGGTGATGTTCATCTACTCGAAGAACCTTTCGACCTTGGCCAGGGCTTCCGGGAGAGCGAAGACCAGCACCCGGTCGCCGACTTTGAGGCTGCTTTCGCCATCGGGGATCTCGTAGCTGTTTTGATGGACGATCGCGCCGATGATAGCACCGCGAGGGAAGTTGAGGTCTTTGAGCGGTGTGTCGAGAACCTGACTCGTGCTCTTGATCTCGATTTCGAGCACCTCGGAGTTGCTGCCTTCGATCGTTGCGAGTGAGATGACGTTACCGCGCCGGGCGAATTTCAGAATCGCACTTGCCGCCGAGAGACGTGGGGAGACACAGGCGTCAACCCCGAGTGAGGGCGCCAGATCAAGGAACTCGGGGCGGTTGACCAGGCAAAGGGTGCGTTGCGCGCCGTGACGTTTGCAGAGCAGAGAGCAGAGAATATTGGTTTCATCATTGTCCGTGGCTGCGATAACAACATCCGCGTCGGCGATGCCTTCGTCGATCAAGGCACGAATATCAGTGGCTTCAGCGTGAATAACCATGGTCTTCTTCAGTTTTGCCGAGAGCTTTTCGCAACGATCCTGACTGCGCTCCACCAGGCGTACATTAAATTGTCTTTCCTCCAGGTTGCGGGCTACCCGCAGGCCAATGCGACCGCCACCGAGGATAAACGCTTTGCGCGAGCCTCTGCGGGTCTCTTCCTTGATTTGTAACATATACTGAATCGCTGGAAGCTCTTTCTTGTGGGCGAAGATGAAGATGCTGTCTCCAACCTGGATGGTGTCATCACCGCGGGGAATGATCGTCTGTCCCTGACGTGAGATGGCGACGACGACGAAGCGGTAAATGCCGCGAATCTCGCCTAGCTCTTTCAGGGTCAGGTCACAAAGGGGACTGTCTTCGGTAATACGATAGCCAAGGAACTGAATCTGGCCACCGACGAATTCGGCGACGTCAAAGGTGCCCGCGTGGCCGGCCAGATTGGCGAGTTCGTCAGCCACGGCATCATCCGGATTGATCATCAGGTCGATGCCGAGTTTGTCCTTGGAGAGCACGGCTCCCCGACTTAAGTAATCGATACTTTTGACACGAGCAATACGTTTGCCGACGCCGTATTCACGGGCGAGCAGGCAGGCAAGAATGTTGACTTCATCAAGGTCGGTGACGGCCATAACTATGTCGGCTTTCTTGATGCCGGCCAGTTCCATGGTTTCGGCGCTGGCACCGTTGCCAAGAATGCCAAGCACGTTGAGACGATCCTGGGCATCATTGAGGTGCTCCTGATCACGGTCGATCAGTGTGACCTCATGACCTTCCATGGAAAGGCGTTCACAAAGAAAGTAGCCGACCTGGCCGGCTCCAACGATGAGTATGTTCATCTATAATCCCTTGAATATAAAAAAAGCAACGCGTTAGATTACCGCAGACTGCAGACAGAGGGAACAAATTATCCTTGTTTTTACTGTATTCCCTTGGCCGGATTCTGTATTCTGTGCACATGCAGTTTTTCGCTGACATTCCTGAAGAGCAGTTGCGGCGCGAGCGCCAGAAAGCCCGAGAACTAAGACGCTCCCAGTGGTGGAACAACCGGATTGCAACGGGTCTGTGTCACTATTGCGGCGGCCATTTTGTTCCTGCCGAGTTGACGCTTGATCATGTTGTCCCCCTGGTGCGTGGTGGTCGCAGCAGCAAAGGCAACTGTGTAGCGGCGTGTAAAGACTGCAATACCCGCAAGCGCGATATGTTGCCTACCGAATGGCAGGAATACCTGGATAACCTGGCTTAAATTTACGCCACCCTGCTAAAGCTCCTCAAACTGTTCCGGTTCATCATCGTCGCCATCGTCCAAATCGTCATCGTCCAGATCGTCAAAGTCTTCATCCATGAATCGTTCCAAAAAACGCTGATTGCTGCGCAGGCGGCGCTGGGTCTTCTCCTGCAGCTCGGCAAGCTCGGGAAAGCGCTCTTCCTTGACCTCGACTTTTGCTTGTTCCGTTTCAGTGCTCTTGTCTTGTTCTTCCATCATGGCAATTCCTTTTTACATAATCGATAGAGATCCAGATATTGTGCTGCCGCCTGGTGCCAGGACATATCCTGAGTCATTCCCTGGAGTCTTATCTTCTGCCAGAGTGGCGGTTCGCCGTAAGTCTCCAGGGCTCTATCCAACCCCTGCAGGAGGCTTGCATGCTGATATTCTTCAAAGACAAAACCGTTTGCTGTTTCGGGCGCGATTTGCGGGTCGATAATCGTATCTGCGAGGCCACCTGTTGCATGAACCAGAGGGACGCAGCCGTAGCGCAAGGCAATCAGTTGACCAAGGCCGCAAGGCTCATAGCGGCTCGGCATCAGAAAAAGGTCGCTACCCGCATAAATCCGCCGTGACTGGGCATCGTCAAAGCGGAGCAGGACCTTGGCCTGTCCCGGATAAAAGTCAGCAGCCTCGGCCAGTCGCCGTTGGTAATCAGGGTTGCCGGTGCCGAGGATAACCAGCTGCAGGTTTCGCGATAAGATCTTCTCCCAACTCTCCAGGACCAGCTCAATCCCTTTTTGAGTGTCGAGGCGTGTGACCATGGCCACGATCGCTGTGTCGGATGCCTCTTGTAAGCCCAGCTCTTCCTGTAGTCTTTTTTTGCAGACAGCTTTACCAGAAAGGTTCTCCGCAGAGAAGGTCTGCGGGAGCGTACGATCCTGGGCCGGAGACCAGAGCTTGCCGTCCAGCCCGTTCAACAGCCCATGTAGGTGGTCTGCACGAGAGCGTAACAGGCCATCGAGGCCCATCCCCTGTTCTTGAGTTTGGATCTCCCGACAGTAGGTCGGAGAGACAGTGTTAACCTGGCTGGCAAAGCGGATACCTGCTTTCAGCAGGGAGAGCTTGCCATGATACTCAATTCCTTTAGATGTTAGTAAGCTTTGATCAATGCCAAGGACTTGCGCCGTTTCCAGCGGAAAGACGCCCTGGTAACCGAGGTTGTGGATGCTGAAGAGAGAGCCGGTGTCGGTAAAGTAAGCGTCTCGCCGGAGTTGCTGTTGCAGATAAAGCGGAATCAGGCCGGCCTGCCAGTCGTGAGCATGGATGACATCAGGAACGAAGTCGAGGTGGCGGACGAGCTCAATAGCGGCACTGCTGAGCAAGCCAAAACGTTCGGCATTGTCTGGGTAATCATGGCCCTGCTCGCCGTAGAGTTCATCGCGGTCATAGTATTCAGGGTAGTCAAGAAAGTAGACCTGAACGCCCTGGAATTCTCCTGCACGATAGCCAACTTTGTAGTTGTGCCCACCCATGGCAACCGACAGCTTGTTCTGGTTTAAGGGGAGCTCGCCTGTAATTGAGCGAATCCTGCGATACCAGGGCATAACCAGGCGCACATCATGACCGAGGGAGCACAAGGCCGGGGGCAGAGAGCCCACAACGTCTGCAAGCCCGCCGGTTTTGGCGAAGGGCGCAGCTTCCGAGGCGACCATGAGCAGTTTCATCGGCGCTGAGATCGAGGTTCTTTTGTCTTCTTGAGTTGCCATTTGAGGGGGGCACTCTAACTCAAATCGAGGAATTTATCCAGTCGGTAGCCGAGAGCCGCAGCACGGGCCAGGCGCTGACGCAGGTGCTCGGCAGCCTCTACCGAGAAGGCGTCTACCTCTTTACCTTGGCCTGCACGAAGTTGCATGATGCCGGCCTGAAGCGCAACAGCTCCGGCTAGAGCTGTCATACCTTCCTGTAAAAACCAGGTCTGATCTTCATGCCTGTTCACACCCAGAAACCTGCTGTTGTCGCGGTCCTGGCAGAGCTGAGTAAAAGTATGGGCATCAACAGCCGGGTGAGGTTGCATGCCGGCAGTCTTTGTCAGAAGGGTGGCAAGGAAAATGGTCCTGGCCTGATCTTCTGACACAGCGCTTTCCTGCCAGGCAAAATCAAGGCCGAAGGAACGGAAAACTTCGAAACAAGGTGACTCATCAGGGAAACCGAGGGCTTGAGACAGCTTCTGCAGCATCACCCAGCTGAGGATTGTTCCGCCAAGCCCTGCCTGCGAGCGCTTTCCCTGCCATTGCCCGGCGAGCAATTTCTCCGGTGCTTTAGCCGCAGCCAATTCAGCCAACCAGGCGGATAAGTCTGTGAAGAGAGCCTTTAAGTCAATCGGTGAGGTCGAATGACCGTCAAAGTCTTCTATTGACGAACTGATCAAGCTGGCAAATGCGTTACATTCTGCACTCAATTCCACCATGATTTTTTCGATAGGGCTGGTCTGTCGCGCTGCCATCAAGCCGCCCGCCAGAACATTTAGGCGGCCCTGATCAAAGAGTGCTGCAAATGCCTTCCAGAGAGGTTGATAAAGCATTTTCAGCCGTTCGCGCTCAAGGTTGGAGACCTTGCGACCATTGAGCTGCTGATAAAGCTTCTGCCAGGAACCGTCTTCGTCGCTGAGCGTCTGGAAATCACTGAACACCCGGTGTTCGTAGCCATCAAGCTGCAGCTCGAGGCCATGAGACAGCTGCTCTCGAGAGATCAGTTGTTGGTTGCCCTGCAGGTCATGAAAACGGCAGAAGGGATCGTTGGATCGATCAAATCCCAGCTCTTGCCAGAAGGGTGGCATCGACAGGGCGACTCCTTCCTCTGCCGGCGAGGCTTTGTCAGCCGCCAAATGAATTCGTCCCCGGGTTGCTTCGGTCGTATTGTTATAAACGACCAGGAACTTTTGACCGCTAGGGCCGTTACTGTAGGCGAAGACGTTTTCGTCGACTCCATGGTTGGTCATGAAATCGTAAAGAGAGAAATGTTCGATATCGGCAAACAGGTGCCGGGTGCGCAAAAGGGGAAAGACCTGTTGCTCATGATGTTGAATAAATCCGACATCTGGTTGTTCTTCCCAGTAGGCGCGACGGTATTCCATGCCATATTTTTCCCGGTAGCCTTCAACCTGACCGTGGCCGAACATCGGCAAACCGGGCAGGGTGGCCAGCAGGGTGGCGACACCGAAATATTTATCGCCTTTGCCGAATTGTTCGACAGCGGTCGCTTCGTCAGGATTGTTCATGAAATTGACATAGCGCTTTAATATCCCCGGATTGTAGGCCAGCGTGTCTTTAAGAATCTGGCGGTACTTGGCGTTCTCTTCGCGCTTGAGCATGTTCATGAAGGCACTGTTGTAAACCCGGTGCATCCCCAGATTGCGTACAAAGTAACTCTCCATTAGCCAGAAGGCCTCGGCAATCAGGAGCGTGTCCGGAGCTTCTCGGTTAATGCGATCCACCACCTCACGCCAGAATTCAACCGGGAAGGCCGCGGTAAAATCCTCGTCGGACAGGGCAAAGGCTGAACGCGACGGAACTCCGGCACTGCCGCCCGGTGGCGGGAACCAGAGGCGGCGGAAATGCTTGCGCGCCAGAGTCATGGCGGCATCAAAACGGATCAGGCTGAAGCGCTGCGCAATGGCAAGGATCAGGTCGCTCATGGCCTGTCGGACTTCCGGCAGCAGGAAGTTAAGTTGAGCCGTGTCGTTCCAGGGCATATGAGTGCCATCGTTGCCATGGTAGATGTAGCGGCGCTGACCGCTGTTATGGTCATGATGCTCAAAGACCACTGCCGCATCACTATGGTCCCAGTAGCCTTTTTCAATGCAAATGCTGATGCCTTCTGCCTCACAAAGGTCCGGTCCGGTGAAATCATAGGCCGGATAGGGGGGCTGGTCGGCTTGTAGAAACCAGTCCGGGTGTTCCTTGAGCAGTTCTGAGTCGATGCCGGTATGGTTGGGGACGACGTCGCAGGCCAACCGTATGCCGTGCTGACGACAACGAGACTCGAGATCCTGCAAAGCGCTCTCGCCCCCCAGATCTTCGGCCGCCCGGTAGGCATGCAGGGCATATGCGGAAGCTTCCGCTTCCGGGTTGCCGCACAGTTGCTTGATGCGTTTAGATGCCCTGGAACGCTCCCAGATACCGATCAGCCAGAGGGCGTTGAAGCCCCGGCTAGCCAGTTTGGCTAGCTCCTCCTCCGGAATTTCTGCCAAGGTGGTGATGTCGCGCTGATAATGGCTGCTGAGCTGGTCGAGCCAGACGTAGATCGATTTAGCCAGCAGGACGCTGGTGGTCATCCAATCCGTGTCGGCAGTGAAGGCCGCAGGCGCATCACTACCGTCACCTGCGCCAAACTGTGGCATAGGTGATGGCCCGGGACCGGACAGGTGCGGTCGGTTCTCTTCTTCAGTGAGGGCGACGGCAATCTGCAACATGATCACCACCTCTTGCGGCAGCCATGCCGACCAGTTCTTAACGATGTAAGAAACCTGGCCAGCTAGGTTGTGCGGGCTCTTCTCCGCAGGGCTGCGCAGTAACTCCGGCAGTGATTTGCCATGCTCTTGCAATGGCTCCGCCAGCCGGGCGAATTGCATGATCAGGCTGCGATAATCAAGGCGTGAACCCAGGTCGTTGTCGTCGAGCAGGTCTTTGAAAGATTCTGTCGCCGGGTTGTCGCTTAGCGCGTCGAGGAAAAAGAGGTCGGCAATCAATGTTTGTCTGGCCTGAATGGCTGCAGTTGCCATTCCCGGTTCGTTGGCCAGGCTGAGGGCTTCGCCGGGATAACAATCAAGATAAGCTTGATAAGCTGTCGATAATTGGAGAAGAGTCTGTTCTCCTTTGGCAGAGTGAACTGTAGAGAGGCCAGGGTGCAGATCCAGTTGGGTCAGGTAATGTCGGGCTATCTCTCTGGACGCTGTTGTTAGCAGTGCGAAAAGATAGACCTCTGCACCGGAGCTCTGCCGCCAGAGAGCAATCTTGCGAGCCGCATGGATATCAATGTCACCTTCTGCGACCTCTCTTAAGCCCGCTTGTCGCAGGCGATAAAGAGTCGGTTTCTTCAGTAATAATTTATTTCTAAAAGTTCGGGGCATCCAGTTTTAGACTCCAGTTCCTGATAATTATGGAAATCTTAGATTCACCAAAAAGGCAGCAAGGCCTTTTCAGTAGGCAGAGTACATCGAGCACTGCCTAAGCGTTGCTGTCCATGATCCTGATTCTTCTTGCCAAGGGTGTCAATCACTTAAAAGTCAGGCGGGTTAGCATCAGCCAGCTCGGCGAGCCAGCCGGAGATTTTTCCGTGATAAAGTTCGCGCAGCTTGTTAGCGGCATCTTCCTCTGTAGCTTCAACGTAGATATGAGCGATCGGGCGGTGTTGGTCAGGCAGGACCAGTACCCATCCCTGTTCCGTGTCGATGCGCACGCCATCGGTAAACGAGGCTCGCTGATCGACGGCGTACTCACTCATTTTGCGCATCAGTCCACCCTTGCTCTCCCAGGGGCATGACAGCTCCAGGTGATGGTAATGGTTGCGGGGGAGTGTGGCGAAAGCCTGGTCCAGAGACAGCTCGGCACGTACTGTAAGTTCCATGATCTTGGCGGTGGCAAAGAGCCCGTCGAAGTGTGGTTGAAATTTTGGGAAGCCGAAGCGGTCATCCATCGACGCTACAAAGCGGACCTCACGGTTGCGGGCGGCGTAGACCAGTGAGTAGCCGTCAGAGCGGGTGCGCTCCACGGTCAGACCAGCAGACTTGGCCAGCTCGTTAACAGCTTGAGGTGCCGCAACCGGCACAACCAGGCGACCTTCGTTCTCCGCTGCGCAAACCAGAACAGTAAGGACGCTAAGTGCCTCACGGCTGGTGAAAAGGTGTCCCGCACCGCTGACCACACGGATTTTCTCTCCGGAAGGGCCGATCCAGAAGCCGGCGTCAGCCTCCAGGGTTTTTACGATACGACTCAATCGATCCAGAGCGGCTTCCAGCTCGTTGGTCGACATATCCATGGCTTTCTCATGAACGTGCGAGTTCAACTCAGTCACCTCGAAACCGAGGTCAGTGAGCAGGTCGGGCAAAAGGTCAGCGGCAGGAGAGTGATTGAGATCAAGGACGACCTTCGGGGTAGCCTTCTTCAGCAAGTCGTTGTCCAGTCCGCGCAGAAACCCTTCGCGATAGAAATCATAAATGCGAGGCAGTTCTTCGATGCCGCCCGGCTCAGAATAATGGGCGCGGCGAAAGTTCTCCTTAAAGTAGATGCGCTCAATCCCCTTGGCCGTGCCGGAAGGGATCTCGTTGCCATCTGCATCAAAGAAAATAATCTCCGTGGCGGCCGGGTCTTCTGGCGACTGGCGAAAATGTATGCCGCCAACTTCACCGAAGGTAGTCAGCTTGTAGCGTAACACCGGCAGTGAGATCATCTTGATGTCACGTACGTTCACCCCCGCAGAAAGCAACCCGCCAACGAAAGAGCGTTTGAGCATTCGCGACGAGCGAATGGCGTCGCGACCGGCCAGGATATAGCTGTCCTTGGGCAGCGTTGATCCGTAGGCTGCTCCGAGGCGGGCAGAGAACTCCGGAGTCATTTCAATATTGGTCATGCCACGCACCAGGGCTCCTTCGAAGAGACTTTTACGCCACTTCTCTCCCCAGATCAGGTTGGTCGAAACGGTCGATCCGCTCTCGATGACCTTGCGCGGCCAGATTTTAACATTGGGTCGAATGTTGACGTCATCACCGATCATCGTCTCGTCCGCAACCACAACGCCGGGTTCTATGACTGAATTCTTGCCGACGCGAACCCGATGCCCGAGATTCGATCCAGTGACTATTGTTCCCGCCTTGATATAGACGTTATCCCAGAGAATGGCATCCTCAAGGGTGACATCTTCCTCGATCTGGCAGTTACGGCCGACCACGCAGTTGGTAAGGCTTGCATTACCTTTGATCCGGGTGTTGTCTCCCAGAACGACCATGCCGGAGAGTCTGGTCTGGTCGTCGACCTGGGCGTCAGGGCTGATAAAGATCCTCTCTTCTGCTGACCTGGCGGGTTCATGCACTTTTACAATAACCTTGCCGTGGCAGATATCCTGGCAAGCTTCGAGGTATGCTTCCGGATTGCCGATGTCGGCCCAGTAGCCTTGCAGATTGCAACCAAACAGATCGTCTGCATTCTCGAGCATTTTGGGGAAGACATCCTTGGCCCAGTCGCGATTTTCCCCCTCCGGAATCAGCTTCAGAGCTTCCGGTTCCAAAATATAGATGCCCGTGTTGATGGTGTCGGAAAAGACTTCTCCCCAACCGGGTTTTTCAAGAAACTTGGTGATGCGGGACTCTTTGTCGGTGATAACAACGCCGAATTGAAGAGGGTCGGAGACCGCTGTCAGGATGATGGTCGCCTTCGCCTGTTTTTTCTCATGGAATGCAATTGCTTTTGAGAGGTCGAAATCGGTTAAAAGGTCACCACTGATGATCATAAATCTTTCATTGAGGTGCTTTGTTGCCGCCTTGACTGCGCCGGCGGTGCCAAAGTCCTCTAAAGGGGTAACGTAAGTGATATGGATGCCGAACTCGCTGCCGTCACCGAAATACTTTTTGATGGCTTCCGGTTGGTGGAAGAGCAATAGCACCAGGTCGGTGATGCCATGTTGTTTGAGAAGGTTGACGATGTGCTCCATGATCGGTCGGTTGATCAGGGGGATCATCGGCTTGGGCATGTTGATGGTCAGAGGATGAATGCGGGTGCCAAATCCTCCTGCCATGATGACAGCTTTCAATAGCAGTCTCCTTGGGGTCGTAAAGGTTTAATCTGGTTCTCTTTAGCGAAGATGTCAGGGTTTTGCGAGTAGTCGGCGGACTTCATTCTTCAGCTCATCGAGATTGGAGCTTTTGACGACGTAGGCATCTGCCAGCCAGGAGGAAAAATCCTCCTTGTAACAACTGTAAGCGGTGCAAAGAATCACAGGGGTCTTTTCACTCTCGCGGGCTATTTGCTGCAGGAGTTCGAGGCCGCTCTCGTGTTTAAGCTGGATGTCGAGGATGATCAGGTCAAAAACCTGTTGGCGCAATTGCTCCAGCGCCTGGCTGCGGTCGCCGCAGGTGACAACGGTGTGCCCTTCGTCCTCCAGTTCCGCCGCGTAAAGATGCTGAATGTCTCCTTCATCATCAATAACCAACAGGTGTGCCATAGAGTGCTCCTTAATTAGGACGTAGTCTGTACCCGTCCATTATACCAACCCGCCGCTTCCCTGCAATCCTGATCGATGCTTTGTCTCCTTGCCCCATTCAGGGCAAGATGACATAGTTGTGACAGTGTGACCTCGTAACAGGTTGATTCTTCTTGAGCTCGGCCCGTTTGTTTATCTAAATTACATCGTAAATCAGTTGGTTGAATCGATGAAGCCCTATCAGCTTTATTCCAGTCACCTTAAAAAACGCTTCGGTGGCCGTGTCCATAAAATCTCTGTTGACGCAGGTTTTGGTTGCCCCAACCGCAATGGTGGTCGGTCTGGCGCCGGTTGTCTCTTCTGTGACCCGGGTGGTTCCGGGTCAGTTGGCCTTGAACGCCAGCTGAGTGTTGCCGCACAGATTGAGCAGGGCAAGGAGGTTATGACCCGCAAGTATAAAGCGGGTAAGTTCATGGCCTATTTTCAACCCTTTTCCAACACCCTTGCTCCTGTTGACGAATTGCGTGCCCTTTATGATGAAGCGCTGGCAGTAGAGGATGTGGTCGGCCTGGCGATTGGTACGCGGCCAGACTGTGTCCCTGCCGAGGTTCTGGACCTGCTGGCAGAATATCATGTAAAAACCTACCTCTGGTTGGAATTGGGTTTGCAAACGAGCCACGACCGCACTCTTGACTGGTTAAGGCGTGGCCATGATTTTGCGACTTTTGTCGAGGCTGTGCAGGGCGCAAAGTCGCGCGGTTTGAGAACCTGTGTGCACGTGATCCTCGGTCTGCCCGGTGAAAGCCGAGCCGACATACTGCAGACCATTGATGTTCTTGCCGAGTTGCAGGTGGAGGGCGTGAAACTTCATCTGCTCCACGTTTTACAGGATACGCCTCTTGGTGATCTCTATGCCGAAGGTGAAGTTTCAGTGCTGGGCATGGAGGAGTATGTTGCGCTGGTTGTTGATTGTATGGAGCGCCTGCATCCCGAGACTTTGATTCACCGTCTGACCGGTGATGGCCCCAGAGCACAACTTTTGGCACCGCTCTGGTCGCTCAAAAAATGGGAGGTTCTCAACGCGATTGATGCGGAGTTTGCACGACGCGGGTCGCGTCAGGGTGACTCTTGTCGTTGCTTGACGTAAAGAATGAAGAGGAGGAGCAACTTTGAAATTGGAAACGCCCCCTGGTTTTCAGGAGGCGTTTTTGACAACGGGTGTCGGCTGGTCAGCTGTTTCAGCCGGCCCGCTCCAGGAAAGGAGAAGCAGGCTTGCCCAGATGATACTGCCGAATAAAATCAGGTAACGGAACATGGCGCGGAGAATAACCGAGTCGGGCAAAAAAATCAAGAATGCAAACTATTAAGAATAAACAATTATTCTTGCCAAACCAAGACGCTAACCGCCTGCTGGACTATCTGGGCTGAAGCGAAAATTTGACCGTTTGAGAACAGATTTTGGCTCTTTTGAGAGTAATGGCCGTAGCTATTGGTTGAAGAGGAGCTGAAATATGGGTCAAACATGCGGATTTGCAGGCAGTTCATGGTTAGTCCGACAAGTTTCTAGAGTACCAGAAAAATGACCACGGCAAGAATAATTGCAGCGATGATGATACCCAGTGTGACTTTGCCGCTGCCCGAGGTAGTTTGTGCTGTTGCGTCCTCTTCAAGAGAACCAATGACCGGGAAACGTTCAATCACTGTCCGCACGTGGGGTGCCCCGGCTAATTCATCGGTCAGGTCTTGACCGGCCTGATGATCAGGTGGATGCAACCCATTCTGCCAGCGTGGACTGTCGGTCACATCATACACCGTTCCGTTGACGGCAATGTACGCGCGGCGACCATCGCGGCCATCATGTTCGGCAAGTTCAGCAAGGGTCATGATTGAGACTCCTTAATGTTTTATGTTTACGGGGTTTTGACAAATATTTTAAGTTTTTATTTCTTGGTTTGTTTTTACATTAGCCTATATAATACCCACTATTTGCGGGTTAGCAAGATCGCTGACCTGAGGGGGCGTAGTTCATGTATCAGGAACATTTCAAGCTACGGGAAGCTCCATTCTCGCTGACCCCTGATCCCGATTATTTTTACAACTACACCGGACATCAACAGGCCCTGAACGTTCTTTTGGTCGCTTTGCAGAGCGGCGAAGGCCTGATCAAGATTACCGGTGAAGTCGGGACTGGCAAGACCTTGTTGTGCCGAAAATTGCTTGCCGCCCTGGCTGGCGATTTCCAGGCAGCCTATCTCCCCAATCCCTTACTGACACCCTTTGAACTTTATCAGGCCCTTGCTGAAGAGTTGAGTATCATGGTCCCTCAAGGGATCACCATGCATGACCTGGTTAAGAGGATCACCGAGCAATTGGTGTCTTTTCGGAAGGGTGACAAGAAGGCTGTCCTCTGTATTGACGAAGCGCAAGCCATGCCGAGAGAGAGTCTGGAAGCTTTGCGTCTGCTCAGTAATTTGGAGACGGAAAAACAAAAGCTTCTGCAGATTGTGATCTTCGCCCAACCGGAGTTGGATGCGCTGCTGGAAAATGACAACTTAAGGCAACTTCGCCAGCGCATAACTTTTAGCTATGATTTGCCTGCTCTGGATCGTGCTGCAGTGAGCGGTTATGTTCATCATCGTCTAAAGGTGGCCGGGCACAAGGGACACAGGCTTTTCGATGAGGCGGCCCTGGATGCCGTCTACCGCTCCAGTCGTGGTATCCCCAGACTGGTCAATATCCTCTGTCACAAAGCCTTGATGGTTGCTTATGGTCAAGGACTAAAAGAAGTTGCTCAGACGCAAGTGAAAATGGCCAGCAGTGACACTGAAGACGCCACGAAACTCTCTCGATCATTCCTGCCCGGGAACTCATTCTACTTCACTATTGGTCTTATCACGGTGTTTGAAGTCGTTCTGGTTGTTTACCTGTTGCGGAGTGTCTTGTCATGAGCCTGATCAACCAGATGTTGCGTGACTTGCAGCAACAGAAGAAAGATGGCGCACCGCCCAGCGTTAAGCCTCCTCGTCGTAGCATGATGGAAAAAGTTCCTTACCTGCCTCTGCCCGTTGTGCTGGGTGGCGGAGGGCTGGTCCTGCTCGTCCTCATCTGGTGGATGGCTGGGGTTCTCTCGGATATGATGTTTGGCTTTGAGCCGACAAACCCAAAAGCTGAAAGCCAACAGGTCGCCGTGATTGAAGAGGCTGCAACCCAGAAAGATTTGAGCACTCCTGTTGCAAAGGATCAGCTGACTCTTGCTGAACGAGAGGCTGAACCTCCAGTCCCTGCGACTGTCAATGAATCTGTGCTTGCATTAGCTGAGACTCCTGCCAAGGTGGAGGCCGCACCGGCAAAGCCTCTGGTCAAAGTGGCAAGTGTGAAGCCTCCGGTTGTCAAAAAGCCCCAGGTTATTAGAGCGGCCAAGCCCAAACCGGTTAAACGCAAGCAGGTGAAAGCTCCTGTGAGTGCGGCTGCCAGAACCCGATCGAAAGTGACCTCGACCCAGCCGGTTGCCAGAGTTCCCAAACGCCTGCACCCGGATGAGCTGCCTGGAGCGACCCGCAGCCAGAGGGTTTCGAAGCCCGAGGTTAAGAGGATCGAGAGTCCGAGCAGAATACCGGCGACGACTTCTTACGGTCTAGCTGAGGAAGCCTATCTCGATGGCAAGTGGGCCTACGAGCGCGAACGTACTAACCTGTCGGTGAGGTCTTTGCAGGAGGCCCTGGAACTTTATCCCGGTCACCTGCCAGCAAGAGAAATGCTGGTTAAAATCTTCGAAAAGGGCGGCAAAAATGGCGAGGCCATGTATCTGCTTGCTGAAGGCCTTGAGATTGCCCCTGACTATATCGTTTTCAAGAAAAACTATGCCCGATTGCTTTCGTTGCAGGGCGATTACGATGCTGCGACCAAAGTTATGCTCAACGGTGGCTTGCCCGGCGTTGAGGAGGACCCCGAAGCCCATGTCATCCTGGCCTCTCTTTACCAGCGCCTGGATGAATCCTTTCTCGCCGCTCAGACTTATCGCAACCTGTTGGTTTTCTGGCCGCAGACAGGAGCTTTCTGGGTTGGTCTAGGCGGTGCCCTGGAGGGGCAGAGCTTGCAGAAGGAAGCTGTCGAGTGTTATCAAAGAGCTCTGAAAACGGAGAATCTGCGTAAGGATTTACTCGCCTACGCGCAGAAACGTTTGAAGACTCTCAAATAAGTTAAATCCGGCCTTGATGAACTGATTACGGTCAGGCCGGGCGTTGCCGTTTGGCCAGCAAGGGACATTGTGTTCCATTGACTGTTAATCCTGTCTCGGGTGATGAGTGCCTCTCCTTAATCAAAATTTGATGTCTGCCCTTGATTCCTGCCGTCGTTTGTATGATGAGGTCGACGACTGGTTCGCAACTTGTCTACAGGCCGGAGGGACTTCTCTAGCGTGCAGAGGGGGGTGTAGTTCCTGCTGTCGTGGTTTGTTCGACATCACCCTGCTTGACGCCTGGCTTCTCAAAGACGCTTTCGCCGCCTTACCTGAGGCGACTCGAGCACAAGTTCTTGAGCGCTGTCAGCCCCGCCTTGTTGAACTCCGGAAACGCTGGCCGGAGCTTAAGAACCCCTATTTACTGAATGCCTTGCCTGATATGGAATGGCAGGAGATGCCAGAAGAGGATCTGACCCCTTGTCCTCTGCTCGATGAACAGGGTTATTGCCTGGTTTATGCTGCCAGACCTCTGACCTGCCGCCTGCATGGCCTGCCGAGTATCGATGTGAGTGGTGAAGACTTCGATGGCACCGTTTGTACTTTGCATCCCGGCGATCCGGCAAGTTTGCCGGACGATGTTCTGCGATGGCGGTTTCGTGAGGTTTTTACCCGGGAAATTGAGTTGTTTCGTGACTTTACCCGGGAGTTGACCGGAAGCTCTAGGCAGGAGCTTGATACTTTTATTCCCTTGGCTCTGCTGGCGGACTACGCCAAGGTCGACTGGCGTCGCTTGCAATTGTAACTGTTACCGCCGCTCTGTGGAGACCGTTTTTGAACCTCCCCAGAGCGACAGCTCTTTGCTGTGATCTTATTGCTTCTATTGCCTGTGCTTGGCGGCTCCCCTGCGCTCCTGTCTCTGCTGACGGGAAGCCTCATGCTGCTCCTGCTGCTCAGGAGTGAGAACCTGGTTGATCCTGGTCCTTGTGGCATGCTGTGCGATCATCATATCAGCCCGCTGGTCAGACTGTTTACGAACCAGTTCCCGTAAACGCGGCTCATCAAGAGTGTCAGTCCTGAAAAGCTCTCGAAGCTCCTCGCGGGTCACACGTTTCTCTTCGTGCAGGGCTTCATGTGTTGCTTTAGTCGAGGCAAAAATATCTTTGATCTCCGCTTCCTGTTGCGCTGTCAGGTCAAGTCTCTCTTTGAGATGCTCAAGCCTGGTTGCCTGCTGTTCGCCATTTTCGCATGCCTTGTCACAGTGCCCTGGTTTTGCGAAGGCTGGTGTGATTTCAAGGGTTCCTAGCAACAATGCCAGTGTCAGATATTTTAGATTACGCATGTTTGTCTCCTTAGGTTGAGTTGAGTGTTGGTTGCGGCCGGCAACGCTATTGATTTGCTTCCTTGGACGAGTCATCCTGAAAAAGGTTTACTTTGTAGCCGGGTAAAGTTGCTCAACTTTTTTGCTGTCTCATTGCACTGTGCGATTGCACAGTGTCCAGAGAGAATTTCTGTGGTATTTTCTAACTTATGAGACTTGCACTGAAACACCAGATAATCTTGGCGCCGGCAGCCGTCCTCTTCCTTATGACCTTGTTACTCTGCTTCCTGCAGTTCACCTACTGGGATATGTCGGTGAAGAGACAGCAGGCCAAGAACCTTAAAACAGCCTTTATTGCCCTTGCTGAAGCAGATATGGCCGCGCAACGCATGGAGGAGATTGTTGGCTTTCTGGCTCAGGCACAGACGCCAGATGCCAAGGCCTTGAAGCAGTTGTCATTTTTGCACGAGCATCTTTCGGTAGCTTTCGAGCGGTTGCTGGAAACCGAGTTGCTGGGAGTGTCTGATACCAGTCTGTTACGACAAAGCGTTCTCGACCTGAATCCTGAGCAAGGCTTGGAGTTGGATAATTTTGAGGAGGGCCTGAAGTTACTGCGGCCTTATATCAAGCGACAGCTTAACTCCTTAAACCAGCAACGTCTGGATTATGGCGATCTCCACCGGGAAGATATTGATTCCCTGGTTGCCGAGACTGCCTTCGTCACGATTGTCGTCCTCGGCTTTGCTATCCTGATCGGAATTTTTCTTTCTCTTACCTTTGCTCGCAACATCCTGAACCGCATTCAGATTCTATCTGACAGTGCCGCGCGTATCACTGCCGGCGAGTTTGTGCCGCCTCCCGCTCCCGATAAGGTGCGCGATGAGCTAGACGAGCTCGCGGTTTCCATCAACCAAATGACGGATCAGTTGATCCGGGTGGTGGCGGCCGAGAAATTGCTCGAAGGTGCAGAAGAGGAACGTCGGCGCATCGCCATGGACATTCATGATCAGACCCTTGCCGAGCTATCGGCTGTGCGTAGAAAGATCGAGCATCTTCGTGAGGAGTCTTCTTGTGGTGAAGAGGCGATATCAATCGAGGCAGATCTGCAAAAGGCGATGACCAATCTGCGTGTGGTGATGGATAACCTGCACCCGCAAACCCTTGATATCCTCGGCCTGCCAGCGGCCATTGAATCCATGCTCGAAAAGGTGTGCGAGGCCCCCGGGGCGCCAACCTATCATTTCATGGCTGGAGACGATGTTGCCAAGCTCCAGTTGCCACGTCTGACCCAGGTGACCGTTTATCGGATCATTGCCGAGGCTGTTAATAATGTCTTGCGGCACGCTCACGCCAACCAGATGGAGGTTGCTATGAGTGTGCGAAGCAATACTTTGATAGTTATCGTTGAGGACAATGGGCGAGGCTTTAATCCCACTCCGCAGTTGCCGACAGAGAGTGGTGGACGGGGAGTCCATAACGTTCAAGAACGCGCCCGTGCCATTGGTGGCCAGGTTCGTTGGCAGAGTTCGCGTTTTTCTTCAGGAACACGCTTTGAGCTGGAGTTGGCGCTCAACGAAAGATAAGGAGAAAACACCATGGCCCCATACTCCCTGGTTATCGCCGAAGATAATCCAAAGGATTTTGAGTTCCTCAGACAGATGGTTGAAGCATGGGGACAGGACTGTACGACGGAGCATGCCGACAATGGCGCGGTTGCTTTGGAGCTGGCTCTGAAATATGATGAGCCGCTTGTGATCAGTGATATCCAGATGCCGCAGATGAACGGGGTCGAGTTTGCCAGGGCTCTGTGGGAGCAAAAGCCACAGGCAAAAATCGTCTTCTGGAGCCAGTTCAAGGACGAGATGTACGTACGGACTCTGTCCAAAATCGTGCCGCCGGAAACCGTTTATGGTTACGTGCTTAAATCGAGCTCCCGGGAAAAGATCTCAACGGCCATGGCCACCGTTCTCTTTGAAGACCAATGCTGGATCGACCCCGAAGTTCGCAAGGTCCAGGGCCGTACCGGTCACAGTCAAACGGCGCTCTCTGATATCGAGTATGAAGCTTTGGTCGATATCTCTCTCGGATTGACAGATAATCTTATTGCTCAGCGGCGTTATCTCTCCCGGCGTGGTGTGCAGAGTCGTCTTAACTCCCTCTATGGAAAGCTGAGTCTCGACCATGAGCAGTTCCAGAGTGATAAGGTCGGTGATGCTTTCAATCTGCGCAATCGCGCGGTTGCTGTCGCCTTGCGCCGGGGCCTGATCAATGCTTTTGAACTCGAGCACGAAGACGACGACCTGCAGGAGTGGCTGAAGCGTTATAAGAGCGGGAGAGGGTAAGGCAAGCTATATGCTTTAGGGTTGTAAGCTGTAAGTAAAACAGGGACTGTCCCCGAATGGGGATTGTCCCTTTTCTGTTGGTAGAGTGGCTACGCTTTCCGTTGTAAAGCTCCCGCGTTTGTGCTAGAAAATTGGTCATACCAAATACCTCGTGGAGAAAAGGCATGACCATTGTTCTTGAGCCAATCCGGCCGAAAAAAATATCTGAAGAAATCGTCAGCCAAATTAAACAGCTGATTTCAAAAGGTGAACTCAAACCCGGTGATCGTATCCCTTCCGAGCGGGAGTTGGCGTCCATGTTGGGTGTCAGCAGGCCCTCTGTCCGGGAAGCGATTATGGTTCTCGAGGCAATGGGTTTTCTGGATTCGAGACAGGGTGGCGGAACCTTTGTCAAGGCGTTAACCGAAGGTAGCATCATGGATCCGCTTGCCAAACTCGTGGAACAACGGGATCCGGAACTTTTGCGCTCTCTTGCCGAGGTGCGCATGGGTCTAGAGAGCTGGTCTGCTTATCTTGCGGGCAAAAGAGCCACGGCAAGGGATATTGCTGAATTACGTCGACTTTATTATGTCATGGAAAAGCAAGCGGCGAAGGGCGGCTGGGATTCAGAGGTGGACGCAGAATTTCACTACGCTATTACCGCCGCGAGCCACAACAGTTTGCAGATGCATGTGCTCGATTCAATTCATTCTCTCTTTCATACAACCATTCAGGTTGCCTTGATGGAGTTCTATCAGCAAGAAGGTCATGTTCAGTTATTGTTGACACAACACCGAGAGATCTTGGAGGCGATTGCCGACCACCAGCCCGAATTGGCGCGGCAGAAGATGATGGAACATCTCGCCATGGTTGAAGAGAAGATGGCGGAACTGCTGAAAGCAAAAGTCTAGTCGCGCGGGACGCGGAACGGGGTACGAGAAAATCTAAACGTTAACGGGGCCAGAATTGATATTCTGGCCCCGTTTTTAATTGATGGTTCATGGTGAAGGGTTCTGGGTTAATGGAAGACCCCAAAACAATAGGTGACTCAGGCCAAATCTTTGATTTTACCCTTAACCCTTTACCTTGAGCCCTGAACCAGATTTAAAATCACCCCGAAACCGCCATCCCCAGCAGCTCCGTAATATGAACGACCTCCTGTTTAAGGCCTGCCTGCTTGAGCCCCCAGGCCAGTTGCAGGTGGCAGCCGGGGTTGGCAGTGACCAGCAGCTCGGCACCCGTTGCCTGGACATTTTCAAGTTTGCGGTCGAGAATCTGCTGGCTCTCAGTTGTGTACTTGAGGCTAAAGGTCGCTGCACTGCCGCAGCACCAGCTGGCCTCTTCCATTTCGCGGAAAACAATGCCTGGAATCGCCTTGATTAACTCGCGCGGCTGTTTACTTATGCCTTGGGCGTGGCAGAGGTGGCAGGGCTCATGGTAGGTGACGATCTTTTCGACCGGTTTCAAGTCTTCCGTTCGTAACCCTTGCTCTGCCAGGAATTCACTGACATCCTTAATCTTGCCGCGGAAGGTGGCAAGCTTGTCGTGTTCACCGGCCTCCTCAAGCAACTCCTCATACTCTTTCAAGGCTGCCCCGCAGCCGGCACAGTCGGTTACAATCGCATCGACATCAAGGGCCATGAAGAGGTCGAGGTTATGCTGTGCGATGAGCTTGGTGGTGTCGCGATCGCCCTCGGTCAAATGAGGAGCGCCACAACATTTTTGTTCCTTAGGCGTTACAACTTCGAAGCCCTGATGGGTCAATACCCTCACAGTTTGTCGGGAGACTTCGGGATACATCAGGGTCATGATGCAGCCGAGAAAAAACGCCACCCGACCGCGTTGTTCTCCTTCAGCAGGAATGACATCCGCTAACTGTGGGCGTAACGGTGGATGCAATTCAGGGATCATGCGTTCGGCCTTGTCGACCCATTCCGGACCCAACTTGAGTAACTGCGAGTGCCTGACCAACCACTGGATGCCAAGCTTCTGATAAAGTCTGGCCGGCAGCATCGAGGTCTCTAGCAAGCCGGGGTTGGGCAGCATCTTCTGTAACACAAACTCACGGAACGATTTGCTTACATGCTTGAGCGGGAAGAACTGGTGGGCCTGGCTGCGACAAATTTCCATGACTTCACCGGCACGCACACCGGAGGGACAGGCGGTTGTGCAGGCTCGACAGTCGAGGCAGAAGAAGGCTTCTTCCTTGACCGCTTCGGTGAATTCAAGTTTTCCTTCAGACACGGCCCGGGCCAGGGCCACGCGACCGCGCGGGCTGGAGCGTTCGCGGCCGGTCAGGGAAAAGGTCGGACAGGTCGGCAGGCAGAAGCCACAACGCATGCACTGTAGAACATCTTCATATTCTGGAGCATTCTCGGAGGTAAAATTGCCTAACTTCTTTTTGTCGGTCATCACTTTACTCCTGACCGTCTGTGAAGATTTTTCCAGGGTTTAGTATGCCTTCTGGGTCAAATGCCTGTTTGATTCGCTTCATTACCGCAACTCCACCCGGACCAATCTGTCTGGCCAGATATTTTTTTTTGGCGATACCGATGCCGTGTTCCCCTGAGACGGTGCCACCCCAGGCGAGGACCTGTTCGTAAAGTTCATCGTAAAAGGCGTGCGCACGTTTCATCTCGTCTGCGTCTCGTTCGTCACAAAGGACTGTCGGGTGGAGGTTGCCGTCACCGGCGTGACCGAAGGTGCCAACCGTCAAAGCGTATTTTTTTGTTAATCGCTCAATGAGTGCAAAGGTTTCTGCAAGCATCGAACGGGGTACGGTAGCGTCTTCCAGCAGGGTCGTCGGTGAAACCCGCGCCAGGGCCGACAGAGCGGTACGTCGTGCAGCAGCCAGGCTGGCAGCTTCCTCTGCGTCCTTGGCAATATGCACTTCTGCCGCTCCCACTTCCTTCAGTATCCGCTCAACCCCTTCGGCCTCTTCGGTAACCATCGCCGGGTGACCGTCAACCTCGATCAACAACAATGCTGCCATCTCGCGCGGCAATCCGATTTTGACGTAATCCTCGACACAGTTGATGGTTGCTTTGTCCATGATTTCCATGGTTGATGGAATGATTTTGGCAGCAATAATTTTAGAGACCGCTTCGCCGGCAATGCGAATATCATCGAAATAAGCGAGGAAGGTCCGCTTGTCCTGCGGTGGTGGGATTAGTTTAACTGTGATCTCGGTGATGATCGCCAAGGTTCCTTCACTGCCGACCAAAAGATCCTTGAAAGCGTAGCCTGCAACGTCCTTTACGCTTTTGCCGCCCGTGCTCAGCAGGCTGCCATCCGGCAAAACGCACTTGAGAGCCATGACGTAGTCACGGGTGACGCCGTACTTGAGGCCGCGCAGGCCGCCGGCGTCTTCCATAACATTCCCGCCGAGGGTTGAGATCTTCTGTGAACCAGGATCCGGCGGATAGAAGAGTCCCTTTGCAGCGACGGCGTTGAAGAGATCGAGAGTAACAACGCCGGCCTGGCAAGTGGCGGTCAGGTTTTCCTCGTCGATTTCAAGGATCTTGTTCATTTTACTTAAGCAGATGACGATGCCGCCATCGACTGGGATGCTGCCACCGGAAAGGCCGGTGCCACTACCACGAGGGGTGATCGGCACTTTGTAGTCACGGGCGACCTGCATAACGCTCTGCACTTGCTCACTGTTGGTCGGGTAGACGACCAGGTCGGGTGTCGCATGCAGGCCAGGCGTTGAGTCGTAGCCGAGGACCAGCAGATCTTCTGCTGCAGTAATGACGTTTTCCTTGCCTAGTTTGTCAATCAGGTGCTGAATAGCCGTGTCTGAAATCATGGTCTTCCTTTTAAATAGTTCGGGGCACGCAGACTATGACTGTGTGCCCCGAAAATGATGGCTGGCGGAGTTTGCTCAGGCAGCTTAGAACCCTTCTTCGTGAAAACCTTCCGGAATTCGTACAACCAAAACAGGCTGAGAGGCACTGTGCAGAACCTTGTGGGTGGTGCTGCCGAGTATCGCATCTCCGATTACCGTGTGGCGATGAGCCCCCATGATAATCAAGTCTACAGCGTAATCTTTTGCGGCAGCCAGGACGATCTGAGCCGGCTGGCCCTCTTCGATGCGGATCTCGTTGACCCGCTGTGTGCATTGCAGATCTGTCGCACATTCCTTCTCACACAAGCGCGCGATGCGCTCCCGCAGCTGATCCTTGGCCCGAGCCTGTGCCGTGCCGTGGATCTGTTCCGATTGCTCATGAGAAATGTGCAGTTCCACCAGGCTCTGGGCAAAGGTTGATAAAGGTTCCAGTGCTGAGACGGCAATGATCTGCGCGTCGTGCTGATTGGCCATGGCAAGGGCATAGCGGAACACATAAGGAGCACCTGGGCCCATGCCTGTGGCGTAGAGAATCTTTTTGATTTGCGGAAGCATTATATCCTCTCCTGTGAGTGTGACTATCTGCCGAAGAAAACATCAGGCAGATAAGTAATAATCTGTGGGAAGAATATCATGGTCGCCAAGGCAAAAACCTGGATCATGACAAAGGGAAGAATCCCTCGATAAACATCGCCCATGGTGTATTCCGGTGGCGCCACCCCTTTAAAGTAGAACAGTGAATAACCGAAAGGCGGGGTTAAGAAAGACGTCTGCAGGTTGATGCAAATCATCATGGCAAACCAGAGCGGATTGAAATCCAGGTCCATGGCTATCGGCGTGAAAATCGGCACGACGACCAGTAGGATGGCTGCCCAGTCGATGAACATTCCCATGAAGAAAACCACTGCCATCATGATAGCGAAGACGACGAAGCGGTTGACGTCCATGCCGAGCAGAACATCGGCGACAACGTCGCCACCGCCCATGCTCAAAAAAACCACGGAAAAGAATTTTCCGCCAACGAAGAGGGCCATGATCATGGCTGTGGTGCGGGCCGTTGAGATGCAAGCCTGAGTAATGACGGCCCAGTTTAATTTACGACTGACCAGAGCAAGGATCAGTGCGCCGACGCAGCCCAGGGCTGCGGCCTCAGTCGGAGTGGCTACCCCAGCCAGGATAGTTCCCATAACCGTAAGGATCAGGCCAAATGGTGGCACAAAGTTTTTCATCGTCATGGTGAATTTTTCCATGACGGTAGCGGTACGCTCGGCTGCGGGGATCGGCGGTCCGAGTTTGGGATTCATGTAGCAGCGCACCAAGACATAAAGCAGGTACATGCTGGATAGCAGAAGCCCGGGCAGAATGGCGGCGGCAAACAGGTTGCCGACCGAGGTTTCTTTTTGGCCGGTCAGGCCGCCATAGACAACCAGCATGATTGATGGCGGGATCAAAATACCCAGGGTCCCCGACGAACAGATAATCCCTGCGGAAAGAGATTTGTCGTAGCCTCGCTTTAGTAGCGCCGGTCCGGCCATCAGACCCATAGCGACAACCGAGGCACCAACAATACCCGTGGTTGCAGCGAAGACCGTTGAGACAACAATGACCGCCAGTCCCAAGCCACCGCGCAGGCCACCAAGAACAGTGTATAGGGCGTCAAACAGACCTTCCGAAACCTTGGATCGATCGAGGATTTGGGCCATGAAAATAAATAGGGGAATAGCAACCAGGGTGTAATTGAGAAAAATGCCCCAGGCATTGTTGGCAAACAGGCCTATCAGGCCGGAAAAGTCGAAGCCATTATCTATCAGGCCGAAAAGCGTCGCAACCGCGGCCAGAGTGACTGCTAAAGGATGCCCCATGGCAATGGACGCCATCAGCGTCACGAACATGAGTATTGTCAGGACTTCTACGCTCATTGGTCTCTAGTCTCCAGTTTAGTGAGTCTCTTTTAGTGCACGAATATCTTGTATCAGCTTGGCTATCCCTTGGAGGAGGAAAAGAAAGAAGCCAATCGCCATGAGCGTTTTATATGGGTATATAGCCGGAGCCCAGGAACTGGAGGCACGCTCCCACTGCTGCCAGGAACTAACGGCCATGGCGCCCACGTAAAAAGTCAGCAGGCCGATCGAGGGCAGAAACAGGACGACATTGGTGAATATCCGCAGGATAAGGCGTGGTTTTGCCGGCAGTCGCGATTCAAAGACATCGATAGCAACGTGGGTGTTGTGTTTGTGAGCATAGGGCAAGGCAAAAGAGAAGTGAACACCGTAAAGAAAAACGGTTAGCTCAAAAGCCCAGGTTGTCGGTGAGTTGAACGCATAGCGCATAAAGACCTCAAAGACAACCACGATAATTAGCGGCAATACCAGATAAGAAGCGTAAAAACCAAACTTTTCGTTGAAGGTGTCGATTGCTCCATCAATGCTAAACATAGAGACCTCTTAATCAGTAGCGGTTTGCTTGTTCGGTTCAGGATGAATAGATGCAGGGGCCCGCAGGCCCCCACAGCAGGTCTTGTTATTGTTTGTGCTGACCTTTTACAAATGTCTCGTATGGCCAAGGTGCAATGCCGCCGCGCTCTTCGCGCCAATCTGCGAAATCAGACTTGAACAGGTCTTGTGAATCCATGACTTTTTTCACGTCAGGATACTTCCCCTTCAGCTCCTCAATGTAGTCGTGCGAGGCTTTGGCGAACTCATTGATCGTGTCTTCATCCATGCGGACGAATTCAACTTTCTCTTTGAACAGTTTAACTGCTTGGGCATTGAGATTTTCCTGCCAGGCTGTCGACCAGAGTTGAGTTTCCTTGGCGGCGATGTCAACGATCCACTTCAAGTCGGCAGGCAGCTTGTTGTAGGAGTCTTTGTTGATGAAAAATGCGCTCTGGCAAGAAGGCTGATGGACGCCCGGTTGAATGACGTACTTGGTGATGTCATCAAAGCCCATCGGGTAATTGATGGCAGGGGTGCTGAATTCAGCGGCATCGATAACGCCACGCTCCAGGGCGAGGTAAACTTCACCACCAGGCAGAGGTGTGACGCTGGCGCCAAGCTTGGTCATGATGTCCATGTACCAACCCGGAGTTCTAATGCGCATGCCTTTGAAGTCGCTCATTTTGGAGGCTTTTTTGTTCGAGAACAGTCCCAGTTCCTGGCCGACGTTGCCGCCTGGGAGGGCGAACAGATTGTAACGGCCGTATAACTCTTGCATCATTTCCAGACCACCACGCTCATACAGCCAGATGTTGTAGCCTTCAGCATCCAGGCCGAAAGGCACGGAAGCAAAGGCGACAAAGGCTTCGTTCTTTCCTTTCCAGTAGCCTGGCCAGTCATGGCCGATATCTGCCTGACCCTTGCTGACTGCGTCAAAGCTTTCCATGGCACCAACTAATTCACCAGCCGAAAACAGCTTGATGTCGAGGCGCCCGCCCGATGCAAGTTTTACCGAGTCGGCGAAATGTTGGGCGACATCATAGAACAGGAGGCCCTTGGACCATGGCATAACCATTTTCCATTTGAATTTCTCGGTTGAGGCCTTGATGGTCCGCATTTCTTTCTTCACTTCAGAATGACGTTTGTCGGCGCCGAACTTCTCGCGCTTGGCGGCGAATGCCGTCGGGGCACAGGCCAGGCTGAGAATGACCAACAGGCCAACTAACATTTTCATCTTCCTCATGGTGGAGCCTCCTTTGCTTGGGTTGTAGGGCGATTGAGGGTCACATGACCATCAGTATGCCTTAATTTATTACCAATAATTGGTCTGACCAGTTCTGGAAGGTTAGCCAATCTCTTTTGTCAGGTCAAGAAAAAAACAAACAGCGTTGTATTGAATCCAGGTTTTGTTAGGTTCGGTCGAATTACCAGTCTAATCCAATGTGCTTAACTGGCAATCATTTGATAAATATTTTAAGGCATGCGTTCGAGCCTGGCTCTCAGGCTCTTGAGTTTACGTGCCACATTCAGCTATCTCAGCAGGTCGGCTTTGCCTTTGCGGTCAGCAAGCAGTCCAGCCGCAGTCGATCGTGAAGTCGGTGCCGGTCATGCATCCGGCGGCATCGGAACAGAGGTAGAGCGCGGCTGCACCTATTTCGCTAGGTTCGATCATCTTCTTGATGGCGGCCTTCTTGAGCATGATGCTGCCAATGACCTCCTCTCTTGGAATGCCGTGAGTTGCCGCCTGGGCGTCGATCTGGTTGTCGACCAGCGGCGTGCGCACGTAGGCGGGGCAGATGGCGTTGACAGTGATGCCGAACGGCCCGCCTTCCAGGGCGGTGGTCTTGGTCAGGCCCATCATGCCGTGCTTGGCCGTTACGTAGGCGGATTTGAACTCGCTGGCGCGCAGGCCGTGCACTGAACTGATGTTGATGATCCGCCCCCATCCGTTAGACTTCAGGTGCGGCCAGGCATATTTCGTGAGCAGGAAGGGTGCGGTCAGCATCAGGCGAATAATGAAATCCCACTTGTCTTCGGGAAAATTCTCGACCGGGCTGACGTGCTGGATACCAGCATTGTTGACCAGAACGTCGACGCCGCCGAACTTGGCGACAGCAGCCTCGATCAGGGACTTGCAGGCCGCACGTTCGGTGAGGTCGGCGTGGACGAAGTAGGCTTTGAGCCGGTCGGCTTCGCGTTTGCCGGACTCGGCGTTGACGTCGGCCATGACCAGTCGGTAGTTTGCGCCGGCCAACGCTTCTGCGACGGCCAGTCCGATACCGCTGGCGGCACCGGTGACAACAGCAACTCTCTGAGACATACAACGTTCTCCTTAGTTTCGGAATTAATCAGTTGGATTTCAGTTCATCAGCGACCCGGAAGTCGCAACCGGTAGCCGAGCGCACATCATCAAGGCTCGAGAAAGGGGAGACCTCGGTCAGGGTTAGCCCCTCTTCGGCATCGATCGAGAAGACTGCTTTGTCGGTCACCAGCAGGTCGATCACTTGCCGGCCGGTGACCGGCAGGTCGCACTCTTCGAGGATCTTTGGCGAGCCGTCCTTGGCGCAGTGCTCCATCATGATCACCACTTTCTTGACACCGGAAACCAAATCCATGGCGCCTCCAGGCCCCTTGATCATCTTGCCGGGGATCATCCAGTTGGCCAGGTCGCCGGTCCTGCTAACCTGCATGCCGCCGAGCACCGACAGGTCGATGTGGCCGCCGCGGATCATGGCAAAGGATTCGGATGAGTCAAAATAACTGGCGCCGGGCAGGGCGGTGATGGTCTGCTTGCCGGCGTTGATCAGGTCGGGGTCGAGGCGGTCTTCCGTGGGGAAGGGACCGATACCGAGCAGGCCGTTCTCCGACTGCAGGGTGACCTGTATCCCTTCGGGAATGAAGTTGGCGACCAGGGTCGGCATGCCGATGCCGAGGTTGATGTAGGCTCCGTCGGTCAACTCCTGGGCGACGCGTTTCGCCATCCATTCGCGTTGCGGATTGAATCCCTTGGCCGAGATGCCGGCGCCGGAGACGGTGCGCTGTTCGATCGGTTTCTCATAGTCGCTGCCGAGCACCAGGCGATCGACATAGACGCCGGGAACATGAATCTGGTGCGGGTCGAGTTCGCCAATCTCGACGATCTCCTCGACTTCGACCACTGTGATGCGCCCTGCTTTGGCGCAGGCGACGTTGAAGTTGTTGGCGGTCTTATTCATCACCAGGTTGCCGGCTTTGTCGGCTTTCCAGGCCTTGACGATCGCTAGATCGGTCTGAATGCTCTCTTCCAGAACGTAGGAGATGTTTTTGAAATTCTTGGTTTCTTTGCCTTCGCTGAGTAGTGTTCCGTAACCGGTACGGGTGAAGAATGCCGGAATGCCGGCACCGCCGGCACGCAGTTTTTCCGCGAGGGTTCCCTGTGGCGTAAGCTCCAGTTCCAACTCACCATTGAGGAATTGTTTTTCGAATAAAGCATTTTCGCCCACGTAAGAGGAGATCATCTTGCGGATCTGGCGGGTCTGCAGGAGCAGGCCGAGACCAAAATCGTCGACGCCAGCGTTGTTGCTGACCACGGTCAGCTGTTTGGCGCCCGAGTCGCGCAGGGCCAGAATCAGCTTTTCCGGGATGCCGCAAAGGCCGAAGCCGCCAGCGGCCACGGTTATGTTGTCTGCGACCACTCCTTCTAAAGCTTTGAGGGCATTAGTGAATACCGGTTTCATGAAAACTCCTTTAGCGGTTGGGGTTTAACAGCGTTCAAAGACTGCAGCAACGGCTTCGCCGCCGCCGATGCAAAGGCTGGCAACGCCGTAACGCTGCTTGCGGGCACCCAGCTCACGGATCAAGGTCACGGCAAGACGTGCTCCGCTGGCCCCGACCGGATGACCGATGGCAACAGCGCCGCCGTTGACGTTGACCTTTTCAAGGTCGAGACTCAGCTCGTGAATGGCCACCAGCGGCACCGCGGCAAAGGCTTCGTTAATCTCGAACAGGTCAATGTCGGCCAGAGCCAGGCCGGCTCGTGCTATGGCTTTTTGTATAGCGCCGATCGGGGCTTCGGCAAAGTCGTCCGGGGCGATACTGTTGGTCGCCGAGGCGACCAGACGGGCCATTGGCTGCAGACTGTGGCGCTCCACGGCAGCTTTGGAACAAAGTATAACGAATGCGGCGCCGTCATTAATAGTCGAGGCGTTGCCGGCGGTGATTGTGCCATCTTTTTTAAACGCGGGGCGCAAACCGGCCAGCTTGTCGATGTTGCCGCGGCCCGGCTCTTCGTCCTGATCGACGGTGACGTTGCCCTTGCGGCTGCGCTTGATCACCGGAGTCAACTCGTCGGTGAAGGTGCCTGCGGCAACCGCTGCCTGGGCCAAACGGTAGGAGAGGGCTGCGTACTGGTCCTGGTCTTCACGGCTGAGGCCGTGGCGCTCGACCCAGGTTTCGGTGATTTCTCCCATGTGGCGACCGCTGTAGGGGTCTTGCAGAGCATCAAAAATCATAAGGTCGAGAGCTTGGGCGTGTCCCATGCGCTGCCCGGTGCGCAGCGTAGGCAGGGCGTAGGGTGCGAGCGACATGTTCTCCATACCGCCGGCAATTACACTGTCGCTGTCACCCAGACCAATCGTGTCAGCCGCGAGCATAATCGCTTTAAGGCCGCTGCCGCAGACCTTGTTAATCGTCATGGCGTGGACACTGTCCGGTAGGCCGGCTTTGCGCATCGCCTGACGAGCCGGTGCCTGGCCACACCCGCCCTGGAGGACCTGGCCGACAATCACTTCGTCGATCGCGTCGGCCGGCATCTGCGAGCGGCGAAGCAGGTCGGCCATGACTTGGCTGGCCAGCTCCGGGGCCGCAATATCGCTCAAGTCGCCCGCGAAAGAGCCAAAAGGTGTGCGTCGTGCTTCAACAATAAAAACATCGTTCATGCTGGTTCTCCTGATACAGACTGTGGATTATTCCTGACGCATGCAAGACGCATTCGCTATGCAGTTAATAAGTCAGTTAGTACGGTCAGTGGTGAGTCTAGGCAAGCCTTGCCATCTATCCTTTATGCAAAATTTAGTCAGTTAGAAAAACACGCACTGTCAGCTTAAAACTAACTTGAAAGAAAGGAATGTCAATAAGCCGAACGGACTCGTTTCATCCATTGGCGGAAAAGTCTTCCTCGTGATCATCGTGTCTTTGAATGCCTGTCAAACACTGTTATAGGCAATTTGCGGGCCAGATCCATAAAAAATCTCGTATTAATTGTGGCCCTGATATAAACCGAATAATCCTAAATAGTTAAGTTTTTGAAGAACGCTGGCTGAGCTTACTAAAGAGGTCGGCGGAAGGTTTGTATGAGGACTATGTGTATTCACTTGACTACACATTTGTTGCGCGCTACGTTTGGCTTGAAACACAAGTGCCTTACGGTAGAATCACTCTGCAGACAAGACACCAGACAGAAACGACCTCAATTCAGCAGGTTAGCAAAAGCAAAAAGCGATAGTTTGGCTGGTGTTGGGACGAGCAGGGGCAGGCTGTACTGATATGGCTACATGTAGCTAATCGAAGATAGTGCGAAAGGATAGGCATGAAGGGACTCGATCAAGAATCGCAGCATGAAACTCATAGGGTGACCGTGCAGCTCGAAGGGCGATTAGAAGAGATAGCCCTTCGACTCAAGCTTGCCAACCTGATCTTCGACCACATTGAAAATGGCGCCTTGGTCACTGATAAGGAAGGTTATATCCTCTATTTCAACCGTCCTATGCCCGTTTCCTCGAAATCGATGCCGAACAAGTGATCGGCAAACATGTCACCGACGTTCTCGAGGGCAGTCGCATGCATATTGTTGCCAGAACCGGCAAGGCCGAACTCAACCAGATCTTTACCTCCCGCGGGCGGGACATGGTCGTTCAGCGTATCCCCATCTTTGAAGACGGTAAGGTCGTCGCCGCCTTCGGTCAGATTATGTTCAAGCAGGTCAGCGATGTGGGCCGGCTAGCCAGCAACCTCAGCCTGCTGGAGTCAAAGCTGAAGCTCTACGAAAAGGAGCTGAACTCACTGCGCTCTACCCGCTACAATTTCGAGAGTATCCGTGGTGACAGCCCGCCAATCGTTGCGCTGAAAGAGTCTGCACGCAAAGCAGCCCTTACGGACCTGCCGATTCTGCTGACCGGCGAATCGGGAACCGGTAAAGAACTATTTGCCCAGGCAATTCATCAGAGCAGCTCGCGACACAAGAAAACCTCCATTCACATCAACTGTGCGGCGATCCCAAAAGAACTGTTCGAAGCGGAACTGTTCGGTTACGCAGAGGGCGCTTTTACCGGTGCCAAGTCCGGGGGCAAACCGGGGAAACTTGAATTGGCCGACGGCGGCACCCTGTTCTTGGATGAAATCGGTGAAATGCCTCTTGAGTTGCAGCCCAAGCTGCTGCGCGTTCTGGAAGACAAGCTTTTCGAGCGCGTGGGAGGGAACCGGATGCTCAAAAGTGATTTTCGGATTATCGCCGCCACCAACCGTGACCTGGAGACGATGGTCAAACAGAAACTGTTCCGGGAAGACCTATTCTATCGTCTGAACGTGGTTTCTCTCGAGGTTCCGCCGTTGCGCGAACGTCAGGGAGATATCATCCCTTTGGCCAAACACCTGCTGGGGAAAATTGCCGAAAACTATCCCGGCTCCCGTTATCAATTGACCCCGGCGGCAGAGAAGCTGCTGGATGGTTATCGTTGGCCTGGTAACATCCGTGAACTGATCAATGTTCTTGAGCGAACTGCTTTTACCATTGAAGGCAATTATATTGATGTTTGCGATCTCCCCTTCTACCTGAGTCGGCCGAGCCTGGCCGCCTTAAAAAGTGGCCAATGGGACCTGGCTGCAGTGGTAGCCGAAGCTGAACGGGAGGCCGTGCGCAAGGCTTTGGAGCTAACCGGCAACAACAAGGCCAAGGCTGCCAAGCTGCTCGGCATCCATCGTACCGTTCTCTATAAGAAGATGACTAAATACCAGATTCCATTGGATCGAGAATAAGGTCGTTTTTGACCTGGGAAAATTGACTTAGTGACAAAGTTATGAAAACGGCGTTTGTTTTTTCTTGACTTGAAACGGAGCAGTCCATACGATAAACCAATAAATGGTCTGACCAATCAAGAGGAGTGCGCCTCATGCAACAGGAAGGATTGATCACAACTTTTAGTGACGCTGCCCGCGCCGTCGGGGCCAAAGTTGCCGATGTCGACGCTGTCGACGCTGTGGTGGACTACGTCAAGAAACTGGCAAAGGGTGCGGTCATGGTGCCTGACTTTGCCACGGCAAAACGGCTTGATCTGACTGCCGCCCTGAAGACGGCCGGAATCTCACTGGTGGAAAATGATCTGCGTCAGGGAGCAGCAACGGCCGCAGTCGGTTTGACCGGGGCCAATTTTGCCTTTGCCGCCACCGGCACGGTGGTGCTGGAAAGCACCAGCGAAGACATCCGTCTGGCGACCACCCTGCCGGAACATCACGTGGTGTTGCTTGATCCGGCCAAGATTCTCGAAGACGATCTGGCCGCGGTCCCCCATCTGCGGACCTTCCACCAGAACAGCCCACGCAATTACCTGGCCTATATCACCGGGCCGAGCCGCACAGCAGATATCGAGCGGGTGCTGACTATTGGCGTCCATGGCCCGAAGCAGCTGCATATCTTGCTCTACTCCGGCCTCTCTGACGATCCGTTGGAAATGTAGCTGGCTACTTCTGACCGCTAAGGGATGAAATTATGAGTAAAGTTCGCGCCAAGGAATATCAGGGTCGTATCGATCATGCGCTGGCCACACCGAAGTTGCAGGATGCCCTGCACAAGTTTGGCGATGCCTTTCTGCTCGCTCGCGAAAAAGCCTTTAGCCAGTATGACTTCGAGGCCCTCCGCCAGGAGATTGCAGACTGTAAGGATGAAGTGGCAGCGCATCGCCAGCAGTATCTTGAGCAGTTCATCACCAATGCCGAAGCGGCTGGTGCAACAGTTTATCTTGCCAAAACGGCCGCCGACGCCAATCAATATATTGCTGAACTGGCCCGCACAAAAGGGGTTAAGCTGGTAACCAAGAGCAAGAGCATGGCGAGTGAGGAGACTCATCTCAACCAGGCCCTTGAGAGCGCGGGTGTGGAAGCACTTGAGACCGATCTTGGGGAATGGATTATTCAGCTCGCCGGTCAGCGACCCAGTCACATGGTTATGCCGGCGATCCACATGTTCAAGGAAGAGGTTGCCGAACTGTTCAGTAAAGTCACCGGCGCCGAGGAACCGGCAGAAATTGCCCATCTGGTGCAGGTCGCCCGTGAGCAGTTGCGTCAGGGCTATCTCGATGCCGATATGGGGATTACAGGCGCCAACGTCGCGGTTGCCGAAACCGGAGGCATCGCCCTGGTCACCAACGAAGGCAATGCCAGGCTGGTATCGACCCTGCCGAAGATTCATGTTGCTCTGCTTGGCGTAGAGAAGATCGTGCCGACCCTCGAGGATGCGGCGACGATCATCCGCACCCTGCCGAAGAACGCCACCGGCCAGCTGTTGACCTCTTATGTCACCTGGATCCGCGGTGCGGTCCCGTGCGGTGACGGTGACAAGGAGCTGCACCTGGTGTTGCTCGACAATGGTCGCAGTGCGCTGGCAGAGTCCCCGCAATGTCGTGATGCTTTACGTTGTATCAAGTGCGGTGCCTGCGCCAACGTCTGCCCGGTCTACCAGACCGTCGGCGGCCATGTTTTCGGTCATGTTTATATCGGTGCGATCGGCATCATTTTAACTGCTTTCTTCCACGGTCTGGATAAGGCCGCTGAGATCGTCCGAGCCTGCATCGGCTGCCGTGCGTGCGTCACGGTCTGCCCATCTAACATCGATCTGGAACACATCATTCTCAGCTTGCGAGAGACCATCGGCCACGAGGAAGGCATCGGGCTCGGCAAGTCGATCGTTTTCCGCAAAGTGATGCGTAACCGCAAGCTCTTTCATAGCCTGATCCGCGCGGCCTCCCTGCTGCAGAAACCGGTCACCGGCGGCAATCGTACGATTCGCCATCTGCCACTGTTTTTCTCTTCACTGACTGAGTGGCGAACCCTGCCCGCAGTTGCTGAGAAGTCGCTACGCGATCAATGGACGAAGATCCCGCAGAAGGTCGAAAAGCCACGTTACAAGGTTGCGCTCTTCGGCGGTTGCGCCAATGACTTCCTCTATCCGGAGCTCGGCATCGACCTGATCAAGGTCATGAACAAGCTGGATGTTGAGGTCTCCTATCCTCTTGATCAGAACTGCTGTGGAGTGCCGGCTCTTTACTCCGGGGACAAGGAGACAGCCGTTGCGCTGGCCGAGCAGAATATCGCTGCGATGCTCAAGGATGATCCTGATTTCGTCCTCACCACCTGCCCGACCTGCACCATGGCGTTGCAGCGGGATTTTGTTGAATTCCTCAAGGACAACCCGGTCTGGGCCGACAAGGCAAAGCACCTGGCCGAGATCACCGTCGATGCTGCCGGCTTTATAGTCAACCAGCTTGGTGCCGCTGAGGTCTTCAAGGGGCTCTCTGCAGCGGAGAAAGTCACCTATCATGACTCCTGCCATCTCAAGCGTGGCGCGGGAGTTTGGAAAGAGCCGCGCGAGCTGTTGACAACCTCTGGGCGGGAATTGGTCGAGATGGATCACGCTGATCGCTGCTGCGGTTTTGGTGGCTCCTATTCGTTGACCAGTCATCCAGACATTTCCAAGCAGATTCTGGGTGACAAGATCAAGGACATTGAAAAGAGTGGAGCGAGCTGCGTTGCAATGGATTGTCCGGGCTGCATGTTGCAGTTGCGCGGTGGACTCGAGAAGCAGGAGGTTGATGTGCGGGCGATGCACACGATTCAGTTGTTGGCTGAATCTTTGGAGTAGGCTGACTCTTTCCCTTTACGTTCTGTTTAGAAAAGGTAGCTAAAAATCAGGATCGTTTCGATTAAGTAAATGACATTTTGAGAGCAACAGACTAACGATCTGTTGCCCTCAGACTACGAAGATTTAAATCTCAGAACAGGACATCATGTGGGGTTTGTCCCTGATCGGAGTGACACTCCCCTTTGGAAATCGTCCTATTTGTTCAATTCCTCGACGATTTCTTCCATCATGCACTTGACGTTAATCGAGGTTTCGATAGCAACAGGACTAGAGATCATGTCCATGATCCTGACGGGATCTTTGACCATCACTCTGCAACCTCCGGAGTTAAGCTCGTAGATGATGATGTTGCAAGGCATGAGCAGGCCAATGTTGGGGTCCGCCGTAAAAAGTTGTTGTGCAAACGCTGGATTGCAGGCGCCGATAATAATGTAACGACCAAATTTATCGTGACCGCCACTGCCTACAATGTCATGCAGGTTGAGTCGGGTATAAACTTGAAAACCTTTTTCTTCCAGTAGCCATTGTACTTTCTCTAAAGTCTCTTCAAATCCGAAGGCGACATCACAACCAAACCCGTAGCTACAATCTGTGGACATACGTTCCTCCGTTCATTGTTTTGCTTGAACCACTTATCAGTGGTGACTTGTGCGAACATACTATCACTCAAAAAATACCAACTGGCCAGTCTATTCTCTCTAAAATGTGTGGCTTAAGCGCAATGCGTCTATCTCCTTTGACGTACAAGCTGAGTGTGGCACAATGATCGATAATGTGTTTCATGGAACAGGATCTGCGGGATGTCCCACTTTTACGAAAATTTGAGCGAGGCACTTGTTGAGCTTCCTGCGATTGCCTTGCGGCGTATGTGCAAACTCGTGCGCCTGCTCGATCGCCTGAGTCGTCATGCTGGCTATCGTTGCCTGGTTTATCAGGACCTTCCCGAAACTGCCTGTTTTGATCCGGGGCATTCTGCCGTGATGATGTGCTATGATTTCCACCTGGCAGGGGATATGCCTCGCCTGATTGAGGTCAATACCAACGCCGGTGGCAGCCTGCTGGCTTACCTGTCTCACAACCCCTCCCTACCGATTCGACCTGAATCTCTTGCTCCGAAGATGAAAGCTCGTCTGTTACGAACTTTCGCCGCTGAGATGCGTCAATTCTCAGGTGGCAGTAAACCCAGACCTGAGCGCATCGTTATCGTTGATGATGAACCGACTCAACAGTATCTCTATCCAGAGATGCAGGCTTTTGCAGATCTTTTCAAGGAGTGGGGGATCCCTTCCGAGGTCGCTGCCCCTGAACAACTGGAAGCCAGCGAAGAGGGTGTTTGGCTGAATGGTCAAGCGGTTGACCTGGTTTACAATCGCCACTGTGATTTCTACCTGGAGAGTGACACCATGTCCGGTTTGCGAAAAGCTTACCTGGCTGGCAAGGTCTGCCTCACTCCAAATCCACATATGTACGGCCTGCTCGCCGATAAGCGACGTATGGTGCTCTGGACTGATCCGGTCAAGAGAGCTCCCTTCCTTCAGTCTGATCAGGATGCAGATATTCTCGACGCCATTTTGCCGACGTCAAACCTTCTTGCTGAACTTGATTTACAGGAGGCCTGGTCGGTTCGCAAGCAGCGTGTTTTCAAACCGGTTGACAGCTTTGGCAGTCGGGGTGTGTTGCTTGGCGGAAAAATCAGCCGTAAACGATTTGATGAACTCCCTCCTGCGACCACTCTGGTTCAGGAACTTGTTACTCCCTCTGTGACCGAAGTCCCTAATTTTGAGCCCATGAAGACTGATTTGCGGTTATATGCCTACCGTGATCAAGTGCTCGGTGTTACGGCCCGTCTGTATCGTGGCCAGGTGACCAACATGCGCACGCCAGGCGGTGGATTCGCTCGCGTTAAAGCTATTTGAACTACCAGATCCAGACGGGTCCGCACTAATTCCGACCTTTGGTATTGGACGAACTTCCCGCAGTTAAAGAAAAAAGTTGACCGGACTGCACGGCTAAATTAATATCCCCTAACTAGAAGGATTAAATGTGAGGGGATGTGCTGTACGATCTGGTGAATAAAATAGGTTACCGATCAAAATTGAAGTTGTCGCTTTCTGGCTTTGGTATTCTCAGCGCCTTGATCTGCCCCTATACCCTGGGCTCCAGCTATCTGGCTGTCTCCGGTTATGGCGATTGGGCGATTCCAGGGCAAGAGATGATCTCCTGGTTCAGTTTACTCGGCATGATCGTCATGGTTGTCGCTGTCTTCGGGCTCCTCTTCAGTAAAGTCAGGTGTGCGGCCATGGCCGTATTGGTTGGCAGCGGCATGATGGTTATCTTGAGTATCCTCTCACTTAAATCAGCAGACACTATCCGCATGCAGGGCTTCGAAAGGCTCTCAAAAGAAGCCGCCCCCCTCATTGCTACAATCAATGATTATAATGAAAAATTTGGTCAACCCCCTGAAAGCTTGAAACTGCTTAAGGTTACTTATCCTCCTGGACATGAAATTAAAGGTGGCGATCTTCCTGACTTTACATATATTCTTGGCGGGAGGGCTGTAGAAAGATATCATGGCAACCCCTGGGTATTGATTCTTGAAGCACCAACAGGACCTTTGCGCTGGGATAAGTTCATCTACTATCCGCTGCAAAATTATCCGTCATTGGGGCATGGTGGCTGGTTTGAAAGCGTGGGAGAGTGGGCGTATGTTCACGATTGAAAGCTGTAGGCTTTGATTTGGTGGCGAGCGGCGCGCAGCGCGATAAATATTTAAAAAGGGGCCAGAATTAATTCTGGCCCCTTTCTTTTTTTCTTTAGAATTTCCCCGCCACGCGCCACGTTATTTAAACATCCTCTTAAACAAACCTTTTTTCTGCTGGACCTGCTGTTCTTGCAGGTTGCGCAATCCTCTGCGGGCCATAGACAGGCGCGCATCAAGTTTGAGGGCTTTGTTGAACTCGGATTCTGCCATTGATTCCTGTCCTGCCTCGAAAAGCATCCAGCCTTTGTAAGCAAACGCCAGGGCGGTTCGTTCCATGGTGATCGATTTGTTGAGCATCTGCTTGGCTTTATTGCGCATGGCCAGGCTGTCAGTGTATTTGGGGTTGCGATAGATGGCCCAGGCCAGGCTGGCCAGGTAGTCGCCACTGTCGGGGTCTGCATTCACCGCTTCCTGGAGTGCTCTTTCGGCATTGTCCCACTCTTCCATTTCCAGGAACACTTTGCCTGACTCTGCCTGCACCTGGGCTTGAAAACGATCATCGCCTTTATGGCCAAGGCCGATCTTGTCGGCTCCGAGCATCTCATCGTAACGCTCTTTTTTGACGACGTCGGTGAGGGTGTCGTAGGCCGTGGCCACCTTTGACAATATCTCCTCGACCAGCACAGCTTCTTCGCCACCGAGTTGCATGAGGACCTCGGGACCGAACTTGCGCGTAATGGCGAAGTAGCGTTCTTTCAAAAGGTCTATGGAGAATTTCCCCTGCTTGATGCCAAAGACTTCGTAGTGGTTTTTGTCTTCCAGGCTTTTGGCGATCAGACGGACTTCCTGGGGCAGGTCATCTTCCTCTGGCTTGGCTGTTGTTGCTGCCTGGACTTGTGCCGATTTAACCTCAGGACCTGAGGCAGAAAGGTCTCCAGCGTCACTCTCATCAACCAGGTCGGAGAAGCTTTCGAGCGTTTCCTCTGCAGGAACCTCCATCTCCTCTTCTATGGCGTTGAAAAGCTCGCGCAGTGGCAAGTCTTCGGCTTGTGCAGAAGGGGTCGGGACGGTGGCAAAGCGTGCCATGTTCAGGTTGGTCAAGGTCAGCAGGAGTGGACCGCAGTCGGGCTCTTCAGCGACCAGTTCGGCAAGTTTTCGTTGGCCGTCAAGACCGTGTAAAAAGCGTTTTTCCGCTTCATTCAAACGCAGGAAATTGATGTGCCGGTAATAATTCTGATCCAGCAGAAGATACTTGTCCTTAAAGGTCTGTTGCAACTGCACTGCGGTTTGGCCGGCGTGCTTGTGGAACCCTTCATAAAACAGCTGTGGCACGTTGAGGGTAATCAGCTGCAAGAGCTCCGGGGCCGGAATAGTTTTCCACGCGGCTTGTGATTGCTTGCAGCCAAACGCGGAGAGGAGTTCCTGGTTCAGGTAATCCATCTCGGCTTGTAAAAGGTCGTTGTATTGCAGGCAGCCCAGTTGCACCAGGATGTCGTGTCGGTAAGCTGCAGAGGTTGTGAAGTAGTTGTACTCATCATCGGAAATTTGACCCCGGCTACGGAGAAAATCACCAAAGTCACGATGATTGTAAGCAGGGCGTAGTGCAACCGGAGCGCCGTTGATAAAGGTCAGCATGCGTAGGGTCTCCGGATACTTCAAAGTCAATAGACCGGAAAAACGCTTTAAGAATGCTGTCCGCAAGTGTTGTGCGAAAGGACGTGCCGCAGCGACTGGTGCCGCCGTCGCTGAGGGGGGCGGGTTGATTGCTTGCTGGATCGCTGTCATGAGGTCGGCAGCCTTAAGCGGTTTCTCCAGATAGTGATGAATGCCGAGAGTCTTGGCGGCCGTTTGAAATTTTTCGCCCTTGTAATAACCGGTTACCACAACCACCGGCAGTTTAATGGTGCGTGGGCTTTGTCGCAACTTTTTAACCAGTTCAATGCCGTGCAGGCCGGGCAGTTTGAGCTCGATCAGCAACAGATCCGGAGGTTCGACGGCAATAGCACGCAGAGCTGCGATGCCATCGCTCTCATGCTGGACATCAAAGCCCTGCTGCTTGAGACGACCGGAAATCGCAGCAGCCAGTTGTAGATTTTCTTCAGCCAGCAGGATGCGCATGGCCATAACTCTTGCCTTCCTGGTTGGTGTTTTCAGCGCCGCCGCAGTTGATAGCGGCGCACCGCGCGATTGTGCTCTTTTAGCGTGGCGTTAAACTCGTGGGTGCCGTCACCTCGTGCCACAAAGTAAATGTCCTTGCCCTCTGCTGGGTTCGCTGTTGCGTGCAGGGCAAACCCACCGGGACTCGCAATGGGCCCCGGTGGCAGCCCACGCATACGGTAAGTATTGTATGGGGTCGGTGTGTTCAGATGCTTGCGTGTCAGGTTGCCGTCAAAATCAGCGACGCCATAGATCACTGTTGGGTCTGCTTGCAGCGGTATGTCACGCTTGAGTCGATTATGGAACACTGAAGAGATCAGCGGCATCTCCATCAGGTTGCCGGCCTCTTTCTGAATAATCGATGCCAGTGTGATCAATTGGTGTCGATCAAGATTCAAGGTGGCAGCGCTTTCCAGCAGCTCTGCAGTGATCTCTGAATCGAGTTGTGCCACCATGGCGCTCAAGAGCTGCCGTGGTGTTGTCGATGAGCTGTAGGTGTAGGTCTCGGGGAAAAGGTATCCTTCGAGTGAGGTCGCCTCTACTCCAAGACCTTTGATAAAAGCTTCGTCTTTACAGAGAGAGAGAAAGTCCTTAGCAGAACCAACACCTGTTTTTTCGAGACGGTCAGCAATCTCCTGCAGGTTAAAGCCTTCCGGGATCGTGATCTGGAACTTGCGGATGTCACCGGCGACCAGGCGGGCAAGGATCTGGTCTGGAGTTGCTGACGTTTCAAATAGATATTCTCCGGCATGGATCTGCCCTGTGGCTTTGCGCCAACGGGCCAGCAGGGTGAAACGACGCACATCGCTGACGACCCCTGCTGTCTGCAGTTGTACGGCAATACGTGCAAAGGAGCTGCCTTGTTTGATCTCAATCGCTTGGGGTTGTGATGGGATGACAGGGGTCGTAACGAAACTTTGCAACCAGAGTCCAACACACAGTAGGGGGAGTCCGATCAGTGTGAAGATAATCAGGGTCAGGTTCCGGTTGCGTGAGGTCATGAAAGGAGACTCCAATAAAATTCAGATCTTTGGTATCGACACATTGTTGGAGTCTTCTCAGGGAAAGTCAAGATTTCAGGAGCCGGTCAGGCTTTGAAACGCGTCTCCGTGCCATCGAGCAAGCGTCTGATATTGCTGTGGTGGCGCCAGATGACCAGAGCGGCGATAAAGAGCGTGGCCAGAACAATCGACTGCGGGTGATTCAGAAGCAGAATCAGTAGCGGGGCGGAAAGTGCAGCCAATACTGAGCCGAGAGAGATGTACCGGGTTATTGCAACGGTCAGGATAAAGATAATCAGGGCGAAAAAGACTGCTTTGGGTGAAAGCACCAGGAAGATGCCAAGCGCTGTCGCTACGCCCTTGCCACCTTTGAATTTGAGATAGACCGGGTAACAATGGCCCAAAATTGCAACGGCGCTGGCAATCCCGAGCTGTGTCGGTGTTGGCTCCAGCCAGGTTTTGAATGCCAGTAACGGCAAAAATCCTTTCAGGGTGTCGCCGAGCAGTGTCAAAACACCGGCCAGTTTGCCAGCAACCCGGTAGACGTTGGATGCCCCGATGTTGCCGCTGCCTTTTTGGCGAACGTCTTCTTTACCCATCAGGCGAGCAAGGACAACCCCGGTTGGAATGGCGCCGATCAGGTAGACAGCGATCAGAATTAAGATGAAAAGCGTGTTGTTCATAACGGTCTCAAAAGAGGGGTCGGAAGCGATAGTGTTTTGCGCTATGTCGCCAAGGCTGAACGACTCTAGACTGATTCACCTACAGGTATTAATCAGTAGAAGGTTTTTAGCATGAAAGGCTTAAAATCACAAGTTAATCAAGGACGCGGAGTTCTCGAAGGGTTTCTTCAAACCCGATTTTCACGAAGCTCTGCCAGAGAGTAAAAGGTGCCACGCCAGGTGATGCCGCCTTTAACCAGGTTGCAGGTTACGCTACGAATAATGATGAAGGTGAAGAGCCCGGCCGTAAGTGGAAAGCCAAGTGCGAACCAGGCACTGAAGCCATGAAAACGGGCACCATCTGCGGCTATCAGGCCGATAGACAGAACGATGAGCGCGTAGAGCAAGAGTGTGCTTCCAGAGGTAAAAAAAAGCGCAAAGAAAGGCCAGAGAATGGCGACCAGGTTGAAGACAACCCCGGAGATGGCCAACCAGACGCGGTAATCAGTGCCGGCAAAGACATTTTTTTCGAGGCCCAGAACCAGCTCGCGGATGCTGGCGTACCATTCGACCGAGATCAAGCCTGCACCGTAGATCAGTTGCTGACGGCAACCCTGCTGCTTGAGAATCTTGCCTAACTTAAGGTCATCGTCAGGGCGTAAGGCGATGGTCTTGTGCCCTCCTGCCTGTAGATAACTTTCGGCCTTGACCAGATTGAAGGCACCGATACCAATGTGACAATCACTCTTTGGATCAGGCGCTTTCCAGGGCCGGGTAAAGATGCCGAAAAAGAACCCGAAGGTGACGCCGAACATGTTGAGAAAAAGACTCGGCATCCTCGCTTCAGGTGCCGCGGCCAGGTGGTCGAGTTGCTCTGCTTGAAAGTAGCTGACTGCACGGAGCAGGGTGTCCGGTTCCATCACCACGTCGGCATCGCTAAAGAGCAGCAATTCTCCGGTTGCTTTCAAACTGCCCTGCCAGAGCGCATGATTTTTCCCCAGCCAGCCCTTAGGCAGTTCCCGAAGATGAAGAATCTCGAGGCGTTGATCGTCTTTTTTCATCTCATCAAGGATGTCGCCGGTTCTGTCTTCGGAGCGATCGTTGACGAGGATCAACTGCAGATGGGGATAGTCGAGGTCCAACAGCGATTGTAAGGCAAGGCGGATATTCCGTTCTTCGTTACGCGCCGCGATGAGGATCGAAACTGACGGAAGTGAACTCGCCGAGTCCGGAGTGACGTCTCTCAGGAAACGGATTTTCCGACTGCCGATGGTAACCTCCAGCCCGACAATAACGTAAATGGACAGTATGATGATTCCCATCCAGAACATGAGGTTCAAATCCTTAATGAATCGTGGAAACACGAAACCAAATAGTTTGCATGTGTCGGGTTGGCCGCTTTACTCAAGTTAGGCCCTAGTGGGTTCATTACATTTTCATGGCCTAGACAAGCAAGGACAACAACAAGACAAAATAAAAACCGTCCTCACGCAGAGACGCGGAGAGCGCAGAGAAAGACTGCTCATAGGAAAGTTTTGTCGTTTATCTCTTACTCTGCGCTCTCTGCGTCTCAAGAGAGTAAAGCGAACGGGCGTGAGTCAGGTCATTTGCTTTTTCTGTTTCACATTTTTCGATGCTTTACTGGCGCGAAATAGAAAACCAGATGCATTTATTGAACAAACCTTTCCGCAAGTCGTGTTGCGCGATAGCTGAATATCCTCTCCAGCATGTTCTTAACCCAGAGCCTGTGGACGACAAGGCCCAAAACGCCGAAAGGGAGTTGATAGCAGACCCGGTCAATCATTCTGGTTTTTTTGTCAAAAGCTTCTAGCCGGTGCTGATGATACCAGAGTTTGTAGGGGCCAACGCGTTGCTCATCGACAAAGAAGGTTCCTGCCTCAATATGTTTGATCTCTGTCAGCCAACGGTGTTTGCCAAAAAGGGGGATCTGGATTTCGTAAAGGATCGTCAGCCCATTGTACATTTTGTCGGGAACTTCGGATAGAATCTTAAAGTGCAGCTCTGGAGGTGTCAGGTCATTCAGGTTTGCCGGTGTAGAGAGAAACTCCCAGAGCGTCTCCGGGTCGGTATTTAGGATAATATCGCGTTCCAGGATGTGCATTGCGACTATTCCTCTTGATTGACCAGGATCAGCTCACTGGTATTGAAGCCAAGGGCTTTTGCCTTATCGATAAGAGCCTCCATGATGTTCGCGTCGAGTTTTTTAGTCCGGGCCAGAATCCACAAGTACTTTTTGTTTGGGCCGCAAATCAAGGCATAGCTGTAGTTTTCATGGTCAAGTTCGATTACGTTGTAACCGCCGTAGAAGGGCCAGAAAAAAGTGACCTTGAGGCGCGCGACATCCGGTTCGCCAATGAAGTAGGCGCGTCCTTTAGCCTCTTTCCACTTGCCTGCCTGGTTTTTGAAGCCGCGATTAATAACATCAACTCCGCCATCGGGCCGTTTGCTGTAAGTCGCAGAAACTTGACTGAGACCCCGTTCAAAGCGATGATCAAGGCGGGCGATCTCGTACCAGGTGCCGAGGTAGCGATCAAGGTCAAAATTATCAACCGTCATTATCCCCTGCGGGGCGGTAGTACCTCCAGCCAATAGCAAGGTGCCAAAAAGGAGTGCTATGGATTTCATGCTGTGCTCCAGGAATAAAAAGGCTCTACCTGTTCCGTATGTTAATGAGATGTCTAAACTTGATTGTCGCAGAATCAAATCACAAATCAAGCCCCAGAGATCGAATGTTTCCTATCTTCTCTGGGATTTACTGGTAAGATTATGTTTTGCTGAAGTTTAAAAGGAGTTCTTATGCCAGAGACAAAAATTCGTTTGGGAGTCAGTTCCTGCCTGCTCGGTGAAAAGGTTCGTTTCGATGGCGGGCACAAACACGATCGATTCCTCACCGAGACCCTTAGCCGGTTTGTCGAGTTCGTACCTGTCTGTCCCGAGGTCGAGATGGGCTTGCCGACACCTCGAGAGGCACTACGTCTGGTCGGGGAGCCTGAATCACAGCGTCTGGTTTTTTCCAAAAGTGGCGAAGACATCACCGAACGGATGGCAGCATGGGCAAACAAACGGGTTGCCGAACTCGAAAAAGAAGAGCTCTGCGGCTTTATCTTCAAGTCGAAATCACCCAGCAGCGGCATGGAACGGGTCAAGCTCTACGATCGCAACGGGGTCCCCAACAAGCAAGGGGTCGGCCTCTTTGCACAGGCATTTATGGAGCAATTTCCCCTTCTTCCCGTCGAAGAAGATGGCCGGTTGAACGACCCAGGCTTACGCGAGAATTTCATTGAAACCATCTTTACTCTCAAGCGTTGGCGCGAGGCTTTACAGCAAGGAGCAACTCGCGGTGTTCTGGTGGAGTTCCATACCCGGCATAAGCTGCTCCTGCTCTCCCATAGCACTGAGATTTATCGACAGCTGGGGAAACTGGTTGCCGACGCTGGGGCCATGGAAGAGCAGACACTCTTTGATCGCTACCTGGCTCTGCTGACCAAAGGGCTTCGTTTGAAAACCACGGTCGCCAAGCACGTTAACGTCCTTCAGCATGTGCTCGGTTTTTTCAAAAAACAGCTCAGCGCCGATGAAAAAAAAGAGGTCTTAAGCGTCATCGATAGCTACGGGGCGCGCCAAATCCCCTTGATCGTGCCAGTCACTCTACTCAATCATTTTGTGCGTAAATATGACCAGGTCTATCTGCAACAGCAGGTTTATCTCAACCCGCATCCTTTGGAGTTGAAGCTGCGCAACCACGTTTAGCGGAACTTTCGTCACCTGGCCATGAAGGCAGGGACAGATCTTTCTTTAGCTTCAGAACCGCCAGCTCTTTTGCCTTAGCTTCAACATCGATTGTGGCGTCCAGACCCTGCCACTCTGCCGGGAAGTCAGCAATATCAATAAAGTCGGCATGGGGTCCCGGTTTACCGTTCCAGCTGTGTTTCGGAGATGAAATATGAAAATGGGGCTCGCGCCCGAGTCGTCGCCAGCTCTGTAGGCAGGCTTCGGTTGCTGCAGCGACGGTCAGGCCGTCGGGGTTGCAGCGGTGATGATGGACATCATAGACCAAAGGAACGTCGAGCTGTTCGCAGACCGGTAAAAGATCTTCGACCGTGTAGCTGCGATCGTCGTTTTCCAGGGTCAACCGACTGCGGATCGGTTCCGGTAACGCAGAGATCTCCTTCACCAGTCGCGACAGGGCACTCTGTTTGTCACCGTAGACGCCGCCACCGTGGATATTGATCACATCGGCCCCGATCAGTTCAGCCAGTATTACCTGGTAGTCAAGGTCCCTGAGAGCGGCCTCTGTGACTTCGGGCCGGGGGCTGGAGAGTAGGGTGAATTGGTCAGGATGGAAGCTGAGCCGGAGTAGATGCTTTTCCTTGAGAGCTTTGACCGAGCGTAGCGTTGCCGTAATTTCTCGAGCGTCGGGGAGCTCTTCCAGACGGTAACCAACCTCGGGGTGGGTGTAGAGTGGCAGCAACGGCGAGGAGACCCGGAAAGAGCCGAACCCCAAGCAATGCACCTCTTCAACGGCGGCAACCAACGAGCGTGCGTTATCAAGGCAGAGTTCACTCAGCTTCAGCAGTTGGGCAGGGCGGTTGAGGGGCCTGACAAACTTTGCCGTTGCGCTTCTGAAGCGGATGGGGGCCTGATTGAACAGGCAGCAGAGTCCTAGACGCAGCATGGAGGTTTTTCCAATTTATTTAAAGTTAGAAGGCTTGGCAACGTTATGCTTTTTCGTATGATAGGCTATTTATCAGTTTAACAATTTGTTGATTTTATTGTCAAAGTGCCTGGTAAAATGTTTGCACTGACGAGACTGCCGAGGGAAAGATCATCATGACACAAAAGAGAGATTCAAAACCCATTTTTGTTGCCGGAGCAACCGGGTACATCGGTGCCCGTCTTGTGCCCCTTCTGTTGGACGCCGGTTATCATGTTCGAGCTCTCGCTCGTGCCCCGGAGAAACTCCAGAACCGTCCCTGGGCAGAACACCCGAAGCTGGAAATCGTCAAAGGCGATGTTCTGGACAAGTCCTCGCTGCAAAAGGCTCTTGCTGGCTGTCGTGCCGCCTACTACCTGGTCCATTCCATGACTCCTGGAGTCAGGGACTTTGCTTTCACTGACCGGCAGGCTGCGCGCAACATGGCAGAAGCTGCCGAAGCAGAAAAGCTAGCGCAGATCGTCTATTTGAGTGGCTTGGGAGACCAAAAGGGAAAGCTCAGCCACCACTTGCAATCGAGAACCGAAGTTGGTGATATCCTGCGTCATGGGCCGGTTCCTGTGACCATCCTGCGGGCGGCGATGATCATTGGCTCAGGCAGTGCCTCTTTTGAAATCCTGCGTTACCTGGTTGATCGACTGCCGGTCATGATTACGCCGCGCTGGTTAGATACTCCCTGTCAACCGATCGGAGTCAGAAATGTCCTCTACTATCTGGTCGGCTGTATTGAAGAACCGAAAACTCTCGGAGAGACTTTTGATGTCGGTCAGCCTGAGATAACCAACTATCGGGAATTAATGGAAATCTATGCTCAGGAAGCGGGGCTGCGCCGCCGGCTGATCCTTCCGGTCCCGGTGCTCACGCCACGCCTCAGTTCCTACTGGATTCACCTCGTGACCCCGGTCCCAGCTTCAATTGCACGACCCTTGGCCGAAGGCTTGAGCCATCCTGTGGTCTGTCAGGAAAACCGCATTAGAGAGCTTTTGCCCCAAGACCTTTTCGATGCCCGGAAAGCGATTCGACTGGCGCTTGATCGTCTGCGACAACACCATGTAGAAACCTCCTGGATAGACTCTGGAGCGATTCATCCGGCAGAATGGAGCGTTCCTGGTGACCCTGGCTGGGCCGGGGGCAGCTTCTATGATGATTCGCGAAAAGTCATTCTGGAGGCACGACCGGAGGAGGTCTGGCCTGCTGTGAGCTCGATCGGTGGTGAAAATGGCTACTACTATGCCGATTGGCTGTGGCAAATTCGGGGGATCATAGACCGACTCTGTGGCGGGGTCGGCCTGAGCCGAGGGCGTCGTAGTCAGACAGAGCTCTACCCCGGAGATGCTCTCGACTTCTGGCGGGTGGTCGACGTGCGAAAGCCAGATTACCTGATGCTTTCCGCCGAGATGAAGATGCCCGGAGAAGCGGTCCTTTCTTTCCGGATTAAGCCCCTGGAGAATGGCCAGGTAGAACTGCAACAGGTTGCCAGGTTCTTGCCGCGAGGGCTCTTGGGCCTGCTTTACTGGTACTCTGTGATGCCGTTTCATCATTATGTTTTTAATGGCATGCTGAAAGGCATAGTAAAGGCCTCCGGAAAAACGATTCTTCGTGGTCCGGAAGGTTTCAAAACGGTCGAAGATCAATAGTCAGGATCAGAAAAGTTTTACAGGCCCTGTTTCACGAGTCTTGCCTTTATGGCGGACCATACAAGTGCAAGGAGTTCTCAATGAAACGATTGATTCGTGCCGGAACTGTTCTTGCCGAGGCGTTGCTGGCTAAGAACGCTGCTGCTCTGCAGGTTGGTGATGCGGCCCCTGATTTTACTGCCATGTCGACCCGGGGAAAGATCACCCTCAGTCAGGCCCTGGAGAAGGGGCCGGTTGTGCTCGCCTTGTACTATGCCGATTTCACCCCTGGCTGAGCCAGTGAAATGCAGGCTTTTCAAAATGACATCAATCGTTTCGAAAAGCTCGGCGCCCAGGTTCTGGGCGTAAGTGCCGATTCTCTGGAAACACATGAAGATTTTGTCAAAAAGCTCGGCCTGAACTTTTCACTGCTCGTCGACAAAGGGTCCATCCGCAAAATCTATGGGAGTGGTCGATTAACCTACTTAATCGACCACTCCGGGATTCTTCGCTATGTTCATAAGGGGATGCCGGCTAACGACAGGTTGCTTCAAGAGATTGGCAACCTGCAATATTTTTGAAGTTAAGGTTTCCCTTCTGTTCAGTGGTGAGAATGCTCCACTGATTGTAATGAAGTAGAACCGTTTAGCAGGTTTCTCCTGGCCCTGGTCTCGTGTACAATTGAAGCAGCTTTATGACGCTATTTTTATTCACCAGGGCCAGGTCACTGCCATGTCAAATGAAGAAGATCGTTTCAGAAAGATGGTTGAGCACTCCCATGATTGGTTTGGGAGTTTGACGAAAATTCTTGTTTTACCTATGTAAGTCCGCAAATCCGAAATTTGCTGGGTTATGACCCCAGTGAGTTAATGGGATTGAATGCCTTCGACCTGATGGATCCTGATGAGGCAGAGCGTGTTCATGAACACTTTGATTCATTCGCAAAAAAATACCTGCCATTTAAAAATTTAATCAACATAAACCGTAGCTAAAATGGCCATGAGGTTGTGATTGAATCGAGTGCCACACCTGTTTTTAATGAGGAAGGTCAATTCCGGGGATACCGGGGGATCGACCGCGACATCACTCAGCGCAAGAAAGTGTCAGATGAATTACAGGAAAGCAAAGAGAAGCTCCAAAATATTTTTGACACGTCTTCCGAGTGGATCGGGGAAAACCCTGCTTGAAGAAACTGACGTCAGGCTTCTTTTGGATATCGCTATAAAAGATATCGGTATTGGTATCCCGTCAGGTCAGCTGGAAAAGAATTTGAGCCCTTTGCTCAAGCCCCCGAGTTAATAGTCAGAACTACGGTGGCTCCGGATTGGGCTTGTTTATCAGTCGAAGTCTTGCCGCCTTGATGGGGGGGGGACCTCCGTGTTGAGATTCAGGTGGGGACCGGAAGCACCTTTCACTTTATTCTTCCCTTAAAGAAAAAGACCGGTCATGTCGTAGAAAAAACCCTTTCTGAGAGTGATGTTCCGCGGTGGAAAGGCCCAACTTTAAATGTCATCCTGGCCGAGGATAACCCTGTCAGTACACAGTTTATAAAGATGGTTCTGGAAAATTTTGGTCATAGGGTTACGCACGCTGTTAATGGCAAGGTCGCCATTGATCTCTTCAAGGCGAATGCTTTTGATATTGTGTTCATGGATATTCAGATGCCGGTGATGGATGGTGTCGCAGCCCTGAGCATCCTGCGTGAACTCGAGCAGTTTAACGGAAGACCCCAGACAGTGATCGCCCTGACTGCTTTTGCTCTCATCGGTGATCAGGGAAAATATCTGGAGATGGGTTTTGACGGTTACCTGAGCAAGCCGTTCACAACCAGGGTGCTCGTGGATGGGATTGTGCGTGTTCTGCCAAGTGAAGCTAACCCAGTCGCAGCTATTTAATGGTGTATTTTTTATTGCTGAAGAGCTTGAAGTTTCGTTTTTTGCCAATACTTATTGTGGAGATGATCGCTCTGTACAAACCTTCTATGCTGCCCTCTGCAGCTTTGCGAACCATATGCTAACACCACTCATCCAAGGCTTCACCCTCGGCGCCAGCCTGATCATTGCGATTGGCAGTCAGAACGCATTTGTCCTTCGCCAGGGGTTGAGGAAGGAATACGTATTCACAATCTGCACCCTCTGCTTTTTGTGCGACGCGCTGCTTATTCTCCTCGGAGTCGGTGGCTTCGGAACTTTGGTCGCCTCCTCGGAAAGTCTGATGTTGGCTGCCCGTTGGGGAGGGGCCTTCTTTCTGTTTATTTACGGAGTGAAATCTTTCCGCTCAGCGTTTAAAGCAGAGGCCATGGAGGTTGATCCGTCAGATCAACCGGCTTCAGGGCTGACCTGGGCCATCGCGACAACTCTTGCTCTGACCCTGCTCAACCCGCACGTCTACCTTGATACGGTCATTCTTCTCGGCAGTATTGCGGGCCAGTTCCCTGAAAATCAAAGACCCTCTTTCGCCATTGGTGCCGTCTGTGCCTCAATGCTCTGGTTTTACGGCTTGGGCTACGGTTCTCGTGTCCTGACTCCCCTTTTTCGCAAAAAGATCGCCTGGAAAATCCTCGATATATTGATTGGCGGGGTCATGTGGGCGATTGCCAGCAGCCTGCTCTGGCCGATTCTGGTTGCGGCATAATTCATCTGTTTTCAGTCTAGAGATAAATACGCAAGGGCTATGCCTACAACCCAAACAAAGGCTGTAACTATTTAACGCGAAGGCGCGAAGGGGTAAAGAAAGCCCGTAAAGAAAACCACTTCAGAAAGCAAGAATAATCACCTTTTGCGTCTTTCCTGGCTTTTCTTAGCTTTGCGTTGGTCTTTTGATCTCAGCGCTTATTGTTTTGGTGTGAAGACGTATTCCCTTTGTTTGGTTTATTGACTCGTTTTTTATAAGGTTAAGAGCTTTACCTCTGCGCTCTCTGCGACTCTGCTTTAAATATTTTTTTGGTTGTAGAACCAAAACAAAAAGCGACCCCGAAGGGTCGCTCTCATAATGGTTAATGATCGGGATGGCAAGACTTGAAGCAATGCCTCCAGCTCACATAGCTAGCGTGCTAAAGCATGTTCTCCCGCCTTATTGTTTAGCCAGTTCGTCACGCACCCCTTTAAAATATTCAGCGCCAATTTTCGCTCCCCACTTTTCATACATCGGCTTAGCTTTGTCGATGAGCTGAGCCCTGTCTTGCAAAGAGAGTGAATAGAAGGAGACGCCGCTAGCCTTGGCCGCTTCAATCTGTTCCGCCTGTTGTTTTTGAGTCAGAGAGCGAGCAACGGCACTTTCCTCCTTAATTGTATCGAGAAGGATCTGGCGAAGATCTTGCGGAAGCTTGTCGAGCCAGCGTGTGTTGCTGAGGTGAATATAAAGGCCCTGTGCATAGTCAAGCTGGGTGTAATTCTTCGCTACATTGAATTTTCCACTGATGTTACAAACGATAGGCGTGTGGTCAAGGCCGGTAATGACGCCTGTCTGTAACGCTTGAGGGACATCCGGCCAAGGCATTACGGTGAATTTGAGCCCCCAGGCTTTGTAGAAGTCAATGTTGACAGGAGCCTGGGCGATTCGGAAGTTGATTGATTTTGCCTCTTCAATGTTCTTGACGGGGGAATTTGTTGCCCAGCCATACGAGCCATATCCAGTGACGTCTGTGACGACGATGTTTTGTTCTAACGCGGCATCCTGAAAGGGTTGCCAGAGTTTCGGTGTTTCTCGAAAATGGTCCAGTTTCTCAAAGGTATCAACGACATAGGGAAGATTTACGATGCCGAGTGTGTCAGAAATATTGGCCGCAGCAACGGAAGAGCTCATCATGCCGTGAACGGCTCCCATCTGCAGTTTGCGAATGACGTCCTTCTCGCCGCCCAGCTGTGAAAGAGGCCTGAAGTCAACGAAGAGCCGACCATCACTTTTCTCCCAGACCTTGTCACGGATTCTATAGCCAACTCCGACGCCTTCGATTGCTGGATGTCCAACGCATGACAACAGGTAAGTGTGTTCTGCGCTGCTCGGATCGAACTTGGGCTTCCAGTTCGCTGTAGGGTCCTTGCCTTTGGCGGCAAGAGCTGAAGTGCCCGTTAAGGTGGAGAGAGCAAAGAACAGAATGAAGATCGACAATTTTAGGGTATGCATCTGCGAGACTCCTTAGTTTTGAGTGGTTTTGTAGAAGCGGCTTGATGCTAGTTTATTTATGAAAAAAAATCAATGACGGGGTGGACAAGGTTCAGTACTTCGATATGTTCTTTCTTGGTTATGTTTGATGATGCCTCTTGGTAAGGAGTTTAAGGTATGAAAAATTTGTTCTTTTTTGCTCTGTCGGCTTCTCTGTTAGCCTTTTTGGGAGGAAACAAACTGTTGCACGCTTCTCCTGGCGTAGGGCCGGCGGAGGTAGGGGCTGTTGCCGCCACCGTTGAAACAAAGGCCGTAATATCACAGTTGTTTGAGCCCGGTTCCTTTGAGGATCCCAAGGTCTGTTCAACATGTCATCGTGATATCTATAGCGAGTGGTCGAAGTCCATGCATGCTTACGCATGGGAGGACAAGTGGTATCAACCCGATTATCTTCTGGCTCATCAGCAGACCGACGGTGCTACTGATGTCCTCTGTGGCGCCTGTCATGCGCCCATTGCGGCGCGTACGGGACTTTTACCTCCGGCCGATGGAAGCAAGTTCGACGCTGCTTCGCGTCGTGGTATCTCCTGTGATTTTTGCCACACCGTGACAGGTGTGAGCCAGATGTACAATATGGGACATGATTCGGCACCAGGTAACGTGAAGCGTGGCCCTAGGGGAGATGGCAAATCACTTTATCACGAGGTGAAAAACACGAAAATTCATAGCAAAGCAGCTTTTTGCGGCTCCTGTCACATGGTCATCCATCCTGCCACCGGTACGCATATTATTGATACCTGGGACGACTGGAAGAACAACGAATATGGCAAGCAAGGTATCCGTTGCCAGGATTGTCATATGACCCCCACACCCGGGATCACCCAATCGCCAGGTCGTGCGGCCTTGATGGGTAAACCACGGGAAAACCTTGCTTTTCACGGCTTTATCGGTGGCAGCTCTTATGCTCAGGATGAGATGGGCAACCACGAGCAGGCGGAACTGTCCCGGGAGTTCCTGCGTGCCGCCGCCGAGGTCAAACTTGCTGAGAAGATCACGGATGACGGAACTCTTGAGCTGACAGTGGATGTTCATAATGTTGGTGCCGGCCACAAGATTCCCACAGGAACCACATATATCCGCATCATGTGGCTGCAGATTGAGGTGGTCGATAGCGAGGGCAAATTGGTCTACAGCTCAGGAATGGTTGATGACAAAAATTACGTCGACCCGAACGCAGTCTTCTTCCGGGTTCTTTTCAAAGACGCAGAGGGCAATTTGACGGGTAAGAGCTGGCAAGCCCATGGTATTGGCTACGACAGGCGCATTCCCGCAAAGGGCAAGGACAGCGAAACTTACCGCATCGCGTTGCCGGGTAAAGGTGATTACAAGGTCACCTCACGCCTCATGTATCGATCGATGACACAAGCTTCTCTGGATGCAATTTTTGAACAGACGGGTGAAGCTTTGCCGCCGGTTGTTAGTGTTGAGATGGCCGCGGCGCAAGCGAAGGTTAAATTCTAACCGAATCGCTGCGATGTCGGGGGAAAGAGAAAAAGAGCAAACTTGGGCAGGCCGTTTGGATTAATGACAAGGTTCGGCAGAGTGTTAACTGTTCGAGTTGCCGTGCAGAGAGCAACAGATTGTTTATCTGTTGCTCTTTTTTTGTTTTGAACGGCTAAAGAAAATCGTCGGCGCGCTTACCGGCAGAGGCCAAACTTTTACCCGGCCGGAGATCAGTGTAGGGGGGGGGCGTCCTCGCAATCATGGTCGTTGATGGTCACCGGGAGGCGAAGTGTAATGGTTGTGCCTTCCCCTTGTTGGCTCTCCACATAGATTTTACCACGATGTTGTTTGACCAGGTTGCTAACGATGACCATCCCGAGCCCTATACCGAAATCTTTGGTTGAAAAAAGCGGGTCGAAAATCTTTTCTTTAACTTCGTCGGGCATGCCAATGCCATTATCATTGATTTGTATCTCATACCTGTCCTGCAGGGGCTTTACGGAAATGCTCATGACCTTGTGGTCTGATGATTTCGATTCAAGAGCATGTATGGCGTTGCTGATGAGGTTGACTATAACCTGGCGAAGCTTGTCCTGGTCAAACTGTGCTTGCAGATTCACTGCCAGGTCGCGTTCGACAATGATAGTTTCCGGAATCTGCTGCTCTTCTATGACATTATTCAGCCAGAGATCGACAGAAGCTTTAGACAGACTCAGTTTTTTAACTCGGGCATAACTCGTCAACTCTTCGACAATCTTGACACATCTATTGATGCTGCGCTCAGCTAACTCAATAGGGCGGTTTACACGTTGGCGGTCTTTGCTCTCAAGGCTTTCCTCTATAGAAAATAAGGCGGACTGGATGGTGCCTAATGGATTGCGAAGCTCGTGGCTGACCGTAGCCGTCAACTGGCCCAGGGTGGCCAGTCGCTCTTGTTGAAGTAACTCCGCTTGCGCGCCTTCAAGTTCTTGAGTGCGGTTCTTGACAAGTTGCTCAAGGTGTTCCCTATGTTCTGCCAATTCCTTTTCGGCCTCCTGTGCTTTTAACAGAGAGGGGATCATCTTATAAAAACCGATAAGAACCATGATAAACCCAAGGAGGTAGCCAGGGAGTTTTTCCAGGAACGCTTCAATGACTGTGTCGCCTATGATGACGAACTTTTCAAGCCCGGGGATTTCATCGGTTATGTCCAGAATTGTTGCAAAAGTGATCAGGGTAAAGCCTATAAGGATCTGCTTCCAACCTGGGTGCCCTGCCAGTGAAGTGAGTTTGCCCCTGTAAAAGAGAATTAACAGTAATGCAATCAGAACAAAGGCTCTGATACATTCAAGGATTAAATCATTTGTGCTCATCACGTCCATGTTTGAAGCCCGCCCCAAAAGAATTTGTCATGTAAGTAAATGCCTTAACCTACAACAAGTTAATATTGCCGGTCAAAGAAAGACGGAGCAGACTTTTTTTTGCGACAAAGCCCGCCAGAGAATTTCCTCTGCCGGGCTTTGTTGTTTTTCAATGTATGTGCGTTTTACTTGAACTTTAAGATTAAAGTGTCGTCGTGGTACAGGTGGTTGATCTGACTGTTGTCAAACACTGAGATGCCAAAATGGTAGAGTTTGCTCAAGTCGTCAAACTGAACGTCCTGAATATCAGCTTTCTCCCCACTAGTAACCAACTTTCTGCGAATTTCCACAATCCATACGCCGTTGTCCCACTTGCCGCGCATCTCGATATCACCACGGGGGCCCTGGAAGGCATCGATAATAATTCCGGGAACCACATCACCAGCTTTAAAGATGTCGACGAAAGGAGTCTTCAGACTCGGTAAAATATAGTACTCAGCTTCCGCGCTGGGTGGGTAGTTCATATAGGCTGGAGCGGTCTTGTCTTTGTTGACGTTGTTTACGTAACCGCCACCGGTTTTGACGTCGCCTTTACGACCCCAGCCTTTGTTGGTTTTACCATCACTGGTGCTGTCTACAAATTGATCATCTACTTGTCCCAGTGGGCTGGTTCTGACATTTTTGACGTGCCACATATCGATAGTTTCACCTTCTTTGTTGGTGAACTTGCGACCTGCCGAGGTGTCACCTTCGATATCCATGTGACAGGCGATCATACAACCCTCATTTGTGAAGCCATCGGTATTGATGTTCCAGAAGATGCCGACTTTATCTTCGTAATAGGTATTGTCGTGGCCGGTACTATCCTTCTTGCTTAGCTGCTTCCATGTTCCATCTTGCTGCTTGACCCAGGGGAACCGTGCCAAGCTTTCTGTGGGATCGTCGTATTGGAGTAAGAGATAAAGGTACTCATCGTCATAGAGCGACTTCATGGTTACAGTCGTCTCTTTCATGCCGTCATAGCCGTTGCTTGGCTCGTAGGGGAGGTTGTCCAGTTTTACCGTCAGCGGGGCAGACTTATTCCAGACCTTGTCTACCGTACCTGAGAGCAGAACCGGTTTGTCTGTTTTTACACTCGTCAGGGTTGTCGCTGCCTGTGCCGTTGCCCCGATGAAGAGCAGGCATACAATCATGGTTAACGATCGAATTAGATACTTTTGCTTCATAGTGTTTTCCTTGGTTAGAGAGTCAATCCTTCCCTGCTTTGCCACATGTGGCAGGAGATTCAGCCTTGAATAATGTGACAAAAGGGCTTCGTGCTTAATGAAGTAGGTGTAAATACTACCCATCACTTGATATATATTACCACAATAGTAATGATTGGGCCAGTTATGCACCCGACCTTAAAATAAACTTGAAACATCAGGTCTTTATGAAACGGTTTTTGGATTCTCTGGGCTGAAGCGAAAATTTGGCCGTTTGAGAACAGCTTTTGGCTCATTGGAGAGTAATAGTCGTAGCTATTGGTCGAAAAGGAGCTGAAATGTGGGCCAAAGAGACAAATTTGCAGCCAGTTCATTGTCAGTCCAACAGGCTGCTCGCTGGCGATGAATCCGGAAAGAAACGCCTCGGAAAAGAGTCGGAGAATAAAAAATGAGAGAGCCCCTGGGAGAGTATCTCTCATACGGAGCGGCATCAGAAGATAATAAACACGTGCCTACCTGGGCAGATGGGGCTCATGTTGTAGATGACTTAAACCAAAGATTTCAGCTGTTGTAAAAAACGCTGTCCCGCTGATTCAGCTGCTGTCAAAGCTACTTTTTCCTTTTCAATACTTCCCGCCTCAAAACAATTTAGAGCCTTCACCGAATCGACAACGTTTAAGCCGATATCCTTGGCAAAGTCCGTAAGGAGTGTCAGGGTGTTCCCCATATTCGCCTCCTCTTTCTGTTCACATACTGCCGCAGTCACACAGATTTTGCCTGTCCCACCATATTTTCCAATCCATTCGCTACGATTTTTAGGGAATTGAATAAGGCAATAGCAGCGATCAATAAAGCGTTTCATGTCAGAGGTTACTGTGTACCAGTAGGTTGGCGAAGCAAGAACGACCCCGTCCGCCTCATCCATCATTTCTATCAGCGATTGGAAGTCGTCCTTGATGACACACTCCCAAGAGTCTTTGCAGCCTTCACAGCCAGTACAAGCGCCTATGGTGTAATCTCCGAGGAAGATAGATTCAACATGCGTTGCCCTTTGCTCAAGAGGCTTCAATATCGACTGAATGAGCCGCTCAGTATTGCCCTTTTTCCTTCTGCTGCCATTTATCGAAATAATTTTCAAAATCCTTCTCCTCTTTTTAGCTAATTGACTTCCTCGCCCAAAGTTTTCCCGTCCACAGATATCTTGTTTTCAAGTTGCTCCTGCTTGTGTTGCAATTTTGTTATGGTCTCATTGATCCTGGACTTTTCCTCCTCACTGGCTTTTGGGAGCACATCTGTGAGAACCTCGAGTTGGTTTTCAAGCTCCACCACGCAAGCCTTCTGCTCCTCAAGTGTTGCCGCCTGTTCAGCCTTGTCAAAGATGATCTCTTCCGGCTCCTTGCTTTCTAAAGGGGGAACTTTATTGAAAAGAGGTTGAGAGGTGAAGGTCTGCCCCGATACGTCTCTGGTGTTCATAAAGTTTGGTGAAACAATTTCCACCCCAGCCCGGTGTATGGAGTCAAGGATGGCTGCATTTAGCCTGGAGCGCGCAGAGAGCAGTTGCTTGACATCGGACAGTAAGCCGTTTGTTCTATAGAGGACGGAAAAATCGCCAAGTTTTAGAATGTAGACGAATGGATCATCCAGGCCGGCGTCAGTTGCGGCCTGCAAGAGCAGGGCTTCGACCTGGCTGTGCGGGACATCGTATCCGAGAGAGACTTCGGCAGAGATAATGGTTCCAGATTCACGTGTCACCTTAACCGGGTTGTTAGTCACGAACAGGTTGGGCAATGTCATCAAATCGCGATCTTCGGTCTGTATCTCGATGTGAAACAAGCCTCTCCCGGAAACTCGCCCGAAATGATCCCCAATATAGATGAAGTCGCCGGTGCGGAAGTTTCGGACACTCCTCAATAAAATCCCAGCCAGAGCGTTGCCAAGGAAGGTGGTGGCGCTTAAGGCTATGGTGGCACTGAGCAGGATGCCGAGGAGACTTAAAATCTGACCGCGAAGGACCTCATTGATAGGTAAGAGGATGACCAGAAAGAAAATAGCAGCAAGTGTTGTGCACAGCATTGTGACTTGTCGTTGAATCGCACGCTCCGGATGGTCCTTTTGTAACCTGGCCAGTAGCAAATTCAGTCCAATCAAGCCCAAGATCAACACAGCAACCAAAACAAGTGGCCCAAGAAAATAGTCCAGTAGCATCTCTATTCTATTCATGGTCGAACTGTCCGTTCGTCGGGGTTAGACTCTCTGGTGGCTGAAGTGCCGATTTCATCAGGACGTTAAGAGGCACGGGGGTTGCGAGGTTGATGTTGCTTGAGCAGTCTGAACTGAACGTGAAACCCTCTTTTTTAAGCACCTGGCAGCAGCAGTCCATGACGGTGTTCTTTATCTCTATCATGTCGTGACTTTTGTCAAAAGTATCCACCCAAAAATTAACCTGAAGTTCTACATACTGAGGCAAGAGGGCCGACATCATGACCCTTGGCAGGGGATCATTGAGGGCTCCTGCCGAACTCCTGACGACATTCAGTAACAGAGAACGAGCCTTTTTAAGGTTGTCAGAGTAGTCGACCCCAACGACGAAATTGAGACGTCTCAGGCCATCACGTGTGTAATTAAGCAAAGGCGATTTAAATATCTGTGTGCTGGGGATGAAAATATCGCAACCGTCAGGAGTGCGGATGTGAACATGTCTGAGTTCAATGTTCTTGACTACGCCGACTAAATTCTCCGATTCAATAATATCACCAACTTCAAAGGACCGACTGAAGGTCAGGAAAAAGCCTGCTATAAAGTTTTCGCCAATTTCACGAAAGGCGAAACCGAAGACAACAGCAGCCATTCCACCACCAGCCAGCAGGCTCATGGCAATATTGCCAAGGCCCAGGATGTTGAGAGCTAGAGCCAGACCAAGAAGACCTAGTAACCAGGTTGCTAATTGCTGGAGGAATCTCACATAAACTTTCGTTGCGCTCTTTTCAGCAAGAAGCCTAGCAGTTAAACGACCCAAGAGTCGCCCGACCCAAATGCAGACAAATAAAACGGTGAGAGCTGCAACGATTCGAGGGGTGAGGTTGGCAACCTCTTGCCAGGCGATACTGAAAGTGTTTTGCAATGTTCCCATTTTTTTGGTCCCGACAGCGGATATCACAAGTGTCGTGTCAATGCTGAAATGAGGTAAATACAACGCCGTAATTTTTGTTCCAGCAAGGCATGTCTTGAGCCACATCGTTGCAACTACGTGGCTTAAGACATAACGAAGCAGGCGCGGAAAAGAACGAGCTGCTAGTGAGAAGCCGCACTCATTATAGACGTTATTGGCTTAGGTGGCTGCATTAAATACAGGGGTCACTACATCCAGCGCATGCGCCTGAAAAGGATTGCCTGCAAGATCGCAATGACCACCAAAAAACTGCAGACAATGAGAAACGCATTGGGGTTCTCCATTCCGGGTATGCCGCCGACGTTGATGTCGAGTAGGCCGGTCAGAAGGCCTAGCGGCAGAAAGATGGCTGCAACGATCGATAGCAGGTACATGGTCTTGTTCATCTGAGCGCCCAGTTTGGCCTCAAGCTCATCCTGGACAATGGCCGCCCGGTCTTTTGCAGAATCGAGGTCTTCAACGTAGCGGGTGACCTGATCGGCGACTTCACGGCATTGCACGCGGTGCAGGTCGCTGAAAAAGGGGAACTTTTCAGTTTGCAGACGCACCATCACTTCACGCTGAGGTGCAAGGTAGCGGCGCAGGCAAATCGCCTGACGGCGTAGCGAACTGATGCTGCCGCGCAGCTGGAAGTTCTCCTGAACGAGGACTTCATCCTCAAGTGCTGAAACCGAGTCATCGAAATCTTCTAGAACGTTTGCCATCCGGCGCGCCAGGCCCTGGGTCAGGTGGACAAGGAAATCGCCGCAGTCAAGGGGGCCGTCGCCATCTTTCAAGCTACGGGCCAAGTCTTCCAATGCCATAACCCTGCGGTGGCTTACTGTAATAATACGGGTTTGCTCGACCCATACCCTGATTGAGACCATGTCTTCAGGGCTCTCGCCAGGGTTGAGATTCACCCCTCTCAAGGTCACCAGCAGACCGCCTCCGTGAACAAAGCAACGCGGCCTTGTGTCTTCAGCGAGCAGCGTTTCTAGAACGAGCGGGTCTATGCCACTCTCATCGCGTAACCAGCTTTGTGTTTCTTCCTGGGTGTAGTCGAGTTGCAGCCAGAGGGTGCCTTTGGAAGGCACATCCTGAGTGATCAAGTCCCAGGCAAGAGGGCGGCTATGGCCTTTGCCGTCCAACAGACAGGCGGATTGCTGTGCAACACTTTCAGCTCTCGACATAGAAACCTCAATGATTAAATGATTCGACTAAACTCTTCGCCTCGACAGGATTGCGGGTCGCGCTAAGCCCCTGTCGGAAATCCGTTTTCCCTAGCAGCCTGTCGGACTTACAATGAACTGGCTGCAAATTCGTCTCTTTGGCCCATATTTCAGCTCCTTTTCGACCAATAGCTACGGCTATTGCTCTCAAAAGAGCCAAAATCTGTTCTCAAACGGCCGAATTTTCGTTTCAGTCCCGAAAGTCCGACAGGCTGCTAGCGTAAAATTCATAAACGGCTTGATTGGCTTCCTCTGCCGTTTCAACGTAACGAAAGAGGTTTAGGTCTGCAGCGGAAACCATCCCTTCTGTCACCATGGCTTCAAAATTGATGATCTTACGCCAATAACTTTTGCCGAACAGCAGGATCGGTACCGCACGAATCTTTCGGGTCTGGATCAGGGTTAGTGTCTCGAACAGTTCATCGAAGGTTCCGAAGCCGCCAGGGAAGGCGACCAGTGCTTTTGCGCGCATCAAAAAATGCATCTTTCGAATGGCAAAATAGTGAAACTGAAAGCAAAACTCAGGGGTGATATAAGGATTCGGCTCTTGCTCCATTGGCAAAACGATGTTGAGGCCGATACTCTGTGCGCCGGCGTCATTTGCGCCGCGATTGGCGGCTTCCATAATGCCTGGGCCGCCGCCGGTAATGATGACCAGCTTACAGTCTTCCTGATTTTGGCTGCCTTGCGACAACAACAGCGCAAAACGTCTTGCTTCGTCATAATACCGGGAGTTCTCCAGGGAGCGTTTCGCTGCTGTCTCGGAGGCCTGCAGGGACGTGTCGTCAGGGTCTGTTGCTAAAGCCTGACGGGCTTTTTCATAATGGTTTGCCGCAACCTGAGGCTCCATGATCCTGGCGCTGCCGAAAACCACGATGGTACTTTCTATGCCTGCTTCTTGTTGCACCAGCTCAGGTTTGAGTAACTCGAGCTGCAAGCGAAGAGGACGAAGTTCATCGCGGAGCAGAAATTCCTGGTCAAGGTAGGCCAGCCGGTAGGCTGAAGATTCTGTTTGCGGCGATTTTGAGCAGAGTTCTGACGCGCGTGCGTCTTCTCCTGCGTTCGGGAACGGTCTGTGCTCACTGTACTTTGTCATAACCTGCCCTATGGGTTGATTGTGCCAGTTTAATTCTTTTTGTCTGTATTGTTGGGCGTTGGTTGAAAATGATCACACCTCTTCTTTCCTTGCGGTCTCCAGAAAATTACAAACATCGCGACCGAGGTCGACTAAAAGGGCTTCGTTGCCACTAATGAGAAGGTAGGAGTAGATTGAAAGGACAGGACGCCCAAATTGAAGAACCCTGAAATCAGGATATTCGTATGTATTTACAATTCGATATTGAGAGGTATCAGCTGTGTGGGTTGCAGATTCAGCATCTTTCAAGCCCGCGCAATGAGCCGTGCCAAAGGCACACAAGGCAATAATGACAACAAGAAGCATGGCGATTCTTTTTAGTCTCTTCATGGGGTTCTTTGCGAACGTGTAATGTCTCGATGGGTTGAGTCGGGGCTTATTAGCGCCGATGAACATGGTTTGGTCTTGTTAATAGTTGTACTGCTATTATTTTTACTTGCATATTTTGAAGACGAGTAATTATTGAGAAATAAAGTGATGCTATGTCCCGGAAAAGCGATGGGCAAACAGGTGAACCGGAGAGAGCTTTCGGGCGTTGGCGAGAGCCAGATTGCATAAAGGAACCTCCCCTGAGTACAGGACATGGACCGGGAAACAAAAACTAAGAGCGTCCCCGGGAAGGTCGCTTTCCTGTAACTAATGGTCGGGATGACCGGATTCGAACTAGTACCGTGTATTCCATAAACTAACGCATCTTGCTTTGTTCTTTGGCACGTCAACTGCGTTGTAGCTTCGGTTACATAGCGGTGCTATGCGCTCTCAGCCACGCTTTGTTGGTGCGCCAAATCCCGTCACAATTTTCAACATTTTATGAGTTACAAGGTACTGCCCCCCCCCTGCTCCCGAAGCAGACTTGTTAACGCAAATTTGTGCGTACCAGAGGCAACCTCATCCATAGACATTGTTGAGGTCGTCAAATTATCAACGTCTCAATAGCGCACTTGTTGAATTCATGAATTCATTGTCAAAGCTCACCAGTTTCCGAAGTCTTAGAAATAACGTGAAGTTGGTTACTTCCGAAAACGAAGGTGTGCAATTTACTTTGATATGTCATAATCCAATTTAAATGATTTGCTAAGTTACCGTAGAATGTTCTGATGGATATCTACAAAATTACTATTCCTCCTACCTGTTGTGTGGGCATTATTTTGATTTACTTGGAGTAAGTTTATGGAAATAAAATGGACACCTGCTCTCAAGATTGGTCATGACGTAATTGACAGTCAGCATATAGAACTATTTAGTCTTTTTGATGAGTTCGTGGATGGTTGTGCAAAGGGTCGGGGAAAGGCCTCTGTTCTTGAGTTGTATCAAAGCCTTAAAGAGTATATAGAGAAACATTTCCGTGATGAAGAGGCTCTGATGGCAAGTTCGGGCTATCCTGGGCTTGAAAAACAAAAGCGTGAACATAAAAACTTTCAGAGACAAGTTTCGGAACTAGGCAATACAATTTCCAGTCAGGGTGTAGCATTGATAGAGTTGGTGCAGATGAATAAACTCCTTGTCAATTGGTTGGTTAACCATGTTCAAGATGTTGATCAGAAGTTTGGTGAGTATCTACGAGAAACTGCCTCTGGAGAATAGCTTTTGGTTTAAGAGAGAAGCATTTTAAACGAATGGTCGGGATTTTTGGGGTGGAATGGTGTCTGGGCCAATGTGTGCTCTCAATTTCTTGTCGCTCACGGCAATGTGTTCTTTCAGCCAGTCGCATAGAAAGTTGAGGACTTCGCCTGAATTGATCAAATGATTCTTTGAATAGTCTTTTTTAAACTTAAGAACTTTGTTGGTTATCACAAGATGCTCCTGACAATGTTCATCAAGGGCCGGATACTTCGTGTCGCGCATGATTTCTTCTTCAGTGGTGAAATGAAATTGTATGTAATCCACCAGTTTTTCTATGATGTGCGGTACGACCGTGTAGCCTTTTTTGTTCATCATCGCATCAGACAACTCATTAATGATGCCCACCAAGTTGCGGTGTTGAATATCAATCTCGGCAATACCAACCTCGTAACTTTTCTTCCAGAGAAATAGCGGCATAAAAGACCCTCTCGTTAATGTCTGAAAAAGACAAATGACTGAATTGGTTGCATTTATACATTTTACAGAGGCGTTTACCTTATGTCAAAGCAAAGACGTCCCCTTCTCCGGAAATGCCCCAGAGAAGTACCGGTGTTAGTCGGCATGCAAAATTGACGTCTTGAATCTCTTCCCATAGGTCGAACTCACGTGTGGTAGAGAAAGAGGCCGCTTCGCGACGAAGCCAAGTCTGGCGGTAACCACTCGCGAATATCAGAGTGATCAACCGTCGCAACACAGGTTCTGCCTCTGATATTGCCTTGGAATCATATTAAACCAAACCCCAAAAACGCAGTGGGCGGGAGCGGTATCTCCTGTTGACAACTGTCAGCCATGTCAGGAATTATTTATTATCTGGGAAACTCCCGACTGGTAAACGATTATTAACTGTCAATCGAGTTATTGTAATGACCGAGATGTTGTTATCTCCAGCATAGTTGTATAACTTGAATGGGAAAAGCACTCCATCAACCATACGGAAGTCATCATATTCTGTACCCAAAAGACTCGTTCCCATTGATCCCATGCTGAAAACTGCCTCTACTCTACGGATCAGATGAGTTTCAAAATCAATATATACGGTCAATGTGGGTGCCTCCACAAATTGAATTGAAAGAACCTCCATCGGCCTTCCATGTAGCTCTTTGAAACCAATATGTCTTGCCTCTGCGGTGTCATCAGCCAAACTCATGGGCAATTCAAGATAACCATATTGATATCTCATTGATGAAAGAGATGTCGGGTTTGCTTTGCTCAACCTCTGGCCACTCCCTTGTAGGCCTCTATTATTGTTTAAGATTCTAACTTCACCACCCTTTTCTGGCATTATATCAATTCGTAACTTTGCAGGGCGTTGCATTGTTCGGGCATAACCTCCAGAAGATTGTCGTAAAAAATCATCAATTAGGCCATGTGCTGAAACAGTCTTTATCTTATGGACTTGAGCCTTTCCTCCATAGGCCTTTAACGTGCCATCAATGGTGTTTTTGAGAGGACCTTCATATGCTTTTGCTGGACAGACAAATATCCACACCGTAGCCAATAGGAGTATAAGTGAAAATCGAAAGTGATTATTTTTTGTGGTCGTGATTGTACAGCTCAATATGCTCTCCTTATTTAATGGGTATAAAGAAATATTAACCTAACTCCGTGATAATTAGAAGGCGTGCTCAAATACCGAGTGCAACATTTTTAGGAGATAAGCCCCAGAGAGGTCCCGGAGACAAAACCCTAGCGCCAGAACACACTAAAGCGAGATTCCTATGGATCCTGAACCGGCATTATTAGTGATGCAATTAAGTATTGTTTGGCGTGGTTAATTTGTCTTGATTAACTTGGTGGGTTATGTATAATCTCGAGGGTCTTGGGTAAAGCAACCAATAGAGGGGGGCGTTTTGACTCGGCTGATTAAGGTTGAAATGAATGATGGAACCTTGTGCCGAATGGCACCAAGGGCTTTGGATATGTTTCTTGCTAGAGATGAAGTCTCTCGATTCAAGCGCTCTGATGGTTGGGCTGTCGTCGGAGTGGACCATTTGAGAGTCCCAAAGAAGAGACATTCTTTTGATGGTGTTGAGCGAAGGTTGGCCGCTTGAGTTAATCGCCCTCTAAAGATAGAGTGCTTTATGGTCGTTTCCTGGAAAGGTTGCGGCTTTTTTTCATTTTTGACACAGCTCAAAACGCACCAACCGGGGTGGCTGGGCTTGGTGGTAGAGCTTAAAGACTTAGACTAAACCGGAGTAGACACAAAAGAACAACCCATAACCAGATCGTTTTGCCAAACCGGTTTGACGACTTCTTTGGGGAGGGGAAATGGGATAGCCCCTACAGAGTAACCGAGGATTTTGAGTAGACTCTTCTCCGAACAGAGATCAAGTTCTTTAGGCTGGACGTTCAGCTCGAGTCGAAGACCCCCTTCGCTTATATCAACAATCCACGCACTAAAAGTCTTTTTGGTGCCAAGCATTTGAAGCATGCAAGCGCCATTTTTGATTTTGTACCGTTCAAACTTTCGAGTACTGTCGGTCTTCATTTTCTTGTGCGTCCCAACACGATAGCCATTGGGAGCAAGGTCCTCAGGTGCCTCTCTACAAAAATCAGTGTTGCTTTTTAAGCGTCGACAAAGTGTGTGCAAAGTCCCTTCACAATAACTTTCCACCAGCAAACGAGATTGTCTATCGCTCGACCTGTATCGATAAGTTCTGTAATAGCTACAGTCATTAGAATGTTCGCAGGACATGATTCCACCTAAAACCAAAGTCGGATTACTATAATTAGCAACCCGGTAATCTCAAAAAAGAGATTTGCCATTTCTTCCGAACCTGACTCACGCTAGGTACCGACAGTAGGCATAGACATGGCAACTTACAAAATATGTAGTAGCATTCACAAGCAAATAATCTTTAATTATCAAGGGCTAACGAGGGTGAGGTGCTCATTTTCGGGAGCTCTTCTTCTCCTCCTACATTGATTGGGATGTGTGGAATTTGCAAAAACGCCCCAGCGACGTCCCTGAGACAAAATCCCGCCCTGGAGCACACAAATGCAACATTCCTGAGACATAAAATTGTAACTAAGAGATGTGATTCAGACCAGAATAGGACCGGAGAAGAAAAAGAAAGAGCGACCCCGGGAAGGTCGCTCTCGTATAACTACTCGTTTCTGTATTATTTGTGATTTATGGCTTGTAAGTCTTGCTCAGGTAATCTACAAGAATTTGCTTTTCTTCCTCTGCCAATCTCGCTCCTTTTCCCATCATGCGGGATACAGTTGCTTCCCATTGCTCTGCAGTCTTCTGTTTAGATTTTGGTCTTGCAGAAGGATGACAAACAGAGCAGCGCTCCTCAAGTAGTGCTGCGCCGTCTGCCTGCGCCAAAGCTTCTGTTATGATGAGAGTGGATAACACGAAGCCAAGTGCCAAGCCGAGTAATAATGCTTTTTTCATAGTTGGTCTTCCTTTCTTTGTGGTTTGCTCTCGATCTCTCGCAATCAAAAAAGCCAAGTATTACTATAAAACATGCTCACTAGAAATCAATTCATTCGCTGTCAAAATGAGACTATAAACGAGTCATGCTTGAAGGTTTTTAGCGAACCAACCCGACCACCACACAAACGTGCTGACATTCAAAAAAATGCTAGACTTATAAGCTTAACCCTATTGAATCGTCTGTATCTAACAACAAAGGTCATGGGAGACAGATAATGAGACAACGAAGCCCACTGCTCATCCTCACTTTGATCATCATATTCTCAGGAGCACATAGCGCCATGGCTATCGAAGAGGCCCCATACGAAGTCGTTAGAGTCGAAGGCGCTTTTGAAACGCGCGATTATGCTTCCTATATACTCGCCGAGACTTTTGTTGAAGGAAGCTTTGAAGACGCTGGTAGTAGCGCATTCCAACGCCTGTTTCGATACATCTCCGGGGACAATCGGGCGCAAACAAAAATCGCCATGACTGCGCCGGTTTCCCAGCAGTCAGGAGAGAAGATTGATATGACTGCTCCGGTTGGACAACAAAAGTCCGGAAATCAGTGGGTGGTCAGCTTTACGATGCCTGCATCCTACAATATGGGAAACCTCCCTGTTCCTGACAATCCTCTGGTGACGCTGCGGCAAGTTCCCGCCAGGCGTATGGCTACAATTCGCTACTCTGGCTTCTGGAGTGAAAAGGACTATCAGAAGAACAAGTTAAAGTTGGATCTCTGGATTCAAAAAGAAGGCCTGATGGTTAGCGGGGTGCCCCTCTGGGCACGTTACAATGCACCATTTGTCCCTTGGTTTATGCGTCGGAATGAAATTCTTGTCCCGGTCTCTAAATAAAATGCATTTCATGTTTTGTAATAATGAGCTGTTTGTCTAAGCTTGAGTGGTGAGCGTTCACAGTTTCGGATCAGAGAGGCCCCGGTGACAAACCCCGCCCCGGAACACAAAAAGAAAAGAGTGACCCCTTCGCAGCCTGTCGGACTGTCAATGAACTGGCTGCTTAGAAGGTCGCTCTATGTAAATACTGGCCGGGAAAGCTGGAGTCGAACCAGCGAACCCCTGCTCTCTACTCCTTAGTCGTGAGGTCCAGAAGTTCCGCCCAGGCTGCTGCTGCCAGAGCCTCAGTCAAATTCTCAATAATTGCCGACTGTGCTTGAACTGCATCTATAATCGCTCTCACCGGCTGCAATCTCTCTGATGTGCTTGTGTCCAGATTAATCTCCTTCATGTTCCAGTCCGGAAATAACCTTTTTAAGTCTCCGATCTGGATTCCAAGGGTGATTATCTTTTCATGACGGGGGTCCTTAAGAATATTTGTAAAAAGCCTGTCGATATTCTCTTCCGGGCCTTCTATTATCTGAAAAAACACATCCCCTTTTGCCATCAAGACCCCGGTTATCTCATCTTCCGCATTTTTCTTTGTCGCCTGCCTTGCTATGTCCTCAATTTCGTCATCAGACAGATCCTGTGCAAAACTGCTTATATAATGAATCCGCTTAAGCATTGTTTCCTCCTTAAGGTAGGTATTAACGAACTAACCTCATCTGGACCAACTAAGTCCTGTCTCGTGCTGCGAAGTAAGTACCTGACACGTATGGTTTCTTACGAGAAAATTTGCTGTTTTTGCGGCCGCTGTCCAGTAGAATAAAGAATGTTTTGGAGTAAAAATCTCATATACACCCTTGATTTTATTTAAACACCCCCAATTGGAAACGCAAGGGAATGTGCGAATTTAGGTGAAGCTGCCCCGGAGACAAAACCAGGGACCGGAGAGAGGGACCCTGGTCCCTATGCGTTCCAAATTGACGTGAAATTTCGACGTCTGGGCCAGAATAGGGCCGGAGGACAAAAAAACAAGGAGCGACCGCGGTAAGGTCGCTCCTTGTTAATACTGGTCGGGATGACAAGATTTGAACTTGCGACACCCTGCTCCCAAGCAGGTGCACGAGCAGATAGTTGAATTATATTAAGGTCAATTAAATCTGTTTGTCTCCAACATAGGAGCGAAGTTTTCTAGCCTGCCATAGGCTTCTATTTGTAGGTGCTCTTTGTTGACGCTGACAATCTTAGCTTTCGTCCCATTCTTTAATATTAGAAATGGCCTTTCTTTATCCAAATATATTTTTCCCTCAATGGCCCCAAACTCTGGAGCTAAAACAACTTTGATTAAGCCGTTGTCTCTGATTTTTAAAACTTTGATCCACTTGGTTTTTGGCACTGCCCACTCACCAATATATGGTGCTGAAGAATCGGCGTGTGTTGCTTTTTCAAGGTGTTGATTATTCGCGTAATCATTTTGAAGTTGATTGAACGAGCAACCGAAAAGTATTGCAGGGCAGAAAAGGAGGGCTGTAAAGTATTTCATGGACACCTCAGGATATAATGGCTAAATATTACTAAAATAGTAACATTTAAAATGGGAAATGCCAGAAAAAAAACAACTGGGGTGGCTGAGGCGTGGGGTGTCGTGCTATCTGAGTGTCCTTAGATGATGTAAGAACACGTTACGAGAGGATATTTGACGACCGGTTTTGGAGGGTTGGCTGTTTACTCTTTGACTAATTTCTTGATGCAAAGATCATCTAATCTTTTGCCGTAGCGACGGGCATGTACGGTTTGTGTGGCTTTCTGAGAGGCCAATCGAAAAGACTTGTCCAGGGCCGATCCTGAGGTCAAAATTTTGGGTGGGTAGAGGAGGCAGTTTTGAGTGGGCATGGAAAAGCCCCAACCGGGGTGGCTGGGGCTATCTAGGTTGGTGACTAAATAAGATCACATTGCTGATATTTTGTTGCCAAACTTCTCAACTTGAGCCCAGTCAGTGTATTCGATCACAGCATTGCCCTCTGTAGGCCCCTTGGTCATCCACATGATCATCTGAATCATGACGCGATCGATGAATCGGTAGCTTGGATAGTCAATCTTCCCTGCTATGACCTCCAGATGTTTTGGTTCCCAGGATAAGCGTTTGAGAAATTTTTGCAAATAGGGGTTGCTCTCGGGGTCCTTCTTTTCGGGTTTACGTGCAACCACATTGACTGAGAAAAAGGCATTAGGTCTTGCTTCCAAACTTTCTCGGTTGCTCTCAATAAAATCAAAAATCAATGAACTGTGTTTGCCATAGCGAACGCTCGCACCAATGACAACTTTATCGAAGTCAGAAATGTCAATGGTGGCAACCTCTTCAATGGCAAGAATCTTCACTTTATGACGGTCTTGTTCGATAACCTTTTTAAGCTGTAGAGATATTTTTTTAGTGTGTCCATCTGTGGATGAGTAGATTAAAAGGATGTTTGCGGTTGCAGTGTTTGGCTGAGTAGTGGCTTCCATGTTGTCACCATTGGCTTATTGATGGTTATGTTACAAGGCGATCGGAATATTGTTTCCTTAACAGTTACATCATACAGAGTTGGAATGTGATTGGTCAATCCAGGGCCAAGATATCCTGTAAGTCCTCTCAAAACGCCCCAGAGACAAAACCCCGCCCCGGAAGACTCAAACGCTACATTCCTGGAACCCCCAAACTTTCAGTTGGACAGTATGCTAGGACCGGAATAGGCCCGGAGAACAAAAAGAAAGAGCAACCCCGGAAAGGTCGCTGTCATATAAATACTGGACAGGATGGCAAGATTTGAACTTGCGCCCCCTGCTCCCGAAGCGAGCCACTCGGCTACGCTCTCGTTCCTCTGTGCGCTCACGTCCCAGAGAGTCCTTCATCCAAGGACGTTTCTTAGAGGACGTGCAGCGGAAGTACTTTCTAAAATATACAATTGGCAGTATGGCCAACTTGGCGTGGCCCGAGACGCTATACAAAAAAACCCCACTTTCCAGGAGGGGGAGAGTGGGGCAACTGGTTCTATGCGTTTTGCTTTAGGAGGTAGAAATGAAGAACTTACGATCTGTTAGTTCATATCTTACCCTTTTGGTCAGGTACGTCAAGGGGAAAAATGAATTAATATAGTTTTCCCTTTTCTATTGCAGAAAGCGTGCTTAGAAAGTCTCTCAGTGAAGCTGTCTATCTCGTGCAGTTCTGAGAAGTCATCATCAGCCTGCATGACAATGATGTGTCCGTGTTCTTCCGGTATGTAGCCGTTACCCATGAACTGAATGGACCGTATGATGGACAGCTCGGGGTTTGTGCCTCGTAGTGATAGGGATTGTTGTATGGTTGTGAGTCTGATCATGTGACCTCCTGGAAAAAGAAAAGGCCCACCGGAAAGGGTGTGCCGTATTGATAGGTGCTTTTACTTCTGTTGATTCTGAGCTATCGTTATCGAGTAAATTGCAGGCGACTCGAAAGGAACCTATTATGGAAGAAGAATACGAAGTGAAATACTCCCCGCTCTGCCAGGATGTTGAGAGTGACGGCAAAAAAGTCGAAGTCATGATTTACGAGGATGGAGACGGTGGCTGGATTCTTGAAGTTGTCGATGCACACGGCGGCTCAACGGTTTGGGGTGACCCTCTCGAGTCTGATCAAAAGGCGTGGGCTGAGGTCATGCAGTGCATCAAGGATGAGGGGATTGATTCTTTGATAGGAGAGCCTTCTTCGCTGCACTAGCCACAAATAGCCCCATCAATCACTCTTGACATACTGTCCGTGGCTGTCTGCAAGCTATCATCAGCCATATGGGCATACCTCTGCGTCATGGAGACGTCGCTGTGCCCGAGCAACTTGCTGACATCATAGAGACTTGCACCACCCTGTAGAGCCAGAGTTGCAAAGCTGTGCCTCAGATCATGCACTCTCAGGCCACTAACCCCAGCAGCATCACAAGCTTTTCCAAAGGGTGTCCTTAAGTCATATATGTATGGCTTCTTAGTCCCTTTTTTAGTGGGGAACAGATAGTCACTCTCCTCGGTACGTGGTGAATCGTCCTTGCTCTTCATCAGCTCTTTGATTACGGCCATAGCCCGATCATTGAGAATGATCGAACGAGACTTACCGTTCTTTGTGTCGGGTAGGAACAGCCTCTTCTCATTCAGTTTCAGTTGTTCGTATCGTAATGATGTGATCTTCCCACGTCTACCACCTGTGAACAGCAGTAGTTTGATGGCGGCCTTTGATAGACCGTCTTCCAGTTCATCGAGAGCCTTCAGGAACCTAGGCAACTCTTCTTTTGTCAGATAGCGTTCCCTGTGTGGCTTCTCCTTGAACCGATCTAGGGAAGTTGCCGGTGACTTTTCCAGCAACCCCCATTTGACGGCCAGGTTAAACATCCTCTTTAGAAGGGTCGCGTAGTGATTGGCCGTTGTACTGCTGGTCCTCTCTTTCTGTTGTGTCAGGAACGTTGATATGCCCCGAGCCGTGATTGATGACAAACGATAGTCACCGAACGCTGAAATGATTTGCCGATCCAGTTTGTATTGATCCTCCTTCCATGTCTTTTTGTGTTGTATTGCATGAGGCAGGTAGAGCTCATTGCAGAACTTCCTGAATGTCCAGTTATTGGTCCTTTGCTCTCGTTGACCGCGGGGGTCAATGTCTCTGGCCAACAGTGATTTGTGCTCGTGTACTTTCTGTCTCGCGTCTTGGACGGTTACGTAGGGAAACTCACCGATGGTCAAGCATTTCTTGCGACCCATGTATCTGTACCTATGTTGGAAAAACTTGCGTCCTCCTTTACTGACTCTTAGCTTCAGACCAATGCACTCGGCATCGGAGTATTCTGCTTCACGGCTTTTGCTGTCGGGGTCATGGGGTGAAATGGCTTCGATGGATCTCTTGGTGAACGGGAATCGTTTGGATATAGTGGTCCTCCTTTGGTTGAAAAATTGGCACACAGAATTGAGTATTCTTTGGGCTATTGACGGGGAAGTTCTGTTTTGTTGGGATTCTGGAAAGCTGGTTGAAGTGTCCGGTCCTATTCCGGTCCTGAGGTGAAAATTTGTGGGGGGGAGGGGAGGCAGAAACAAAAAAGCCCAACCGGGGATGGTTGGGGCTGAGTTTCTAAAGCATCAAAAATAGATTGAGTAAGTTCTCCGCTACTCACCTAAAACCTGTTTTCTCATTTTTAGCCTAATGTTATTCAAGATGGCACTGTTCGAAACTCCCCTTGATTTCATTTCCTCTTTAAGCCATGACAGTAATTGCCAAACAGTATCCTTTTCAAGTGAGTTAAGATTTGTTGTCAAAGTGTTAGAACAGAATTTACATTTCCAATAAGCAAGGAATCCCAAGGGCCTTTGGGGATGCCAATCATTGATTACTGCATCATTTGAAACTGGTGCACCAAGAGGATAAGTTTTTTGTAGATATTCTTTGTACGTGTAAAAACGATGTTTACAGCTAGTGCAATCCTTGGGAAAATTCCTTTCTACAGCAGTCAGTATGGTTTTAAGGACTTGTTCTTCTGTCATGGGAAATTTTTTAACCCTCTATGAAGAAACTTTATAAGAGCGACGGTTTCTATGGTTTTTCCTTAGGCGTAGAACGCGAAGAAGTTCATTCTGTTGGTTTAAATCATACTAAAATGGTCAGATATATCAATAGGAAAATATTGATACACAGCTTTGGGTATTCTTTGGGTTGCGAACTGGGATGGATTCAGTTGTTTAGTGGCGTTGTGTGAGGTCAGTGGGGATGTCTGGTCCAGGTCCGGTCCTGAGGTGAAAATTGGGGGAGGTCGGGGTGATGTCTTTGGTTATTTGTTGAAGGCTATCACAGACAGTGTATAATGTTAGATATCTCTAACTGGGGGAGGTGGACATGGATGGACTAAAAATTGTTGTTTTTGAAGATGATTCTGATTTTGCTGAGATGTTAGCAATTATTTTAGTCCGAACTGGCCATGATGTTCATGTGTTTTCGGACCCCTTCGTTTGTCCAATATATAGAGATCATGGATCATGTTGTCCTAAGAACTCTCCTTGCGCGGATGTTCTAATCTCTGACAATCGTATGCCTAAAATTACGGGTCTTGATTTTTTTAAGTTGCAGAGGGAAAGAGGCTGCAAGGCACTGGATCAAAACAAGGTAGTGATTTCAGGCAGTGTATTAGATGAGGAAATGAGGCGTGATATAGAAGGTTTGGGATGCCATTTCATCAGAAAGCCATTCAAAATGAATGAATTACTGGTTTGGGTGGATGAGTGCGCCCGAAGACTGCAGCCCTCAAGTTATTAGAATCGCACTAGAAAACGCTTAGACATTCCCGCTCCGTACCGGATCTGCCCCGGAGACGAAACCCCGCCCCGGAACACCAAAGACATCATTCTCTGAACACTCATATTGTTATATAGAAGGTGACTTCGGACCAGACATGGACCGGAGAACCAAAAGAAAGAGCGACCCCTTAGGAGGTCGCTCCTTGTAACTAATGGTCGGGATGACAAGATTTGAACTTGCGACCCCCTGCTCCCGAACTCAATGTTTTAGAAGTGGGAGTAGTTCCATCGCGTCCTTCCCTTGTTTAAATGGTTTTCCGAATGCGCACTCTTTTAGGTTCAGTATATCTTTCGTTTAGAGAAAGTTGAACCGAGGACATTGAACGTATTCTCAACAATGAAGAGCGAATGAGGATCGTTACGGAAGACAATTTCTTCCAGTCGTTTGAGTTGGATGTTGTTGACGACAATAAGCAGGACGGTTTTCTTGATCTTCTTATAAGCTCCGATTCCCGGTAGCATGGTTGCACCAA
>JARUHP010000121.1 GCA_030005635.1 Deltaproteobacteria bacterium IMCC39146
AGCAGAGCAAAGCGCTTGGCCATGTACCGGTTATTGACCGCAATCCACGGAGTAAAAAAATCGCGCCAATGACCCCGCATGAAGCAACACGCTATAATGAACGCACTTCGGTGGAGCGCTGTAATGGACGATTCAAGGACGAGTTCGGAGGCCGCAGCGTTCAGGTCCGTGGCCCGGATAAGGTCATGATGCACGCCATGTTCGGCGTCGTGACCTTGTTTGCCGACCAGTTGCTCAAAGTCACAGGTTGCTGATTGTC
>JARUHP010000122.1 GCA_030005635.1 Deltaproteobacteria bacterium IMCC39146
CCTTTCCACGTCCGACATCTGATGCCATTTGCGAATCGGTTTCTTTTCATACCATTCGTTGTCCATCATTAATCATCCTTCTGTCATCTGGCCAACTGGCCGATGTGCTTGAGTGCTGTAAAAAGTTTTTTGGTGCCGCAGATGTAATGAATTTGACATTTTGGGCAGATAATCGCTCTGCCGACTTTCAGGTCGTATGTGTCGTAGGTAAAAGATTGTATGCAACTTGGGCACACGAAATTAACTTGTAGTGCA
>JARUHP010000123.1 GCA_030005635.1 Deltaproteobacteria bacterium IMCC39146
GTTAATGAAGGGCTTTCTAAATATCTCTGTCAACAAGACACCCGACTTGTCTCGGCAGCGATGAATTTAATAGAACAATCTCTGCGGAAAGGTCGATTTTTAAATGTGTGTTGGGATACAATAAAGACAACCATAATGGTTAACTTAAACTTGTGAGGATCCAGCGATGGGCCAACAGACACATTTCAATTCTAGCGCGCAGCTTTTCGAGAATAAATCAGGTGGCCTTGCAATCAGGTTTGCCAATAACTTGGT
>JARUHP010000124.1 GCA_030005635.1 Deltaproteobacteria bacterium IMCC39146
CCTTATTATAAAAAGACAATCTGGAGCGTCAACCATGTCCGCCATTGCTCGTAAACTCCCCTATTCTGTGCTCTGGAATTGCGCCCTCATCGTGGTAGGTGCACTCATTCAAGCAATTGGCTTCAAAACCTTGGGTGAAACACAAGGATTTGTACCTGGCGGCCTGTTTGGTACAGCAACTCTGATCTACTACACAACAGGGGCGCTTAATACAGGGCTCATCTTTATGCTGCTAAATATACCGATGTTCATCCT
>JARUHP010000125.1 GCA_030005635.1 Deltaproteobacteria bacterium IMCC39146
ACTGTTCATGGAGATCCTCTGCTTCAAGATTAAAATTCTTTACAATTATTCTTGTGAGAGTATGATTGGCCCTTCCTAACGAAAGGTTGATTTATGTTTGACATGGTTAGCGGAATGTTTTGTTTTGTAACAGCAACAGTAAGCTTCTTATACGGAACAAGGATTTGTTGGGTTTGCGGGAAAGAGTGTCACTTTGGGGTAAAACCTTCAGAGAAAAAACAAATCATAACGGCGAGTATGCCAAGTGGTTTTGCA
>JARUHP010000126.1 GCA_030005635.1 Deltaproteobacteria bacterium IMCC39146
GCGACATTTCTCGACCGATCCTTTGCATAAGAAGGGTTTCTTCTCAGAGCAGGCATAGCCATGGAAACGACAAAGTGAGAAAGTAGTAGGGCGCTGATGAGTGAAGTGGTGGCGATTGTTAGTGCACTGTTTAGGGTTACGCTGAAAACAACAAAAAAGCCGAAAGAATAGACTGCAAAACCACTTGGCATACTCGCCGTTATGATTTGTTTTTTCTCTGAAGGTTTTACCCCAAAGTGACACTCTTTCCCGCAA
>JARUHP010000127.1 GCA_030005635.1 Deltaproteobacteria bacterium IMCC39146
CGTGCCGGGTTGAACGTTTAACGGAACAGATTCAACTCTTGTCACCTCAGTGGCGAATGTTCCCAGTTGCCCAGGCATTGCAAGCCATGCGCGGTGTGTCCTTGATTGTTGCTACGACCACCGTCGCCGAGATTGGCGATTTAACCCGTTTTGATAGCCCGACTGAGCTCATGTCCTATCTCGGACTGGTTCCTTCAGAGCACTCAAGTGGTCAAACGACCAAGCGGGGTTCCATTACAAAAACAGGGAATGGCC
>JARUHP010000128.1 GCA_030005635.1 Deltaproteobacteria bacterium IMCC39146
ATTTTTTAGGAACTTTGTTTAAGCAGGTAATTTGCAGGCTTTCAGTGAAAGGGTGTTTACTGGAAATCCTCTCGCATTGAATTGCCACGCTAAGATTGGCTAAATTGCGAAATTATTGTTACCCCTGACAAATAGGAAAGGCCACTTGGATCATCTCCATGTGGCCTTCTGTTTGCGGATTGAAGGGCTTTCTAAATATCTCTGTCAACAAGACACCCGACTTGTCTCGGCAGCGATGAATTTAATAGA
>JARUHP010000129.1 GCA_030005635.1 Deltaproteobacteria bacterium IMCC39146
TGATAAATAAAAAAGCCCCGCTCGCCGGAGGGGGATGGGAGCAGGGCAAATCTCTTTGCCCTACGAGGGGATCGTAAGACAAAGCGTACTTAAATTTCTAACATGTTTTGAAACAATATCTACTGCCTATACTATTGAGCATGAAGACTGTTTGCTGTGGATTAAAGAGCTTACTGAATACCTCTATCAATAAGAAGCCGTTTTTCTTCTCGGCAGTGGTGA
>JARUHP010000130.1 GCA_030005635.1 Deltaproteobacteria bacterium IMCC39146
CAGATAGCTATCGCTTCAATTACATCAAGACCAAAGTCAGAATCCACCGCTATGCTGACCGTTCGCTGGCCCTCTTTTATGGCCCCAGAAAATTGGCAACTTATGACCGAGAAGGACAGATACTTGAATGCATTAAAACCGCTGAAAATCAATAACCGTCGCGTCCGTTTCTTTCCCTACCTGATCGTGAGGGAAACCGGACAATTCATTTGC
>JARUHP010000017.1 GCA_030005635.1 Deltaproteobacteria bacterium IMCC39146
AGAAGGGTGATCTCAGCGACCGTACACTCGAAAACCTTGACCAACAGGTAAACCGAAAAGGCCATGAAGATCTGACGCCTGGCGCCGGCCATAAAGGTGAGAAAGTAGTAGAGAGAGTATCTTCGCCGGAGGATCATCTTGCGATGCTGCGGTACCACATTCCTGTGAGTCGGATCCTGAAACACCCCCCATATACCCGCAGCAGCGACCAAACATCCCACCGATAAGAACATGACCTTGTAACTGAATGCCAACCCCATCAGGAACAGAAGTAATCCAACAACGATGCTGGTCGCTGCGGCAAGGCTGCGCAGTCTGCCGAAGATCAGAGGCGATGTGGCATTGTCGAAATACTGCAGTGTCAACGATTGGTTGGTTGTTTCGAAATAGTGAAAGCCGAAGCTCATGATCAGTGTGGTAATGATCAACCCGGTGAAACTGGGGAACAGGCCCGTCAGAGCTGTTCCGATACCGAGAAAGATCACGGAGATGGCTGAAAGACGATGCTCTCTGATCACCAGCATGACGAAAACCGCCAGCAGTGCCAGAAACCCTGGAATTTCACGCACCGAACCGATGACTCCGACCTGGAAGCCGTCGAGTCCGGCAATCTCAACCGCGAAGTTGTTGAACAGGATCATCCAGCACTGCAGACCAACAACCGAAGCTGCGGTTTGTACGATCAGGAAGCGCAACATGGGGCGCTGTTCGTTTGTTACCATTCTCTTGGCCTTTCGTGTTCGGATGTTAAACAGTCCGTAGTGTGCGCCAGATTCTGACAAAAGATAAAGAGAAATTATTTCTTAAATAGGAAGAGGGGGATTTCCTCAAAACTTGCTTCGATGCTGCTATCTAGGAATGAGTTGCGAGAGAATTAACAAGAATTGGTTCTGGATGGATTGAGGTATTAACAGTTAGTTGAGGTCAAATAAGTGGAGTTCTATAGCAGTGGTTTTACGATCTGTCAGGAGCGTGGTGAATGATATATTTACTTTTTCTGACTACTGATCAGAAGAGTAAAACTTTACGAACAATACTAGCCGTCTGACCCCTAAGAAGAATGCAGCAAAAGCTGGAAGCGCAAATGAAATGAGCGTGAATGTCAGAAAGAACCAGTTATCAATAGACCGCCACATAGTCCATGCCAGCAGAAGCGCAAAGGAGCCAAACAGAACTAATAACATTCCATATAGCAGATTTAAAAAAGGGTTCTCTTTCTTGTTTGCAACAGACATAATTATCTACCTACAGTCAAAAGGTCCTAAACACCAAGGTGATGACACACCAGAAAGCATGTCTCTAGAGCGTGGTGTTTGGGACACTTGGTTATATGCTCTTTTGATAAATGCAGACATTACAGCTTGATCCGTCCTCTTGGATATAAGCAGTGGTTTTTTCTTCCAAGCATTTCCAGGCGCCGCTCTTTTCTATTTTATCCATCGCGACGCGGTAATTATCCTCTTCCCAAGCCTGGTCACGAACCGTAAAGCAGAGATGACCTCCCGGCTTGGTAATGCGGATCAGTTCATCAAAAGCCTCAGGGCCGACATGACCGCAGGTAAATGTTCCGACACTGATGATCGCATCGTAACTGTTCTCCGGCAGATCAAGCCTGTCGGTCAAATCCCCCTGATGTAATCCAGTATAGACCCCTTTGTCTTTGGCCTTTTCCAGCATTTGTACAGAATAGTCAAACCCTTCAAGGTTAAGATAACCATTTTGATGTAAATCTTCTCCTACAAGCCCGGTTCCACAACCAGCATCCAAGATCTTGATGTGCTGATTTTCCGCATACCCCTGTAGAAGTTGACTGGCTATAGCCGGAGCAACATAGCCCATCTCATCGATAAGGTCCTTGTCGTACTGCTCGGCCCATTCACCATAGACCGTCGCCAAATCTTCCTTACATGTTGCATTGAGAACTCTGTCATGAATCTCTTTACGGGTTGCCATGATTTCTCCTGAGGAAAACTGAGCAAAAGGTGTTCGCTAGCGTTATATGGGTGAATGAAGACAAGGTCTAGAAATCCTACCACTGACACACTTAAAATTCTCAAAAAACTTCTCATGTTGTTTCAATGCAATCAAACTGCAGAAATGCGTAATTCTTACTAACCTGTATTACGAGAAAGGCCATTAAGGACGGTCCTTGTGGCAATAGTTTTGTGGATTAAAGATACTGTAGCTTCTATAAGAGCAATTGACGATCTGATTCAAACTCCATGGCTTCTCCGGAAACAGGATCGGTGAATTTGACCCGACGGGCGATCAATTGCAGTGGTTTGCTCAAGTCATCTTCCTGCTTGGCCAATAGCTCGGGGTAATACCGGTCGTGCATGATACGAAAACCCAGCCCGCTCATATGAACTCTTAGCTGGTGTTTCTTGCCAGTGACCGGGTGCAACAGAAAGTGCGCTTTGTTGTCGTTGCATGCCACCAGCTTGATCCTGGACTTAGCGTTCACCGCACCTTGAACTACTTTGCTGCGGAACCAGATGTCATCGTCAACCAGCCGGTTCTCAACGGTCCACTCATTTTTTCCTGGGCAAGCTGATACCTCGGAGAGCGCTTCATAGGTTTTTTCGATTGTGCCGTTTAAAAAGAGCCCACCATAAAGCCCACGAGTTTTTTCGTTTTTCGAAAAGAGCACCAGGCCAGAGGTCTCACGGTCGATCCTGTGGAGAGGAACCAGGCTGTTTATGCCGGTTTTTTTGCGTAGGCGATTGAGAAGGCATTCGTTCACATAAGGTCCAGCCGGAGTGACTGGCAGGAATGGTGGCTTACAGGCAACGATAATCTCATCGTTTTGAAAGACGATCTTCTCCTGAAGAGGGACCAGCGGTTCCTCTATAACCTCCCTGAAATAGAAGAGTCTCTTCTGAGGGAAGTAGGGCGTCTCTCGGGTGATTGGACGACCAGAATCGTCGAGGACTTTACCTGTTAATATCCTCATATCCCAAACACTTTGCCCGACGCTGGGAAATCTTTGCGTCAGGAATTCCAGTATGGAGGGGTATGGCTTTTCGATACGAGGCAAGCTGACGCGTGATGGGTTTTTGGCAATCCCCATTTGAGAAAAATCCTATCATTAGTGACGGGTGTAAAAGCTGGTTATCCATGTGCTGGGTGTAAGCTAGCACATCAATAAGAATGATGTCGATTTAGCATAGGGATCAAGTCATTGCCGAGACATTCTTTGCTCGTGCACAACGAACCTTGCTTGACTACTGGATAATTATAGTTGTAAAGTCTTCAAGTTGCTGAATTTATTAGTTGTTCGCTTTTTTTGTGTGGATGAATATGGAACAGGTGGTCAATAACTCAGAGCAGCATTCGTCAGACTTGTTAAACACTGGCCCGCTCTGGCTTCGAGCTGTGCTCATCCTCCTGGCCCTTGCTGGGCTGTGGTTCCTCAGTGTCGAGAATTATCTCCTCTATCACGGTATCGTAGAAGTCCTGAGCGTTGCGGTTGCCGTCACTATTTTCAGTATCGGCTGGAATTCAAAACAGTATGTTCAAGACCGTACTCTGTTGGTGCTTGCTGTCGCCTATCTGTCGGTTGGAACCTTTGATTTCCTACATCTCCTCAGCTACAAAGGCATGGGAGTTATCCACGGTCTAACAGCTAACCCGGCGACACAGCTTTGGATCGCCTCGCGCTTTATAGAAAGTAGTGCCCTGGTCTGGGCGGCCACACTGGTTGGCAGCGAAAAACGCCTCAACCCTGGCTGGCTGCTTGCCGGATGGGTGATTGCAAGCTCTCTGCTCCTCGTCTCAATTGTGCCCTTGCGAATTTTTCCTGACTGTTACGTTGAAGGCGTCGGGCTAACCAGCTTTAAAGTCGCCAGCGAATATGTTATTTCAGCTCTGCTTCTTCTTGCGGGCCTGTTCTTTTGGCAACGGCGGCACTTTCTTAACCGCAAAACTCTTATCCTGCTGCTTGCCTCGGTGGCACTCACCGTACTTTCTGAACTTAGTTTCACCCTTTATGTAGACGTCTATGGTTTGTTCAACTTCGTCGGCCATATTCTTAAGCTGATTTCCATCGTGTTGATTTACCTTGCCCTGGTGCAAGATTCGCTGAAATTACCTTACGAGACACTGTTTCGCAGGCTCTCTCAGGAGTTGGTACAGCGCAAAGCCTCCGAGGAAAAGCTGCAAGCAGCCAACCGTGATCTTGATGCCTTTGTTTACACTGTCTCCCACGACCTCCGTACCCCGCTCACCCCGATCGTTGGTTATGCTGACTACCTCAGTGACCGAGAAGGTGCTTTTGACGACGAAGCCCGTGAGCTTCTGGAGAAGATCAGTGCGCTCGGTCATGGCATGTCTGAGTCAATGGAAGACCTTTTGGTGCTGGCGCAGGTCGGTGAGCTTGAAATGAGCAAACATGCCGTGTCTGTAGGAACTATTGTCGACAAGGTTCTGGTCGGGTTTAGTAGTTTCCTGCATGAAAACTCTCAAAAAGTTAATATAAACAGCTTGCCACATTCGCGGCTGCCCGAGAGCTTGCTGAGGCAGGTTTTCTCTAACCTGGTTGGAAACGCACTGCATTACGGTCAGGGCGCAGCGATCGAAGTTGGTGGAGAACGATTCGGAGATCGGGTCCGCTTTTTTGTCCGGGATCATGGGCCGGGAATCCCTGCTACCGAGCGCGAACTTGTTTTTGATCTGTTCTTCCGTGGTTCCGGTGCCACTCATGCCAAGGGGACGGGGATAGGTCTCGCCATCGTTGAGAAAATAGCTCGCCTTTACCATGGTCGAGTGTGGGCAGAAGAAACTTCCGGTGGTGGAGTGACTTTCTGCGTGGAGATGGAAGACCCGCTGTCCTGTGATAACTGAAAATTAACGGTTCTATAAGCCAAAAAAATGTTCAACGCAGAGGCGCAAAGAGCGTAGAGGAAAAACGATTCAAAGTTTTAAAAATGGCTCAGTTTTACTGTTGCTCTCGGCGTTTCCGCGTCTTTGCGTTAATAAATAGCCAGAGTTTGGTTTGCCTTTGTTTTGGTTATAGGTCCGAAAATTAAAGACTGAAAAGAAAAAAAGTGCGGTATTGTCGGTGTAGATACCTATTTACTTGATAATTACCTCAATTGTGATGTTCTATCCTCAAATAGTAAATCCCTTAAGCTTCTTTTGTACGCGTAAAAGGTTCCCACTACATGATCGAAGTCAAAGATCTGGTGTTCGAATACCCTGGCAAAAGAGCCCTCAATGGTGTCTCCTTTCGGGTTGAACCCGGTAATATCACCGCACTCGTCGGGCCAAACGGTGCCGGTAAAACCACTTTGCTGCGCTGTATGGCGGCTCTCGAAGTGCCCCTGCACGGTGAAGTTCATATCGACGGTGAGAATATCAACGAAGATCCCCGCGCCTGCCATCGCAAACTCGGTTACCTCTCTGATTTCTTCGGCCTTTATGACGAGTTGAGCGTTCGTCAATGTCTCCTGCATGCAGCTGCCTCGCGCGGCATCCTGGCAAACGAGCAGGCGAGGGTGGTTGAACAAGCTGCAAGCAGGCTCGGTATCGCTGATCGGTTCGAAATAAAGGCCGGGGCCTTATCACGTGGTCTGCGACAACGCCTGGCTATTGCCCAGGCTGTTGTTCACGAACCGCAGATTCTGATGCTTGATGAGCCGGCTTCCGGACTCGATCCGGAAGCGCGACATAGTCTGGCCGAACTGTTCCTGACTTTGCGTGATCAGGGGATGACTCTGGTCGTCTCCTCGCACATCCTTTCTGAATTAGACGAATACTCGACCGATATGCTGGTGCTGCGCGAGGGTCACATTCTTTCGCACGACCTGATAGAGCAGCCGTCTGCAAAAACTGTCAACCTCCAGTTGTTGCTGACAGAGCCTTGCTGTGGGCTACAGACTCTCCTCTCCGGTTTGCCGGGTGTGTCAGCTGTTAATGGCGATGACTCCTCGGCCATCATCTCCTTCTCTGGTGATGTCGCTGATCAGCATCATTTATTGAAAAGCCTTCTTGAGCATGGCCTGCCAGTTTGCAGCTTTGCCGAACAACAGCGCAATATGCAATCGGCCTATCTGGAATCTGTGCGTCATGAAGAGCAGTGGGGGGGTGTGCAATGAACATCAACCCCGAATTTCGTCGCAACCTTTGGCTTGAATTGACTCCATCCCGGTTGGTCGGTATGCCTTTGGTGTTGGGAATTTTCTTCTTTCTTGCCTATACGATGGATGACAAACAGTACGGTGCCTCTGTGGCAAGCACTGCCTTGATCCTGTTCGGTTTGTTAGCGTTCTTGTGGGGGATACGACTGGCTTCAGAAACGCTGATTTCTGAGATCCGCGATCATACCTGGGACAGCCAGAGAATGTCGGTGATCGGCCCCTGGTCGATGACCTGGGGCAAGTTACTTGGCAGTACGATTTACCCTTGGTACGGGGCGCTGATCTGTCTGCTCGTCTACCTGACGTCACAACCTTCCCTTGGTTTGTCACTGCTTGAAACTACAGTGCTGCTGGTTGGCAGTGGCTTGCTTGGGCAGGCCGTTGGCCTCTTGTCCAGCCTGCAGGCGATCAGGAAAAATCAGCGCTATGGTCGGTTTCAAACCACGATCTTTCTTGTGCTGGGTGCCGGCTGCTCTTTATCGCTGCTCAACTGGCCGTTTGAGAAAGCATCGGAGATTTTTTGGTTCGATCAATCTTATAGTGATGAGCAATTCGTCCTCGCCAGTCTTGTGGTGTTTCTCGCTTGGGCAGTCTTTGGCATCTATCGACTGCTGCGCGCCGAACTCCAACTGAAAAGCCAACCCTGGGCATGGAGTCTATTTGTTGTCTTCCTGATGGTCTATGTTGCCGGATTCCTCAACGATGGAGGTATGATCTATGGCCAGAGCATCCAACAACTTCGTTTGCTTGGTGCTTTTACGGTCAGCATCATACTGGCTTATGCGATGATCTTTTGTGAGAGTAAAGATCCTGTGGCCTTCAGACGTTTAATGCAGTATCTTGGCCGCCGTGAATGGGCTAGGGCAATGGAATCCTTTCCCCTTTGGTTGATGACGCTGTCTTTTGTCATTCTAACCTGCCTGTTTCTGGTCGGTATGAGTTTTAGCTCGCCATCGCTCGAAGAAGCCAGTCAGCTATCTATCCCAGTAATTGCAATGGTTCTCTTTCTGATACGTGACCTCGGTATCGTGTTATTCTTAAATTTTGGCCGAATTCCGAAGCGGGCCGATATGCTGACGTTACTTTATTTGTTTCTTCTTTACGGAGCTATTCCAACGACCCTGACTGCTCTCGCTCTTGATAGTTTGGCCGGGTGCTTCTGGCCTGTTCCTGGAATACCAGCCGAGGTTATCTTGCCTTCTGCGCTGATTCAGGTCGTTTTCATACTTTGGTTGGTGGCGAGCCGCTGGCGTCGTAACCTCCAGATATCATCTTAAGGATATTTACCCATGTCATTTGAATCTTTAGGCCTGCGCGCTGAACTGCTGAGCGCAATTGCAACCCAAGGCTATACCACTCCAACCCCGATCCAGAGTCAGGCAATCCCGGTCATCTTCGAAGGTTGTGATTTGCTCGCCGGCGCTCAAACCGGTACTGGTAAGACCGCGGCTTTTGCTTTGCCCATCGTACAGATGCTGAGTGAAACCACCACCTACAAAAAACGCAAACATCCCCGGGCCCTGGTTTTGGTTCCAACTCGGGAGTTGGCCGCCCAGGTCAGCGAACAGCTGCAGAACTATGGTCGTCGTCTGTCTTTGAGTTCCATCAAGATCTACGGTGGCGTCAACATCCGGCCGCAGATGGAGCGTTTAGACCGGGGTGTTGATATTGTGGTCGCAACGCCCGGAAGACTGCTGGACCATGCTGACCGAGGCACGATCAAGCTTAACGAAATTGAATTCCTGGTTCTGGACGAAGCGGATCGCATGCTCGACCTCGGCTTTATTGATGATATCCTTCGAGTGGCGGAATTCCTACCGGAAGAGCGCCAGAATCTGCTCTTTTCAGCAACCTATTCGAAGAGCATCAAGCAGCTTGCAGACGAGCTCCTCGACCAACCACGACGGATCGAAGTTACGCGGCGCAATATTGCTGCTGATGCAGTTACTCAAGCTATCTATCCGGTAGATCGCAATCGTAAGCGTGAGATGCTCTCACATTTGATTCGTAAAGGTGACTGGAGTCAGGTGCTGGTTTTTACACGTACCCGCTACGGTGCCGACAAACTTACCGATGAATTGCTCTTCGATGGGATCAAGGCTGCTCCCATCCATAGTAACAAGAGCCAGTCGATCAGAACGCGGACCCTGGCTGAATTCAAAAAAGGTGAGTTGCGGGTTCTGGTGGCAACTGATGTTGCAGCACGTGGTCTTGATATTGCGAATCTGCCCTATGTGGTGAATTACGATTTACCCCAGGTCCCGGAAGACTACGTACACAGGATCGGTCGCACGGGCCGGGCAGGGGAAGACGGTGTGGCAATTTCACTGGTTTGTCCTGCCGAGCAGGCACGGCTGGTGGAAATTGAAAAGCTGCTTGAATATGCCGTTCCGCAAGAATCAATTGCCGAATTCCCCGTGATTGCAGTCAAGCGAGGAGTCAAGGCGAAACCCGGGCAAAAAGCCAAGGGAGCGTCCAAATCTAAACAAAAATCTGCCAAGGCGAAGTCTCCTGCAAAGCCCAAAAAGGCCGCAGCAAAACCTGCGAAAGAGAAGTCTCCGACCAGGACCAAAACGGGTCGTCGGGGCAAAGTTGATACCAAGCCTCCGGCGCCCAAGATCGGTCGCCGATTGAGCAGGACGAAAACGAGTAAATAGTTCAGCCTGCTCACATTCAGTCAAATTGAAACGAAACTCTCTCGGGGAGCACTTGATAGTTAGTGCTCCCCGCTTTCGTTGTAATAATAATGTGTTGTGGTTAACTTCTGATACAACACTTTAACTTGTGAGGTCATCAGTCATATGAGTACAAACATCGACTTGGCTGTCATTGGCGGAGGCATCGTTGGCTGTGCCACCGCACTTGCGATCAGCTCCCGCAATCCCAATCTAAAAATTGTTCTTTTGGAAAAAGAAGCAAGCCTGGCCTCTCATCAAACCGGCCACAATAGCGGTGTGATCCACGCCGGTCTTTACTATAAGCCTGGTTCCATGAAAGCGGAAACCTGCGCATCCGGTCGAGAGGCTCTTTACCGCTTTTGCAATGAGCATGACATTCCTCATCAGCGCTGTGGCAAAGTCGTTGTCGCGGTTGATGATTCAGAATTGCCCGCGTTGGAAGAGCTGGAAAGGCGGGGCCAAGCCAACGGCCTGGATGGATTACAGCGGTTGTCTGTCACTCAATTGCAAGAGCGTGAACCGCATGCTCGAGGGGTTGCCGGTCTGTTTGTGCCGCAGACCGGAATCGTTGATTATGTCCGTGTTACGCAGAAACTCGCTGAACTCTTTAAATCCCGTGACGGTGCCATCCACACGAATTCACCCGTGACGAAAATTCAAAAGAGGCAAGATGGCTACCTGATCCATAGCGGTCAAACAAGCTTTGAAACGCGCAGCCTGGTTAACTGTGCCGGGTTACACGCAGATCAGATTGCTCGTCTGGCCGGGCTCCGCCCAAAGTTAAAAATCATCCCGTTCCGCGGTGAATACTATGAGTTCAAGCCGGAGCGCAGCAAGCTTGTCAATCATTTGATCTACCCGGTACCAGATCCGTTGATGCCGTTTCTCGGTGTTCATTTTACCCGCATGATCGATGGCACCGTCGAAGCCGGGCCTAATGCCGTATTGGCCTGGCGGCGCGAAGGTTATCGTCGCAGCGACATCTCCTTGCCCGATCTGGCTAATACCTTTGCGTTTGCTGGCTTCTGGAAATTGTCGGCCCGATTCTGGAAAACTGGTTTAGAGGAATACAGACGTTCTTTCTCGAAAAAGCAGTTCGTGAAAAGTCTACAGCGGCTTATGCCAGAGGTCCGGGAAAGCGACTTGGTTCCAGGCGGCAGCGGCGTGCGTGCCCAGGCCGTTGATAACGATGGACGGATGGTCGATGATTTCTGTATTCAAACCGAAGGGCGCATGGTTCATGTTCTCAATGCCCCTTCACCGGCAGCAACGGCATCTTTGAGTATCGCAGAGCATATTGCTGACAAGGTCATGGCGACAATCGAATAGCCGGAACAGAAGCGGCCCGAGACAGCTTCAGCTCTGGGCGTTAAAAGGGTAGGGAGCCTTTTTCTTTAATACTGAAAATGTTTGATTTTCTCTCCCTTTTCCCCAATCTCAGCCATTGCATCAATGCCTATCTTCAAGTGGATGTCAGCCCATCGCTGAGTTACCATCAGGTCCGACTCTTCGGTTTTGACGCCTTCCGGTGTGAGGGGCACATCCGAGACCAGCAACAGGGCACCGCGAGCGATGACATTGTAATGGCCGACGATAAAGATTGTCGCGGTTTCCATGTCGATGCCGATGCTGGTCATCTTTTGGAGCTTTTCAATAAAATCCTGGTCGTGTTCCCAGATACGTCGATTGGTCGAGTAAACCACCCCCGTTCGGTACTCGTGACCGAGTTCGAGGATTTTCTCGGAAACAAATTTGTGTAGTTTGAACGATGGCAGCGCAGGGACTTCGGCCGGGAAATAATCGTTACTGGTCCCCTCACCGCGAATTGCGGCATTCGGCAGTATGAAGTGACCGATTTCGGATGATTTCTTTAACCCTCCACATTTGCCGAGAAACAACACTCCCTTGGGCCGTATGGCGCTGAGTAGGTCCATGATGGTGGCTGCGTTTGCTGAGCCTATGCCGAAGTTGACAATGGTCAGACCCTCACTGTTGGTTGCCGCCTGCATTGGTTTATTCTCTCCCTGGATGTCGCAGGAGAACATTTCCGCAAACATGTCGACATAGTGTCTGAAATTGGTCAGTAAAATGTACTCGCCAAAGTTATCGAGCGGCATTCCGGTGTAGCGCGGTAACCAGTTTTTGGTGATCTGTAATCGGTCGACCATAGGCACTCCTTTTGAAATAGTAATGATTCGAAATCTTTACTAAAGGATAAAAGGTGACGGTGCTTTAGCAAGGGAAGATTGCTGGGATGAGGTGGTAATGTTTCAACTGCAGGGGTATTCAATAACATGGCCGCACGATTAGAATTGTGCGGCCATGTACTTAAGGAAGTTAGAAAGAATTTTCAAAAACTAACTGTTTGAGTGGTAACTGGCCAGGCTTTGGCCAGGACTCCTTGGTTCTTTTGCCAATCGCCACCATTGGCCCCATAACATGGTCGTCTGGCAAGTTGATTAATTCTGCGACCTTGTCAATGTCAAAGCCGATCATTGGGCAAGAGTCGTAGCCCATTGCTTTCGCAGAGAGCATGATCGTCTGCATCGCCAGACCGATGGATCTCTGTGCTTCATCGCGCTGCAACCACTCACGTCCTTCATGAAATGGGCCCATCCAGTTCACCAGCAGTTCGCAAACCTCTTGTGGCGCGTTCTGCCAGTAACGATCGGGCTCTTTAGCCCAGGCCATGGTATCCGCAGTCATAACGATAAGCAGGGAGGCTTCGGTCATCTGGGTTTGATCATTGCCAAACTCAGTGCGAATTCGCTGTCGCAAGGCGGGGTCGCGAATAATCACAAACCGCCAATGTTGAATATTGAAGCTGGTTGGGGTCTGAATGGCGGCTTCAAGAATTTTGGTTTCTTCTTCATTGGTCAATTGATGTTCAGGGTCAAAATGCTTGATCGCGCGACGTTGATAAATGGCGTCAAAGGTGTCCATGAGTAGTCCTCCTTACAGAAATGGTTTCGTTACCTATCAGTCGGTGGTAGCGCTTTTTGAAAAGGTCTGGTTGTTGGCACAGATACAACTGTTCATGATTTGTCTTTAGTACCACTTCAGCTTGCTGACTTTTGAAACTGTAACGAGTCGCTCAAAGGCGTCAACATCGCTCATATCAGGCTTGCCACGATAATGGTAGGGGATAACAATGCCCGGCTTAAACTCGTTAACTGCTGAGGCCGCCTGTTCAATGGTCATGGTGAAGGGCAGGTTCATGCAGACAAAGGCGATATCTATATCTTCAAGGCTACGCATCTCGGGAACGTCTTCGGTGTCGCCGGAAATATAAAGGCGAACGCCTTTCTTGCTGAGCACGTAGCCGTTGTCACGCCCTTTGGGGTGAAATTTAAGTCGTTCAGAGGTGGTGTTATAGGCGGCAATGGCTTCGATGCCAAGGCCTAGTATCTCGGTGGTGTTGCCGTTGCTGATGGCTATGCCATAGCCAAGCTGTTCGACAACGCTCGGTGGAGCCATGACCTTTGTCTTCCCTTTTTTGAGGGCGGCGACCAGATCTGGCGCGAGGTGGTCCTTATGGATATGGGTGATCAGAATCAGGTCCGGTACCGGGAAGCCTGAAAAGTCTGCTGCTTCGCCGACCGGGTCGACATAAATGGTTGTTCGATCAGATTGCAGTACAAAGGTGGCGTGTTTAATCGGTGTATATGTGAATACCTCTGCAAAGGTGGTGGTTGGGATGATTAATGTGAACAGCAACAGGGCCAAACTTATTCGTCTCATGATGATACTCCTCAGAAAAAAGGATCAATTTGCTAAGTATAGCCGCGGTTTCGAGTTCAGCACGCACAGAAGAGAATTTCTCCTTTTGTTTGGCTTGGAAAGGAGGCAAGATTGTCACGATTTGTGACCATCATCAAAATCATTGTTATAAGGATAAGTGACAGGCACGAGTAAGTGTCACCGTTGCTAATCCTTGGTCTAATGTGCTCCCGGCCACAGTCCTCAGAGTCTCTCACTTCGCCCAAACCGCCAGACGTAATAAGTTAGAGGCAACATCAGCACAAGGGCACAGATATAGGGCAGGGTGTGATCGATCTGGTACAGGCCAGTACCGAAAATCGGCCCCAGCACAAAACCTGCCGCCGGGCAGGCCGAAACTAGCCCGCTGACCGCTCCCTGTTCATCGGGACCGACAGCTAAAGAGGCCCCAGCGGTAAATCCGGGCGAGACCATGCCAAGCCCCAATCCCAAAACCCCCATAAAGACGATCAGCATGGCAATGCTGCTGGCAAACAAGAGCAAGCCGTAGCTGATCATCAATATCGGCACACCGAAGGTCATCAGCCGGATCGGATGCATTTTTAAACGACCGGCCAGAAAAGCCTGGGCGAAGAACGACATGGTCGCGGCAACCATCATCCCCGTGCCGAGGGCCTGAGCTGTGCCCTTGCCATCAAGGACGAAGCGATCCTGAATGTAGAAGCCGATGGTTTGGCTGGCCATTGAAAAGGCGAGGAAGGTCAGAAACCCAACCAGGATGTATGGGAAGTAGCGTTTGTCTAACAGTTTCAGCTTCAGCCTGGTCGTGGAACGAAGTGTTGAGAGGGGTGGCTCCTGCAAAATAATAGCGAGCAGAATCGTGCTGACCAGGGCGATGGTTACGCCAATGTAGAGTGGCGTCAGCAGGCCGATGGTGGCGAGAATGCCGCAGGTGGCCGGACCAAGGATCGCGCCAAGAGTCCTCGAGGCGCCGAGACGTGCCATCCCTGCGACGCGCTGTTCCGCGCTAGTGGTGTCGGCTATATAGGCCGAGGCGGCACTAGGAGCTGCAGACATCAGTGAGGCCATCAAGACCCGTGCTGAGATGACCAGTAGATAGAGAGGCATCCCGGAAAGGAGTCCTTTGAGACCAAAGGAGAAAACTACAGCAAAGAGCGCGGCTCCGAAGGTGTAACCGACCATCCCCAGAAGTATGACCGGTTTACGACCCCAACGGTCACTTTTACGTCCCCAGAACGGGCTGGTTAGGGTGAAGGCCAGAGAGGAACAGGAGATGATCAGGCCAACTTGGATCTCAGCGAAGCCGACTTCACGACCGAGTGGCGCCAGTAGGGTAAAGGTCATCGACTGGCCAATTCCAGTGGCGAGAACGCTAAACATGACCAACCGCGTGGCAAAGCTGGATGTCGTTTTATTGGGAAGGTCTGAGGACGTCATAAGTCACTAGATTATCACCACAGGGCCCTCATGATGATTATAAAGTTTAGTCGTTCCGATTTGACCTGACATTGATTGTCTGATTTGGTCGAAAGCAGACGGGTGACAGGGGTTAGTAAGTGTCACCGTTGCTACTGTTGCTGATTGAAAGCTGTGCCACCATTATGGATGATGAATGTACGTTGGATTGCAAAAGGTCTTTTTCCATTATGAACTTGACGTATGTTGCTCTGTTTGTAGATAACTCGAAAGATTGTTACCATCGCATCTATAATGAGCATAACTTTCTGAATACAGGTATTGTGACTGATTTGCAAGGCAAGGTTCTCCAGCTTTTTTATCGATTTAAAGGCTGTGAAAATGGCAACGAAAGTAGGAATGAATGAAACTCGTATCAACAAGATTTTAGAGGACCTTTTGAATGAAAAGCTCGATGCCAGAGAAAAACTCGGAAAAGCTATCTATCGCTCCTCGAACATTCAGTATAAAAGAGGCCCCTAAAGGGTACTGGTTCTCTGCGGTTACCGCCAGGCAGGCTCTCGAGGCAATGGACCGGGGTGAACCCCATGTCGATATATCGATCGATCTGAACCTTTCCCAGGGCAGGTTTGCCATCAGTTGCGATGAGCTGATCCTCGACAGGGTCGAGCGGCTGGGGCGGTTGGCTCTGCGTCAGATCGAGAGCAAAGAGAACCGTATCTTTTACCTGGAAGACGGTCAGCTCGAAGTGCTTGAGGACCGGACCAATGGGTATTACAAACTGGTCCCCACCGATCAGGCGCCGCTGCTGGAAATCAGTGGGGTAAAAATGCATATCGCCAAGGGCGTGAACCCCTTCGAGAGTGCGGGGAAGATGGCCGGGCAGGTGGTTAGAAAAGGCGCCCGGGTGCTGGATACCTGCAGCGGGCTGGGATATGCAGCGTCGGCAGCGTTGAAGCTTGGCGCGTGCGAGGTGATCTCGGTAGAGTTGAGTGAAACCGTTATGGCGCTGCGCCAAAAGAACCCTTGGTCACAGCGGATATTCGGGCCTGGCATACAGCTGGTGCATGCCGATGTTGATGATTACATCCGAGACCTGCCGACGCAATCCTTTGATGCAGTCATTCATGATCCGCCCCGTTTTTCCCTTGCCGGAGAACTTTACGGCGAGAGTTTTTACCGGGAGCTATACCGGGTTTTGAAGCGGCGTGGGTCCCTGTTCCACTATACCGGCAACCCGCAGCTGCTGAAGCGCGGCAGCGGCTTTGTCGACCAGGCCGCCAAACGGCTCAAACTGGCCGGCTTCACCAAAGTAGAGAAAGTTTCCGAGTTGATGGGGATTAAGGCGAAGAAATAGAGGCTCACCTCTGCCCTAGGCGACTGTCGATCTTAACAAAAACCTACTGCGAAATCGGCTGATCGGTCCATATTTATGGTAACTTTCAGCAAATAGACATGCTATTAGCTCTCAAATTCCCACAAATCTGACCTCGAGCATCCAATCTCTCGCTACGGTCTGTCAAGTCCGACTGCCTCCTAGCATCCTGACAAAATCTTCCGGTATCCCGGCATCAAATTTCATCCGCCTGCCGTTAAATGGATGAAGGAAGCTGATCGTGCGGGCATGTAGAGCGAGTCGTTTCGCCGCCGGAGCGGTGGTGCCGTACTTCCGGTCTCCCAAAACAGGGTGCCCCTGCTCTGCGAAATGCACACGGATCTGGTGTTTGCGCCCGGTGAGCAGATGAACTTCCACCAGGCTACTCTCCCTGGTCTCCTGCAGAACCCGGTACTCCGTATGAGAAAGCTTGCCCTTGGCGGCGTCATCGGTTGAGTAGACGTTTTGAGCCTTGTTCTCGGCGAGATATGTGGAGATTTTGCCCTCGGGAGGCGTTAACCGGCCGTGGACGACGGCCAGGTAGTACTTGTCGGTTTCATCCCAATGATCCTGCAGGAACCGCTTGGCCTTTTCACTCTTGGCAAACAACAGAACTCCGGAGGTGTCCTGGTCAAGGCGATGAACCACGTACACCCGATTGCGCGATTTCGGGTCGCCTTTGCGAACATAATCATTGAGCAGGTAGTGGGCTGTGCGCGCCTTGTCCCGTGCCGTGCCGACGGTTAGTAGTCCTGAGGGTTTCACCACCACGAGAAGATCCTTATCTTCGTGGAGAATGGTCAACCCACCGGATTTCCTCATTTTGATTGGCTTTTTATTCTTCTGTAGATGACTCAACTGGTTCCCGCCTTTCCCTTGTGCGTAGTGTGATCATGACACATGTAAGAGTTGATTGTCGTAAAGATAGTGCTTTTGCTTTTTGTTTGTGCAAAAGAGGCTCGTTTCTGGTGCCAAAATCAAGATTTTTCTTAAAAATATTACCTGTTTTAATGTTCAATGAAGGCGCGCACATTTTGTGTGCACCCATTTCCATTCTTGAACAGCAAGGGATGATCCTATAGACTCAGCCAAACCCCAAACCAAATGAGCACCCTATGCGTTTTATACACACCTCTGACATCCACCTTGGCAAAACCTACCGCACCTCCACAGGTGAAGCAGAACGCTACGAGGATTTCTTCCGCTGCCTGGCCGGAATCGTCACCGATGCCATCGAAGCAAAGGTCGACTTCGTCCTGATCGGCGGCGACCTGTTCCACGTCGGCCAGATCCTTCCCAGAACCTTCGCCAAAACCATAGATGTCTTGCAACCTCTCAAAGACGCCAACATCCCCTGCATCGCTATCGAAGGCAATCACGATTGGATTCACCGTCGCGATAGCATTTCGTGGATGGAAGCGCTCTCACAGATGGGTTACATCTGCCTGCTGCGCCCCTCACGCACAGAAGAGGGCGGGTACAGCTTTAATCCCTTCGACGAAGAGACCGGTATGGGAGGGCATATCGAAATCGATGGTCTCAACATCTACGGTCTTGGCTACATAGGTGCCCAAGCTGGCAATCATGTAGAACGTATCTGCGAGGCGGTGACTACCAAGAACAATCTTCTGCTCTTCCACGTCGGCATCTGGACCTTTTCGCCGGTCGAGATCGGCAACATGAAACCGGAAGATTCTCACCCCTTAGCCGAAACCTTCGACTACGTGGCTCTCGGCCATGGGCACAAGCCTTATATGGTCACAACCCCTGAAGGCAAAAGCTACGCTTACAACCCCGGTTCACCGGAACAGGTCAACTTTGGTGAGCAGAAATACGACAAGGGCTATTATTCCGTCACCGTGAATGATGGTGAGTATGCGGTTGATTTCAAAAACACCTCACCTCGTCCCATGTTCGATATGAATGTCGATCTGGATGGTGCAGAAGACGCTGACGAGGCCTTGGTTAAGTTTGCAGCGCAGGTGAAGCCACAACTCCCGGATACCGATGACGAGCGCCAGCCTTTGCTCCAATTGAAGCTGGTCGGCCGCGTCAAGTTCCATCCCTTCGAGTTAGGGCGGGAAAGACTCAAGATCACCTTGGAAGAGATTGCTAATCCGTTGCATGCTGAGGTCAAGAATCATCTTTCTCTGGTAACCAATACTGGTGGTGAAGAGACAGTCAAAAAGTCCCTCGCCGAGATTGAACATGATGTTCTTAAGGAACTGATTGGGGCTAATAGCGAATACCAGGGGCGCGAAGAGGAATTGTCTAAACTCTCTTTGCAGATTCGTGATCTGGTGCTGCGTGGGGATGTAGAAAGTGATGAGTTGCTGTCGCTGCTGGATTAGGACACAAAACGTTAAATCCTTTTCTTCGTGATTACTTCATGATTAAAGGCAGATTGCTTGGATTTAAATCAGGGGAAACCGTGATGTAATCTTGAGGCTAAATAATTTTTTTTAATGCAATTTGGAGGAGGGAGAAATGTTCAAGGACTCAGAGTTAACAAACAAGATCATATGTTAGTTCGTATAACGTTCATAACATTCTTGGCGCAGGATTTCTTGAGAAGGTTTATGAAAATGCCCTGTGTCTGGAATTGAAATCATTAGGGCTTAACGTGGAGCAACAGGCTCCAGTCAAAATCGATTATAAAGGGCAACTTGTTGGCGAGTATTTTGCCGATCTGTTAGTCGATGGGAAAGTTATCCTTGAATTGAAGGCAGTTGAAGCGCTTGCTCCAATTCATGAAATCCAACTGAAGAATTATTTGAGAGGCAGTCAGGTAGAACTTGGTTTATTGCTGAATTTCGGCAAGAAGGTAGATGTTCGCAGAAAATATGTCAGCAACTCCTGATTTTTTATCATAAAGAAATCTAGGAATTTATCTTGAGGCAAACATATGCTTTTAGCTTCACGATGACTTCACGATTAAATCTGATGAAATCTTGTGGCCACTAGGCACTCTAGACAACATCTTGAATAAATCGAGGAATTTATTTAGGGGCTAACCAAAGGCTTTTATGCAGATTATCTCCATACAGCTCAAAAACATCAAATCACACCGCGACAAGGAATTCGTCTTTGCTCCAGGAATCAATGTGCTCTCTGGCCCGAACGGCATTGGCAAGAGTACGATCTATGAGTCGGTGGGCTACGCTTTGTTTGGCGTGGATGCCCGTGACTTTGTCGGTAACATTGAGCGCTTTGTCACCATCGGTGAGAAGAGGGGCGAAGTTAAAGTTGTTTTTCAGCCTGGGGTTGATGAAACCTATAGAGCGTCACGTACGGTTGGGACTAACTCAAAGTGGTTGCTGGCCAAGAAGATCGGCGAAGACTTTGAAGTTGAAGACCACGCCAATGCCGAAGAGACACAGGCTCGGATCAAGGAACTCCTCGGTCTCGACAATGGCCGTTCGCTAGCAGATCAATTCAAACTGGTGATCGGTCCCTTCCAGAACGATTTTCTCGGTCCTTTTGTCATCAAACAGCCGGTGAAACGCCAGGAGGCCTTCGATGAGATCCTTGGTATTGATGCCTGGCGTAAAACTTACAAAGGGTCCAGGTCTCTGCTCGACGCAGTGACGCATAAAATTGAACTGATCGCTGCCGAGGTCGAGGCGAAGCAGGAACAGCTTGAGGTGCTGCCAGAGAAGAAGCAGGAACTCAAGGATGTTAAGGCGGCGCGTAAGGATCACGGCGGCAAGCTGAAAAGTGAACAGGTTGCTCACGACAAGGTCTCAGGGCAGTTGCAACAATTTGATCAACAGAAAGAAGAACTCGACAAGGTGCGTAGTGCTCTTGAGAAAACCCGTGAGAGCATCAAGTTGGGTAAAGAGCATATTGGCTCCCAAAGCACCTTGGTCACACAAGCCGAAGAAGCGATCAAGCTGCTGGAGAAACATCGCCCCGGTAAAGAGGTCTTTGAGAAGGTCGAAGCGTTGCTTAAGCAGTTGCGCGAACGTGAACAGCAGCGCAGGGTGATTGAACAAGAAGTTGAAACGCTCGGCAGGAACGCTTTCCGGCTGACTGAAAGCTTTGAGCACGAGACGAAAGAGATCAACCAGAACCGGCTTGATTTGGACAGTGACAAGCAGAAGCTCGATCAGGAACGACAGTCCCTACAACCTGATCCAGAAGTTGCTGCTGAAGCTGCCAAACTTGAAGTGCTACGTACGCAACTGGAAGAAGTGCGGACCGCTCGCAATAAACTTGATGGCAGTCTTAGTGGGCTGACTGAAGGGCGTGACAAACTCGCTGAAGGCGTCTGTCCGTTTTTCCAGGAACCTTGTCAGAATATCGCCGGCAAGGAACCACGTGATGTCTTCTCTGAACGCTTTGCAGCCATTGATGAGCAGGGTCAGAAGTATGATCAGCAGATTACGGACTTGCGCGTTACGGCCACCAATGCGGAACAAGCACAGAAAAAGCTCGATGCTATCAAGGTTCGCTCAGTCGCGCTTGATCGGCAGGTTGAGGCTTTTGACGTGCGCCAGAGAAAACTTACAGAGCGTAGCAATGGCCTGGAAAAGCTGGTGGCAAGTAAAGCCGAAGCCGAGACAAAAGCGTTGGCGAGAAAGAAAGCTCTGGATGCCTTTGCCGCGCTGGATGAGGAGATCAAACAGGCAGAGCAAAAACGGGTTGATCACCAACAGGATCGCGACGAATATAATCGCAATCAGCAGGCCGCAGAAGATTTGCCGAACCGGCGTGAGCTTCTCGACAAGTATCAAACACGGATGGCCTCGCTTGAGAAGGCTCAGCAGGATCAAAACGCAGAAGAACTGCGCCTGGCCAAGAGTTACAGTGCTGAGCAGCATCAGGCCTTAAAGCTACAGCAAGATAGGCTACAAGACTCAATTGCTACTCTGAAGGAACAGCTCAACACCTTTGAACGTGATCAGCTTCGTCTGGAAGGTGAGATCGCGCAACTTAAGAAGGTTAAGGAAGAGATCGATAAGCGTATAGCCGAGAAGAAAACCTTTGAAGAGAAAAAAGCTCTGGTCACATTTCTACGCAATCGAGTGTTTCGCAATGTTTCAGAACAACTTTCGGAGCGCTTCCGCGAAGAAATCAGCCAGCGCGCCCACAGCATTTATCGCATCATCGCCGAGATTGATGAGGAGCTTTACTGGGGGGAAAACTACCAGGTCGTGTTGCGGGATATGGTTGATGGCAAAATCCGCGAACGCACCGACGATCAGCTCTCTGGTGGGCAGACCATGAGTGCAGTCGTTGCCTTGCGTCTGGCCTTGTTGCAGACTATCGGCGCACGCATAGCGTTCTTCGATGAACCAACCTCGAATCTCGATGCTACCCGACGTGAGAACCTGGCACATGCTTTCCGCGCTATCGATGTGGGCAAGGAAGAGGTGACTGAACACTGGTACGATCAGTTGTTTTTGATCAGTCATGATGTTGCGTTTACCGAAGTGACTGATCAGATTTTGACGTTGGAGTAAGTCTCTAAAGTTCTTACAAGTATCTGTGTTGAGGTTGATTATGAGTAGTGGTAAGAGAGCCGTTGGGAATCGGGGACACGGAATCTTGATTGCGATGTAATCCTTGTTTAATAAAGCTGCAACCTCTTCTTCTTCGAAACTCTCATGTGCCATCACATGGCACCAGTGGCAGGTCGAGTAGCCGATCGACAAGAAAATCAAAATCCCTTCCTTGCGCGCTTTGGCAAAAGCCTCATCTCCCCATGGATACCAGTCAACCGGATTATGGGCATGCTGGAGCAGGTAGGGGCTTTTTTTAATGCCGAGGCGGTTTGTGTGCAATTTGTCGGTAGAGTTTGATGCCGCATAAACTTGGGGCAGAGGAACAATCATGGTGATACTAACGAAAAGAATTAGCAGTTGATACCCACGGGCTCTGATTATTAACCTCGTCTGTACTGTAGAATTTTTTGTAATTATAACCAATTGAGTTGTGTATGGCTATCGGTCATAATGGAGAGGTGGGAGAAGAGGAGTTCTAATGTATGACATTAGGGAGGTACGGGTGAAGGGAACAACTGAAACGAAGCTCTATAATATCCGTTCCAAGCTCCAGGTTATAGTGTATGATTCCAAGCATATGGTGAATACGCATCATAATCTTTAACAATAAGGAGCAATAGCTATGGGCAAGGGACAAGACAGTAAGAAAGCAGTCAAGAAAGATTCGGCCAAAACTCCGAAAGAAAAAAAAGCTGAAAAACAAGCGAAGAAAGCGGCAAAGAAGTAATCCATGAATGGGCAACATCGCGAAGAGATCACGCCGGGGATGGTGGTTATGATTGTGCTGAAAAAAGATCAACGTAGCGGCAAGCTGACCCAAGGGGTGGTTAAGGATCTTTTGACCAAGAGCCCGTTTCATTCTCACGGTATCAAGGTTCGGCTTGAAGATGGGCAAGTTGGTCGTGTGAAGGCGGGGTGTGAGACTGATTAAATTTTAAAGGCCCATATTTCAACTCCTTTTTGCCTCATAGCTTCGGCTATGAGCCTGCAAACGAACTAAAAATCGTCTAAGCTTTCGCTTCGGTTTGGCAAGTCCGACAAGCTGCTGGAGGCCTGGACCTTGGAACCCGGGGCACTCGTAAATAGAGTGTCCTTTTTGAGTACCCTGTTTTTTTGAATATGGATATGTAAATGAGTGATCCACAGTCAGAGTCTAAAGATGATGTTCAATTTACCTTTGAGCCGATTTCGCCACCACCACCGCCTAAAAAGGGTTTGCTGAGCAAGTTCGGGCCAATCGGCCTACTGCTCTTTTTTGTTTTCGGTAAACTTAAATACCTCGCGGTGCTCCTGCAGATCGGCAAGTTCAAAACCTTCATCACCATGCTGATCAGCATCTGGGCCTACGCCATGTTCTGGGGGTGGCCCTTCGCGGTCGGATTTGTCGCCTTGCTGTTTATTCATGAAATGGGTCATGTTATTGCCCTGCGGATGATGGGTATCAAGGCGACGGCGCCCATGTTTATCCCCTTTATGGGGGCCTTTATCGGTATGAAGCAGATGCCCAAAGATGCTTATGCCGAAGCGCTGATGGCCTATGGCGGTCCTTTGCTTGGCACTCTGGGCGCAATCGGCTGTGCCGGCGTCGGCATGGTAACCGACAACCCCTTCTGGTATGCCCTGGCGACAACCGGTTTCTTGCTTAACCTCTTCAACCTGTTGCCGATCTCCCCCCTCGACGGCGGGCGGATTATCGGGGTTATCAGCCCTAAATTATGGATTCTCGGCCTGATCGGAGCCGTCGGGCTCTTTTATCTGACCTGGTCACCGATTATCGCCTTGATTATCATTATGGGCAGTCTGCAAATCTATAACTCAAGCAAACGTTCAGCTACTGAGAAAGCTCGCTACTATGCGGTGACTCCGGGAAAACGGATCGGCATGGGGCTTGCCTTTCTGGCCCTGTTGGCGGTGACCTCTTTTGGCATGTTGGCGATGCAGATTCCCCTTGATAACTTTCAGCAACAAGGGGCTGCTGTTCAGCAGATGCCAAAGGACTATAAATCGCAGGTTGAAGTTCGCTAGTTTGCGCTGAATCGAAAATCCGGGGCACTCAAAACAGAGTGCCCCTTTTGAGTCCCAAGCTTTATGGGTGTGGAAATTAACGCTGAGTTTTTACCGAGAATTTAGCCGATGATGTTAGAAAAAAGAGCCTCTCTGGACTTGCCTCTCTGCCAAGAATGTGGTGGGCGTTGCTGTAAAGGAAGCCCTGGAGTATGGGTTGATCCAGAACATTTTTTTGCGATATTTTTCTCAGGGCAATATTTAACGCTTGAGCAACTACGAGAACGTTTACCCGGGTTGGGCCTGGTGCTCTGGGAGAAGTCTGGTGTGCCAATTCCCGCTCCCCGGTCATTGGCCTCTGGATGCTCGTTTCTCGGTGTTGACGGTTGTCGTTTCCCGGTTGCTGAACGCCCTAGCCAATGTCTGGCCCTGATTCCAAACAAAGAGACTCTGGAGCAAGAACAGGGCTGCCTCTGCTTTGAACCTGAGGCGTTTAGTCGGGCTGCGGCCAAAAAGCTCTGGGAGGATTATTGGAGCAGGGGAGATTCAGAGCAATAGATCGTTAATTTTTTGCTCTATTTGTAGAACTTTAAACCCTACAGACACAGGCAAGACCGTCGGGTTTGCCCGACAGCAACTTCATTTTTTTTGTGGCGACAAAAAAACGAAGAAAAGAAAACTTACCTATGTCCTTGACTCGTACATTGGCGCTGCGCTTGGCATGTCTGGCTCGATATCGCGGCAACCTCAATTCAACAAAGATTATCCGACAATCAAGCTACTGTTCCCCCGTAGATGAAGAGGCCTTTGAGAACCTCTCCAGTAGAGAAAACACCAAGGTCTCGTGTTTTTATGTCTCTTGCTACTAGAAAATACGACAATTAGGCCCCCCTGAAACGGGCCGGAATGCCAAGACCTCTACTGGTAGAAAACTCAGGAGCTTGGCAAAGGCTTAAGGTCGGGCGGCCTTTCGACGTCACCAAAGCTGTTCAGCTCTTATCCTTTACGTTTCATCGGGAATTTTAAAGATTACGTGGACACCGCTCTTACTCTCCAACTCCGCCCGGTTGGCTGTGTCGGGATCACCGATAACTCCGATGATGGTACGGTTGGCCCCGGTCGACTGATGGAAGTCGAAGTCGTGATCGACCAGGTATTGTTTAACATCCTCAAGCTCTCTCTCGTGAGCATTTTTTCTCATGACAATCAGCATCTTTTACAGACCTTTCGTGCGAATCCGCTCGAGGCGGCGCGACTCGTCAATAACACGTTCAAAAAGGCGGGTGATGGCCTCGTTCTCCAGTGGTCCCGGGTTGTCCTTGGACATGGCATCAAAGATCCGCTTCTCTCTCGCCGGATCGTAAACCGGGATGTTCATCTCTTTTTTGATCTCACCGATCTTCAAAGCCAGTGCCGCGCGCTCGTTGAAAATGCGCAGCAGTTCGCTGTCAAGTCGGTTAATCTCCTTGCGGTAATCGTCAATTGTCACAATCTTCTCCCGTTCTGAGCACTCTCAACCCTTGGGTGTGTTGCTGTTTAGAATGTTTTACGGATCAGGGTGTACTGATTCCAGTGGATGTCATCCTTTTCCAGATGGTCGATATTGTAATGCAGACCGCGGCTCTCTTTGCGACGTAAGGCACAGCGGATGATCAATTCGGCAACCGTGGCGATGTTGCGCAACTCGATAAGATCAGGGGTAATCAGGAAGTCCCAGTAGTAATCTGTAATCTCTTCCTGAACCAACTGGATGCGCCGCAGGGCCCTGGTCAATCGCTTGTTGGAGCGTACGATGCCGACATAGTTCCACATGCAGAGTCGTATTTCATCCCAGTTGTGGGCGACGACCACCTCTTCATCGCTATTTTTCGCACTCCCTGAGTCCCATAAGTCGATGGTGGGGCAGGGGGGGATGGGCTTGCTGGCAAGCTCCAGTGACTTCTCTGCCGCACGCTGAGCAAAGACAATCCCTTCCAACAGGCTGTTGCTGGCCAACCGGTTGGCTCCATGCAGGCCGCTGCAGGAAACTTCGCCAATGGCAAAGAGATTGTCGATATCTGTTTCTCCCCAGGAGTCCACCTTAATGCCGCCACAGAGATAATGAGCGGCAGGCACCACGGGGATCGGCTCTTTTGTCATGTCTATCCCGTAGGAGAGGCAGGTTTCGTGGATGTGCGGGAAGCGATCTTTGATGAACTCCGAATCCATGTGCGTAATATCGAGGAAGGCGCAGTCATCACCATGGACCTTCATTTCATGGTCGATGGCGCGGGCGACGATGTCACGCGGAGCGAGGTCTTTCAGGGGGTGGTAATTCTCCATAAAGGCGGTGCCGTCGCTGCGCCTTAAAATGGCACCTTCACCCCTGACGGCCTCTGAGATCAGGAAACTCTTGGCGTGAGGATGGTAGAGGGTCGTGGGATGGAACTGCATGAATTCCATGTTGGCGATGGTTGCGCCGGCCCGGTAGGCCATGGCAATGCCATCACCGGTAGCAATGTCAGGATTGCAGGTGTAGAGGTAGACTTTGCCAGCGCCTCCGGTTGCAAGCACTGTTATGGGGGCCTCGAAGGTTCCAACCTGGCCCAGCTCGCGGTTAAGGACATAAACTCCCAGGCAACGATCGGGCTTGAGGCGACGCCTGGTAACCTTGGCTTCCGTGATCAGGTCTACGGCGACATGGTTTTCGTAGATCGTGATGTTCGGGTGAGCCTGGACCGCTTCTACCAGGGCCCGTTCAATCTCTTTGCCGGTTTCGTCCTTGGAGTGGTAGATGCGTCGTTGGCTGTGACCGCCTTCTCTGGTCAAGTCGTAGGACTGGTCTTCTTTGCGGGAGAAGTTGACGCCCCATTTGATCAGGTCTTCTATGGCTTTCGGACCATTTTCGACCACCATGCGGACAATTTCATGGTCAGGGAGCCATGCCCCGGCTTCCATGGTATCCTTAATGTGTTGGTCAAAAGAGTCGTCGGCTTTGGATACGGCAGCGATGCCACCTTGAGCCAACCTGGTTGCAGTTGTCGAGATATCTCTCTTTGTAATCAACGCAACCTGTCCACGTTTTGCCACTGTCAGGGCGTAGCAGAGGCCGGCGATGCCGCTGCCGACTACGAGAAAGTCAGATGTTATCTTCATATGGGCGATGGCCTGTGGCTTGCAGTGTGAAAATAATATGAAATCACGGCTCTTTTCAGGGAAACTCATTATCCGAGCGCAACCTGTCTCTGTCAAGACCTAAACTTGTTGAAATACAGAGGTTTTTCATATATACAGGGATGATGAAAGGTCCTTTTTGATGGTTCTCGTGCGTAACATAGCTTTTGTTGTAGTGCTCCTCATGTCGCTATTTGTGGTGATTCCACTTGCTGATGCTGACATTTATCGTTATGTGGACGCCAGTGGTCGCGTGCATTTTACCGATACGCCGACTCACGGTCGCTATGATATGTACATGAAAGAAAAGACCCCCGTTAAAGCTTCCAATCGTTCCTATCTTGATATTATCCGTCGCCATGCCACGTCGTATCAACTGGAAGAAGCACTGGTGAAGGCGGTGATTAAGGTCGAAAGCGATTACCAGCCGAGGATCGTCTCCCGCAAGGGGGCTCAGGGTCTGATGCAGTTGATTCCTGCAACAGCGAAGGACCTGAAGGTGTTCAACCCTTTCGACCCTTATGAAAATATCCGCGGTGGCAGCGAGTACCTGCGCATGATGCTTGACCTGTTTAATAATGATGTCGAATTGGCCCTGGCTGCCTATAACTCGGGGCCGGGCACGGTCAAGCGCTACGGCGGTATCCCTCCCTACGATGAAACTCAAAATTATGTCAAAAAAGTTAAGCACTATCTTGACTATTATCGACAAGCCGGCGACACCCTCTTATGAATCTGCGTACCGGCTTACTTAACCTGCCTAATCTGTTAACCCTCACACGCATTGCCGCTGTGCCGGTTGTGGTCGTCCTGTTGCTCTCAGATAGTCGTAACGCCAGTATGTGGGCAGCGGCAATCTTTGGGCTGGCAGCCGTGACCGATTTTATCGATGGCTGGCTGGCGCGCAAGTGGGGTGTCGTAACCGTCCTCGGCAAATTTCTCGACCCTCTTGCTGACAAATTGATTGTTATGGCGGCCCTGATCATGCTGATTCCCCTTGATCGGGTTCCTGCCTGGGCGGTATTTGTGATCCTTGCACGCGAAATGATTGTTACTGGCCTGCGTTCAATCGCTTCGTCAGAAGGTATCGTCATCGATGCCAGCGATCTTGGCAAGTACAAGACGATTTACCAGATGATCGCCATCCCCGGCTTGATGCTACATTACGACTACTACTGGTTCTTCGGCCGGGAGTGGGGGGTCTTCCACGTAAATATGCATAACTTCGGTATTTTCTTCTTCGCTATTGCTTTTGTCTTAACCCTCTGGTCCGGAATTGATTACCTGCAGAAGTTCTTTCGTGTCTTTGCTCGCTAATCTTTTTCAAAAGGTTGAAAATTTCGGTTGACTTGTTCGGAGGGCTTTTGCTATAAAGTGCATCCGTTGGCACTGACTTCCAACAATTTTGCGGGACTAACTCAGTGGTAGAGTGCGACCTTGCCAAGGTCGAAGTCGCGAGTTCGAATCTCGTGTCCCGCTCCATAAAATAATGCCCCATGGCTTCTTTGCCATGGGGCTTTTATTTTGTCTGTAACTCAAACAGAGATGAACGCCTCTCTGGGAATCTATCGAACCGCATAAATCCCTCTGGAAACCCGCTAATTGATTAAGATATTCAGCTTTTGCAATGATTCAACTTTTCCTATTTTGTTATTGACACTTGACGGCCCGAAAAGTTAAAAACAGTTCGGTTTATCTGATTTTATATTATGTTCCGTTTGAGTGTTCAAACATATCTTTTGGGTTTTTCTGTTGAGGAGGAGAATGATGATGAAGAAACTGTTGGTTACAACTTTTGCGTTGGCATTTGTTGTCTGTCTTGGCTCTGTTGCCATTGCTCAAGAAGCGGTTCTTTCCGTATCTGACTGTGTCAAGTGTCATAGTGAGCAGCCAGCTCAAATCGCTGCAAATGGCGCGTCCCATCAAACTGAAATTGATTGTCAGGCCTGTCATGAAGGACATCGTCCCAGCTCAGCTGAAAATATCCCTGCTTGTAGTAACTGCCATGAAGGCAGTGCCCACTATGAGATAGTGACTCCTTGCCTGAGCTGCCACAATCCACATCAGCCTCTCAAGGTTACCTTGGAAGGCGAGCACAAAGCCGTTTGCGTTTCCTGTCACTCTGGTCCTAACCGGGAGATGGTTGCAAGCCCGAGCAAGCACGCAACTTTCGCTTGTAACTTCTGCCATGAAGACACCCACGGTAACATCCCGAACTGTGTTGATTGTCACGAGCCTCACAGCGAGTTGATGACTCAGGCTGACTGCGCCACTTGTCACCAGGCCCACAAACCGCTTGGTCTCACTTATCCTGCAACGACTAATTCGCAGCTCTGTGCCTCTTGTCACGACACGGTTTTTGCAACGCTTACCGCGAGCAAAGCCAAGCACAGCCAGATCTCTTGCGCAACTTGTCACGCTGATAAGCACATGACGGTCCCAGAGTGTACTGATTGTCACGGTCTGCCGCACGCTGACAGCATGCACAAGCGTTTCCCGAAATGTGGCGAATGTCATAACGTTGCTCACGATCTGAACAACTGGCCTGCTAAGTAAGCAAGAAGAGATAAGGCCTCGAAATTTCGAGTTGTTTTTGTTGCAAGTTGTTTTATCGCCCTGGCTAGATTCTTCTAGCCAGGGTTTTTTTCTGCTGCCAAGCGTCAATTGGCAAAGGTTGCTATGGTGAGTCCCACAAAAAGAAGCAGCAGGAAATGTTTCTGAATTGTTTGACCCGCCAGCTAACTAGCTGTCGCTTTTAATCTTAATGCACACTGAGGAGTTAGCCTGAACGGGCCAACTCCTTTTTGTTTTAGGGTTTACAGCTCAAACAAAGGTTGCCAGTATTTAACGCCCCAGAAGTAGGCGCTTTAGGCGAAGGCGCAAGGGGGTAGAGAAAGTCCGCAAAGAAAACCACTTCAAAAAGCAAGAATAGCCAAACTTTGCGTCTTTCCTTGCTTTCCTTGCTTTCCTTGCTTTCCTTGCTTTCCTTGCTTTCCTTGCTTTCCTTGCTTTCCTTGCTTTCCTTGGCGTCTTTGCGTTGATTTTTTGATTTTTTGATTTTTTGATTTCAGATTTTACTGTTTTTTTGTAAAGACTGTATTCCCTTTTTTTGGGTATAGAACCGTTTATTTTGTTGAGTCCCGTTTTTCTAATGTTTTAGAGAGCTCATTTCTATGCTGCGGTTACAAGGCCTTGTCGGCGTGCTAATTTAACTCCTCTGCGTTTTAGACACTTCTCTGCTATTCTATTGACTGTTTTTTTGTAAAACTCTCCGCTTGTTATTTCTTTCATGGAGGCATTAACTTCCATCATGATCGTTCGATATCTGTTGCAACTGTTCCTTGTCCTGTTTTTTGTCCTGTTCGCAGGGGCTGTATTCCCCGCATCGGTCTCCGCAGAGATGCGCCTCTTTGAACTTCAGCACCGACCGGTCGCTGAACTTGCCGAGATTGTTCGTAGTTTGCTCGGTGATGAGGCCCGAATCGCTGCATACCGAAACACTTTGGTTGTTAATGCGTCACCTGATGCCCTTGATGAAGTAGCTCGCCTGGTTGCCTCTTACGATCGTTCTAAGCAGATGCTGCGTGTCACCATAGAGCAGGGCAAAACCTTTTCAGCGCATGAACGTGCGGTCAGCGCCTCCGGGCGTCTTCAGAATGACGATAGTCGTATTGTTTTTGGACCTTCGGGGAAAAAGTCTTCTGAAAACGGTTCAACAATCATTGTCGATTCCCGTCAGAATCTGCTCAAGGTGCGTGGCACTGACAGTCGTAACCGGGAGAGCCGGCAGGTCAGCCAATTTGTCTCTGTGCTGGAAGGCGAGCCGGCTCTTATCAGCGTCGGTCGTGCGGTACCCTTTACCAGTCAGATGTTGACTTACTGCAGACGGCATCCTGGTTTTGTTGCGACGACCTCCTACGAGTACGTGGATACAGGATTCGAAGTTCTGCCGACCCTGAATAATGGTATGGTAGAGATGGAAGTCAGGCCTTTTATGTCTTTTCTTGATCGAGACAATCCTCAACAAATTGTTTTTCATGAACTGGCAACGAAGGTCAATGTCCCAGTGGGCGCATGGTACGAACTCGGTGGTCATGTGCAGGCTCAGGATGGCCTGAGCCGTGAGATTCTGGGTGCGGGTAGGGGTGGTGTGCAGCACGACTCTTCGGTCCGTGTAAAGGTAGAGGCACAGTAACTGTCAGACAAGACCCGCTAGGTCTCTTGTCCAAACTGCAGAAGGAGCCCCTTATGGCTGTTGTTGAAATCAGTGTTGCTCCTCTTGGTACCGCGACCCCTGGTGTTTCCAGTTATGTGGCTGCCTGTGTCGAGCTTGTGACAGCCTCCGGCCTGGTTTACCAGCTGACACCTATGGGAACGGTCATTCAAGGTGATATTGATGAGATCTTCGTCCTCTTGCGTAAAATGCATGAAGTCCCTTTTGGACAAGGTGCCGTGCGAGTTTCGACACTCATCAAAATTGACGATCGTCGTGACCTGGGGAGTCATGACTTGCAAGGTAAGATTGATTCTGTTCTGGATAAACTGAAAAGCGACTCCTGATCTTCTGAAATAAGGAATTTGAGCTTGACACGTTACGTGCCCTTTGGTATTCAAGACACTCTTTTTTTGATGGCTCCGTCGCCAAGTGGTAAGGCAGAGGTCTGCAAAATCTCCATCACCAGTTCGAATCTGGTCGGAGCCTCCAAAATCAACAGGTCAGTCGCTTTGCGGCTGGCCTGTTTTGTTTTCGGCTAATTTATGGGCACCTTCAGTATTGCGACCATAGTCCTCTTCGTTGTTCTGGGTAGTCTGGCAGGTTTCCTGGCCGGTCTCCTTGGTATTGGCGGTGGCATTATCCTCGTGCCCCTATTTCTGTGGGCCTTTGATGTCTCGGGCTTCGCTGCGGAGATTATCGTTCATACGGCTTTTGGTACAAGTCTCGCCATTATTATCCCAACGGCACTCAGCAGCACCTTTGGCCATCGTAAGCGTGGCAATGTCGAATGGTACCAGGTTGGAATTCTTTGCCTGGGTGGAGCTCTTGGCGCGCTCAGTGGCGCCTGGCTGGCATCAATGCTCAGCGGTGAATGGCTTAAAGGCCTGTTTGGTGTGATGCAGATTCTGGTTGCCGTCCAACTCCTGATTTTTAACCCGCGGCTGCCACCGGAACGAAGAGATCAGGTCTCACGTTGGGCCCTGGCACTGGTTGGCTTTGCCGGTGGCGTCTTCAGCTCTTTTTTCGGTGTTGGTGGTGGTGTTATTGCCGTACCCTTAATGGTGATCGCTTTGAGTTTCCCGATTCACCTTGCGGTAGGCAACTCGAGCGCCTTAATTGTTGTGTCTTCTCTGTTTGGTGCCCTGTCGTACATGTTCCATGGCTGGGAGTCCAATCTGTTACCTCCATTCTCCCTTGGCTATGTCAATTGCCTGGTTCTAGCCCTGGTCGCGCCCTTTACGATTGGAATGGCGCGTATCGGCGTCCGTGTTGCCAATCGCGCAACCCATGATAAACTTCTCAGGGTCTTCGCCGGCCTGTTGGTCCTGGTTGGTTTGCGCATGATCTATCGTGCCTGGTTTGTGTAACCTCTTTGTCGGAAAAACTTATGTTACGTACAGCTGTTGTTGCAGGACAATTTTACTCTGGAAACAAAAAACGGCTTCAGAGTGATGTCAAATCTCTGATGGTGGCCGCGACGCCGGAAACCTCCATCGCGGTGATGTCACCCCATGCTGGTTATGTTTACTCTGGAGCCGTGGCCGGCAAAACCTTTTCACACGTGAAAATCCCAAAAGAAGTCATTATCCTCGGGCCCAATCATCACGGTCATGGCCATGCGGCTGCGGTCTACGCACATGGCGCCTGGGAGACTCCCCTCGGCAAAGTGGAGATCGCTTCAGACCTGGCCGAGCGTTTATTGGCAGAAGGCCCTATGACCGCTGATGATTACACGGCTCACATGGATGAACATTCTCTCGAGGTGCAAGTTCCTTTCCTGCAATACCTGTCTCCCAATGTGCGGATTGTTCCCCTTTGCATTGGCCGTATGCCCCTGGACACACTTCTGGCCCTTGGCGATGGCCTGGCACGCGTCATTTCCTCTTGTGACGAATCGCCACTGATTGTTGCCAGCACCGATATGACTCATTATGAAGCGGGAGAGATTGCTCGTCAGAAGGATTCCCTTGCGCTGGACAGGGTTTTGGCTCTGGACCCTGAAGGGCTTTACGAGGTCGTACACGAGAACAACATCACCATGTGCGGTGTCTTGCCGACAGTCGTTATGCTCAGGGCTGCGCTGGCACTGGGTGCTACGCAAGCAGAGTTGGTTGCCTACAGTAATTCCGGAGATGTGACCGGAGACCAGTCTTCAGTTGTCGGCTATGCCGGCGTACGTGTTTTTTGAATGTCGTGACAGGCTTGCCACTCACCATGAATTCCGGTATAAAGCGGGTCACTGATTGTGATCCCTGTTTGTTTGTGCTGCTAAAAATTTGCAAAACTTATTTAACGCAAAGACGCAAAGGTTAAAGACAAAGGACGCAAAGTAACCTTAATGGTTTAGACTTACCCAGAAAATGTTTTTAACAAAGAGTCACTGAGTTCACAGAGACAATCAAGCCCTCTCGGCGTTCCTCTGGTCCCTCCGTGGCTCTAGAGAAGAGAGTGGGTGGGTGCAATAAGTAGCTCCTTAAACAAACCAATCTTCGAAGGTTAAGTTCAGCTTTCTTCTTCAAGCTTTTCTTTGCGTCTTTCCCCTTTTTACTTAGCGTCTTTGCGTTAAATTTTCTTCTGGAGTTTTCATGTCTGATTTGAGAGTTCGTTTTGCCCCGAGTCCAACTGGTTTCCTGCACATTGGTGGCGCCCGGACGGCCCTGTTTAATTATCTGCTGGCTAAGAAAGAGCAGGGCACCTTTGTCCTGAGGATTGAGGATACTGATGTGGAGAGATCTACCCAGGAATCAGTCGATGCGATCTTGCAGGCTATGGACTGGCTGGGGCTCAGTTACGATGAAGGCCCTTTCTACCAGTCGGAACGTTACGATCTCTACAAGAGTAAGGTTTCTGACCTGCTCAACAAAGGGCTGGCTTATCGTTGTTACTGCAGCGCTGACAAGCTAAACGCCAAACGTGAAGCCGCAATGAAGGCTGGCGGTAAGCCGCGCTACGACGGCACTTGCCGTGAGCGTACTGATCAACCTGAATCTCCCTTTGTTATTCGTTTTAAAACGCCTCTTGATGGCAATACTGCTTTTGTCGACCGTATCAAGGGCACGATATCGGTTGAAAACGATGAGCTTGATGATCTGATTATCCAGCGCACCGATGGCAACCCGACCTATAACTTTGTGGTGGTGATCGATGATGCCGAGATGGGTATCAACCTGGTTATTCGTGGTGATGATCATGTCAACAACACGGTACGCCAGATTCCCATGTACAAAGCTCTTGGCTACGAAGTCCCCGAGTTTGCCCATGTGCCGATGATCCTGGGGTCAGACAAGAAACGTCTCTCCAAGCGTCATGGTGCGACCTCTGTTATGGCTTACAGGGAGATGGGCTTTCTTCCGGAGGCTATGGTTAACTACCTGGTACGCCTCGGCTGGTCGTGCGGTGATGAAGAGATCTTCTCAATGGACGATCTGATCGAAAAGTTCAGCCTTGAAAGCGTTGGCCGCTCAGCGGGAGTTTTTAATCCGGACAAGCTGTTGTGGCTGAATGAACATTACATCAAGACCGGTGATCCCCAGCGTCTTGCAGGTTTGGTTGCAGAACTGCTCGAAGGGCAGGGCGTTGATATTGAAAACGGCCCGGACATGGCCGCTGTCGTTAAAACCCTCCAGGAGCGTGCCAAGACGCTGGTAGAGATGGCAGAGGGTGCGCGTTTTTATTTTGAGGCCCCTGAAACTTATGATGAAGCCGCCGCTGCAAAATTTCTCAATGAAGAGAAGCGTGCAGTGCTGGAACTTCTGATAAAACACCTGGGCGCATTGATGAATTTCACTCTTGAAGATGTTGAGTCTGCCTTTAAGTCGCTGATGGAAGAAAGTGGCTTAAAACTGGGTAAAATAGGGCCTACAGTTCGCGTTGCATTGACCGGCGGCACTGTCAGTCCGAGCATTTATGAAGTTGTCTCCGTGCTTGGTCAGGACGTTGTTTTAGCTCGATTAAAAAAGGCACTTGCATCTCTCGGCTGATATCTATATTATGCGTTTTCTGTTGGCGAAAAAAGCTTGACTCGCCTTGCCGATTTTGTTAAAAACCACATCCTGTTATGGGGTGTCGCCAAGCGGTAAGGCAACGGGTTCTGATCCCGTCATTCGGGGGTTCAAATCCTCCCACCCCAGCCAAAGATTCAACAGGGGAACATTTTCCCCGTGAGAGCATAGTTTATATGCGCTCTTCGTCTAGCCTGGTCTAGGACACCGCCCTTTCACGGCGGCGACAGGGGTTCGAATCCCCTAGGGCGTACCATTCAGGAACCCCGTAGCTCTTTTGAGCTGCGGGGTTTTTGTTTTTCAGCTTGGTGATTCCTGATCTTTGTCCTGACTCTTGGTTTCTTAAATCCTGATTGACCTGCACCAGTCTCTCTAGTAAAACTTACCGAGCTTATAGATATCTAAGAGTTATCAGACCTTTCTGCAGGAGCCATATTTTGACTGACCTCGATAGAAACAATCTCAATCCACAGCAATTTGTTTTTTGGCTGCCGCCTGAAGGCTGCACAATCCATGTCGGGCCCGAGCAACAGCCTGTTGCGTTGCCGCAGGTTCCGTTGCCTATCAAGATTGCAGATATGGAAGCATTGGCAGAGGGTGAGAATGGGCCTGGCGACAACGCGATAGGAGAGGGCGTTTATGATTATCTCCGTCAATTCCCAGAGTGCCTTAACAACCAGGACTATGCCGAGCTTCTTCGCGATGGATATTCGCACTTTATCGCTGACCTGGCAGCTCATGTTGTTATGCTTGATAAAAAAGAAGTTGAGCCTGCTTATGTTTTTCGTAAGCTCACCTATCTCAAGATTTTACGCCTCCTGGAGCCTGACAATGCCGGTCTCGTGTGGCAACTGGCGCATGGTTTTTACGCTCTGGCGTTAACCTTTACTGAGCTACCTCAAGTACGACGCAATTTGCTTGATGCTATGCGCTTTGGTCAGAATCTGTTAAAACTTAAACCTGTAGACCCCGCGGCACTCAGCTTGCTGGCAGACATTGATATCCTGTTCGGTGATTATCCGACCGCAGTCAATCGCCTGCGAAAGCTGTTGGCTCTCCTTACTGATGAAGCAACGCTCACAAAGATAAATGCGCGTCTGAAGAGATGTGTCGAAGTTGGTTTTCCAGATCACCCGTTAATGGATGATCTGGAGTGTATCGGTCATGCGATGCAACTTTACTCCTCAGAAGATTATATTTTAGCGACAGAGCTGCTGGAGCGTCTGGAAGAAGACGCTTATTTCATGTCTGAGCTTAAATCGGCAGATTTTCTCTGCCTGTTGGGCATGTGTCGTCTCAAAAGGGAAGATCGCTCTGGAGCCTTTGATGCCTTAAATCAGGCTCTTGAAATGGACCCGGAACACGATCAGGCCAGAGCCGTGCTTGAGTCCACTTAAGGATCAAGTCTCTAGGCTGCTGTTAAGGTAGATGATGAATGCTTAGATCGTAAGGGGTTGAGTTATTATGCAAAATGTTGGCTTAGGCGATGTCATTTTTATTATCCTGATCCTTGGTGTTGTTCATGGCATCATGCATCTTGTCTCCTTGAGTCGGAATAGAAATTCTTCATCTAAGGATGACCCTGAGCCTTCGTAATTGATGCCTTCCTGTCCTTAGATAATGTTCTCTAGTTGTTGTTCATCCTCTTGCCTCGTGCTATGATCGGCCAATTCTTATAGCTTGCAACCAACTACCTGGTTTTATAAATGAAACAAGGCTTCTCATTTCTTTTAATGTTCACCATTTTATGGTGTGCATCGTCCGCTTTGGCATACGATGCCACCCTGTCCACACTGTGGCCATTATGGGATTATCGTGCTTCTGAGGCTGCCGACTATAAAAGTACCCACCTGCTTGGCCCGTTACTAAAATATGAAACCAAAGGGTTCGAAACGGACTATGCGTTACGGCCACTCTTTTATCGGGCTGTTGACGATGATGGTGTCTCTGAGACTGACGTCCTTTATCCAATTTTTGGTCACAAAAGAGAGCAGGACTCCAGTAGCTTTCATATCCTGCGCCTGTTTAATTATGATTATGGTGGCCCAGAATCGGGTAGCCGCAACCGTTCTTACCTTTTCCCTTTTCTTTTCTCTGGTGAAGAAGACCAGGGCAAGTACAGGGCTTTCTTCCCTATCCACGGAACACTTTATAACTGGTTTGGTCGCGATCGCATATCCTTCACCCTTTTCCCTCTCTATGGTCGTACCGAACGCAAGGGCACACGTATTGATAATGTCCTTTGGCCTTTTTTCGCGCGAATCACGGGAGAGCATGAATCTGGCTTCAAAGCCTGGCCAATCCATGGTCAGAGTCAGAAAGAAGGCGTCTATTGCAAAAAGTTTTTCCTCTGGCCGATCTTCTTTTCAGAATCACTCAGGCTGAATACCGATAATCCGCAAGAGGTGCGCGCTGCCTGGCCTTTCTATATCAGCAAGGACTCCCCGGAGAGATCTTCTCGGACAATTCTGTGGCCTTTCTTTTCAAAAGTAGAAAACCGTGAAAAAGATTACGTGTCCTGGAATGCTCCCTGGCCCCTGGTGCGTGTGACCAAGGGTGATAAATATCATGGCCTGAAAATATTGCCATTTTATTCAGACGAAACCATGGATGTTAAAAGGCAGAGATGGTATCTTTGGCCGCTCTATAAAATAGAAGAGATGAATTCAGAACTGATAATGCGACGACGAGATCGCGTCCTTTTCTTCCTGTACTCCGATGTGAGGGAAGTTAGGTATGAAACGGGCGACTCCTTGCGCCGAATCGACTTCTGGCCGTTCTTCGGCTATAAGAGTGCCAATGGTGTGAGCCATCTGCACGTGCTGTCGCTGGTTGAACCGTTTTTTCCCAATAACCAGTCGATCGAAAGACTCTGGTCGCCATTGTGGCGGGTTTATCAACAGAAATGGGATCAACAGGGTAATCGCGTTGTCAGCTTGCTCTGGAATCTTTACTGGAGTGAGAAGCAGGGGGATCGTCTTGCCTGGGAGCTCTTTCCTGTTGTTGAGTACCGCAAAGAGTCACAACTTGAAAGTGATATAACCTTCCTTAAAGGGTTGGTTCGTTATCGCAAAGGCCTGGACGGCAAGCAGCTCAATCTCTTTTATCTACCCTGGGGCATCCACTGGGGCCGTGCTGCAGGATGAGACCCTTAGCTTTTTGGCCTGTTGGTAATTATCGAGCAAAGAGACGCATTTAATGCAAATTCTAAAGCCCATAGGAAATAGTGTTCTTTACGTAGGGCAGACAGTCGGTGAGATGATCGCTCTTTTGTGCGAGATGCTCTACTTCTTCAAGGAAGCGCCCCGCAACCTGACCAGCATCTTCCGTCAGATGAGTATTGTCGGTATTGAGACTTTGCCGATTGCGATGCTGGTCGCTCTCTTTGTCGGTATGGTCCTGTCAGTGCAGACAGGTTCTGAGCTTGCGCTTTACGGTACGCAAGAGGCAATCGGCGCCATTGTCGGCCTCTCCATGGTTAAGGAGCTTGGTCCGGTGATGACCAGCCTCCTGGTTGCCGGACGCGTTGGCTCGTCGATGGCCGCTGAGATCGGCGCAATGCAGGTTTATGAAGAGATTGACGCACTCAAGACCCTGGAAATCAACCCGGTGCGTTATCTGGCCATGCCGCGGTTGATTGCCTGCCTTTTCGCTGTCCCTGCCCTAGTTGCTTTTGCCATGGTTGTCGGTATCATCGGGGGTGGGATTGTCGCTGAGGTTAACCCGAAAATTGATGTCCCCTTTAATGTTTATTACGAGAACATGACGCGTGCGATTAACTATAAAGATATTGTCAAAGGTCTCTTTAAAGCAATGGTCTTCGGTGGCATTATCGCTCACGTCGGGTGTTATGTTGGATTCAAAGCGAGTGGTGGCGCCAGGGGGATCGGCGAGTCGACGACTCGATCCGTTGTCCTCTCCTTTCTGTTAATCATGATCGCCAACTACCTTCTGACACGTTTCATGATTTAAGGACCCAGATTCTATGTTCTCTGACGACAAATCAAATGGTGGGAATTTTTTAGGAAACTTCTGGGCCAAGGTGGCCCACGGCTTCTCTCCCGCCATTATAGAAGGCGAAACCTGCCAGATCTACCATGAGGGTTCAAATGGCGTCAGTATAGAAATCGAAAAGCTGAACAAATCCTTTGGTGACCATCATGTCCTTAAGGATATCGATCTGTCGATCAAACCGGGTGAAACATTCTCGATTATCGGCCCTTCCGGTACCGGTAAAAGCCTGTTGCTTAAACATATCGTTAAACTGATTGAAGCTGACTCTGGCCGGATTATCATCAACGGTCATGATATTGAAGATCCTGAGGTGAGAAATGGTTCCAGTGATTTTCGATACAGTATGGTCTTTCAGTCCTCGGCGCTTTTTAACTCATTGACCGTTGGTGAGAACGTCGGCCTCTGGCTGCGTGAGAAGCGCATCTGTCCCGAGGTTCGTATCCGGCGTATTATTCAGGAAAAGTTGCGCCTGGTAGGGCTAGAGGGGAAAGAGGAGTTGCGCACCTCAGAGCTTTCCGGTGGGATGAAGAAAAGGGTGGCCATTGCGCGGTCGCTGGCCATGAATCCTGACTTGATCCTTTATGATGAGCCCACCGCCGAGTTGGACCCGGTGACTTCGGACGAATTGGCGCGGGTCATCATGTCACTTAAGGACAAGGTCAAGCTGACGACTATCATTGTCAGTCATGACCTTAACTTTGCGCTCTATCTCTCCAACCGCGTTGCCATGATGCACGATGGTGAAATCATCGCTCTTGGCACACCAGAAGAGATCAAGAAGAGCCAGAATCCGATCGTACGAAATTTTATCTATACAACGACCAAAGGTATTCAGGGAGAAGGGGATTAGTATGGGCATGTCAACCGAGCAGAAAGTCGGGCTGTTTTTTTTGGCAGCACTGATTTTGCTGGCCGTAATGATAGAGCTGGTTGAGGACTGGCGTCCCTTTGAGGATCAATACTCTTATGTCGCGCGATTCGACTCAGTTGTTGGCTTGAAGGCGGGCGACCCTGTCCGGGTTGCCGGGGTTAATGTCGGCAAGGTCAAGTTGATCGTTATCGACAGCCAAAAGGTCCGCGTTGACTTCTATGTCAATCGTGTTGACAGCGTCCGCGAAGATTCCAGGGCGCAGATCAGACAGACGAACATGCTGGGAGGAACTTTTCTTGGCCTGGACTTCGGTTCTGCTCAAAGTAAAGTCCTTGCGCCTGGCAGTGAAGTTCTTACGGATGAGAATTCGAATATCGACCAGTTGATTACGAATATAGACCGTAACCAGGATCGTATTTTAAGCCCATTAGGCGATATGGTTGAGGACAGTCGGCAACCATTGACTGATGCGATCAACCGCCTCGAACGTATCATGGCCAAGATTGACGAAGGCGAGGGGACTTTGGGGCGATTGGTCAACAATCCTGCTCTTTATGAAGAAATAACAGGTGTGTCTGCTAAGCTGAACCTGCTTTTGTCGCGGCTCGATGATGGCGAGGGAACCCTGGGTAAGCTTATGAACGATCCCTCTCTGTACGACAACCTTAACCATACTATGATCAACCTTGTAGAGCTGTCAGATCAAATCAACTCAGGTCAGGGGACTTTGGGAAAGTTGCTGGTTGATGATCGCCTGTATGAAGAGGCTACCGAGACCATGAGTAACCTTAACAATATTTCAGGCAAGATTAATCAAGGCAAGGGTACACTTGGCAAGCTTGTCCATGATGATGCTCTTTACGATAATGTCAGTGATAGTATGGCTCGGATCAGCAGCATTGCAGCTAAAATTGACGACGGGGATGGCACACTGGGGCGGTTGGTAAACGAAGACGACCTCTATCGTGATGCCAAGACGACCTTGCACAAGGTTGAAAAGTCGGTTGACGGCCTCAGTGATACGGGGCCTCTCTCTGCACTTGGTGTTGTGCTCGGAACCCTTTTTTAGAAAATACATCTAACGCTGGAGATTTCACACGATTATTGCATGATCCTCTATTAACTATTCTTTTTCACTAGTTGTTGTCTTATAGCGGACCTTGGTAATGGTTATAACTGCATCAGCTGTTATGATGACATTCGTTTTACCACTTCGGGTCCGGGGGGACTTAGTGAGGCTTTTTGTTGTTCTCGGGATAATCTTCTTTTGTTGTTGGTTTTTGAGTGCTCCAGAAGCCATTGCTCTGGAGGAACGACTAATCGCCGTCATAATGACGGATTCACACCCTCGTTATGAGGAAGTCCATTCAGCCTTTACTGAAACTCTCCAGCCTGCCTGCGGCTCTGATTGTCGCATCTATGTACAAACCCCCAATGCTGATACCATGTCTTTGCGTAACAGTGTGCGTAAAGCTGTTGCCTTAGGTGCCGAACTGATTGTCACTTATGGCCCTTCAGCAACTCTCGCAGCACAAGCTGAATCACTCTCCACCCCAACACTCTTTGCCGATGTTTACGATCCTGTAGCCCTTAACCTCGTTTCTGCTGACAAAATGACTGGTCATAATATGACCGGTGTTCGGGGGGATGCTCCCCTTCAGGCACTTTTGAAATATTTCCTCGAAGCGACCGAGGCGAACAGCCTTGCTGTTCTTTATGACGATGCCAGCCCAGAAGCAAACCTGCAGAAGATTATTCTGCAGGATTATGGAGTGAAGCGAGGGGCTGAAGTGATGCTTTTTCCAGTTGTTGACTTGAAAGACCATGACGCTATCTTACAGGGCATGCCTGAAGTTGTTGATGGGCTTTTCCTTGCCAATAGTGAACATAGCGAATCCTATCTTGAGCGTGTCATCGGTTTTGCAGATGAACATCAGATCCCCGTGCTCACGCAACGTGCAGGAGCTGCAGAGCTCGGTGCCTTTATGGTTCTGCAAACCAGTGCCGTTGAGCAAGGCGAGAAGGTCGCTGAAATGGCGAAAGCTATCATGGCGGGTAAGAACGTTGAAGAGATAAAAATGTACAAACCACACAAGGTCGATTTTATTGTTAATCTGAAAGTCGCCAATCGTTACAATATCAATGTTCCCTTCCAGACACTCTCTGTTGCCTCCGGTGTTGTTCGTTAATTCTGTTGCAAAGCCTCAAGCTAACCAGTAAAGCAAAGCTGTTAGGGTGAACGCGCTACAGAGTGTGCTGAGCAGGATTGTGCCAGAAACCAGGTCCGGACGGGTACCGAAGCGGATGGTGTAGAGCAGTGGCAAGACAGCAGAGGGGGTGCTGGTCTGTAAAATCACGATTTTGCGCGTCAGTCCGTCAAGCCCGAGAAAGCCGACAAGAACGACGGCCAGCAGGGGGCCAACCAGCAGGCGAACCGCTGTTGAAAGCCCGAAGAACCCCCAGTTCTCCTGAATCTTTACGCGTGAAAGTTGCATCCCGAGTAGTACCAGCATAAGGGGTATGGCGGCTTGTCCTAACAGGCTTGTGCTGCGCAGGATGAATTCCGGTGGTTGCAAGTTGAATACTTTGCATAGGAGCGCAAGAGCAACACCGTAAAAAATCGGGATTTTTAAGGTGTTTTTGAGGGCTGTCTGCCATTTGACTCCCTGACCCTGGGCGATCAGGACCGCCAGGGTGCCTAGCGGAATATTGAAGAGAACAAACAGGACTATGGAAACATCGAGAGCGGCTTCTCCATAGGCAAAGAACACGAGCGGCAAACCAAAATTCCCGATATTTACCATCGAAGTTGTTAAGGTGAAGGCGCGAGTTGTATCGCTGTCGAATTTGCACCATCGGCAGGTGCAGAACGCCAGCAGGCAGAGAAGTGCCGTATAGAGAGTCATAAAGAGCGCCAGTCGTGCCAACATGTCACTCTCGACATGACTTTTTGTCAGCGCAGAAAAAACCAGCGACGGGGCAAAAAGGTAGAGCACGCTGTTGGCTAACGACTGCAGGTCGGCTGCGGATTTTCGAGCAAAGACAAAACCTGCTGCTGTGATCAGAAAAACAGGTAGTATGACTTGTACAAAAAGCATATATAATGGCCTGTAGAGAGTAAACGTAAACTTGTCAAGTTAGGCGACTTTACCATGAATAATGCATGACCCTAACACACAAAAGCGACACCTGCCAGAGAGCCTATATGCTTGTTGATGCCGATCATGTCCATGACCTCCTGCTGAGTATGCCTCACGTCAAAAGGCTCGCCTCATTATGCCGGGACCGAGGCGCATATATTGTTGGTGGCGCTATTCGAGACGCTCTACTGGGTCTCCCTGTTAAAGATGTGGATATTGTTTTCCCTGATGATCCGACCGATCTAGCCAAAAGCTTTGCCAGGCAGATGAGTGGGAGCTGGTTTTGGCTGGACAAAGACCGTAGGCAAAGCAGGGTCGTCTTCAATGCTGACGTGAACAGCCCTGATTTCGATTTTGCTCCTTTTCGAGCTCCAACTCTAGGTCAGGACCTGCTTGATCGTGATTTCTCTGTCAATGCGATGGCCATTTCTTTAACAACGGATCCTGCAGAAAATGAACTCGTAGATCCCTTATATGGATTGGATGATTTACGCAATAACGTGCTACGCATGGCTGGCCGCAGAGCGTTTACAAGTGATCCTTTGCGTATTATCAAAGGCATTCGTCACGCGACCGTGCTTGGCCTTGAGCCGGAGCAAGAGACTCTCTGCAGCATGCAAGGCGAGGTAGCTGGTCTCCATCGGGTTGCCGTTGAGCGCATAAGGCAGGAACTCTGGGGCATTCTTGCCAGTAAAAATGCCTCTAAAGGACTTCATCTTCTTTCTTTAAGCATGGTTGGCAACTACTTGTTTGGTAAAGATTATTCTGCCCTGATTGAGGCGCTAGCTGGTCGTTTTGAGACGTGTCGTTTAAGGTGGGGTGCTTTAAAGCGAGAGTGCCCAGACACACATGGCTGGCTTGCCAATGAAGTTGAACAGGGATTGAGTTGTGAAACTCTTATTTTGTGGACATTGATGCTTGCCCAAATCGATCAAAGTTTGCCTGCCAGGCTTGCAGATGAGTGGATGTTGAGTCGAAGAGCCAAGACGAATATCAGGGGGCTTGCTGCAATTGACTTCAGCAGCTTGGAGGATCTTGCCAGCGTCTATCCAAGTGAGCGCGCTTTTGCTCGGTGGGCTAATAAAACTCATGTTGAACCCAAAATATTATTGTTGGCCCTTGCTGTCCTGGGATCGGATCAACATAAAGATTTGATCGCTTCGTGGGTTCCTTTAATCGCTTCTTTAGAAGGAGAACTACTGGATGACTTTGTGAATGGTCATTGGTTGCGTGCAGAATTAGGCCTACAGGATGGCCCTGAAATGGCAAAAGCTATTTCTCTGGTCAGAGAGGCTGAAATTTCAGGCGAGGTCAAGAGTGAGGGGGATGGCCATAATCTGCTCCTTCGTCATTATAAGAATATGAATTGACAAGCCGATTTTTAAGGCCCTATAATCACGCCCTGTTTGCGGGAATAACTCAGTGGTAGAGTGTCAGCTTCCCAAGCTGATGGTCGCGGGTTCGAATCCCGTTTCCCGCTCCAACAATAACAGTGGGTTAGGTTGACTGTCCTGGCTCTTTACACCACATCAAGAGAGGTTATCCGGAATGTTCGAGAAGGTACAAATTGCTCCCCCCGATCCAATTCTCGGCTTGACCGAAATGTTCAAGGCGGACCCCAATCCTGACAAGATCAATCTTTCCGTTGGCGTGTATCAAGATGCCAGTGGTAAGACGCCTGTTCTGGATACGGTGAAAGAGGCTGAAAAGCGAATCCTTGAGCAGGAGAATTCCAAGGGCTACCTGCCAATGACCGGTGAGCCGGCATACTGTGCACAGGTCCAGGAGTTGCTGTTTGGTGAAGGTCACGAAATCATCGCCACCAAACGTGCCGCGACCGCACAATGTCCCGGTGGCACAGGAGCACTACGGGTTGCCGGTGATTATCTACACACTGTGCACCCCGGTGCCAAGCTCTGGCTGAGCAACCCGACCTGGGCAAACCATAATACTATTTTTGCGGCAGCCGGTCTGACTTGTGAAAAGTATGACTATCGCGACCCCGCTACCAACGGCCTTGATTTCGACGCCATGTGCGCTTCGATCAAGAAAATTCCAAGTGGAGATGTGATCCTTCTTCACGGTTGTTGTCACAACCCGACCGGCATCGACCCCACCGTTGAACAGTGGGCTCTGCTAGGTGATTTGCTGGCGGAGCAGGGTGTGTTGCCTCTCGTCGACTTTGCTTACCAGGGACTGGCAGAGGGCGTTGAAAAAGACCGTGCCGGCTTGCTGGAGCTGACCAAAAAAGTGAAGCAGATGCTGATTTGTTCGAGTTTCTCGAAAAACTTTGGCCTTTACCGTGAAAGAACCGGAGCTCTAACTGTTGTTGCTGACAACAATCAGCAGGCCGCCACGGTCATGAGCCAGGTTAAGCTGCGTATCCGCTATAACTATTCGAATCCTCCCTCACACGGCGGCCAGATCGTTGCTACCGTACTAGGTGATAAAGAACTAAAGACAAGGTGGATTGAAGAAGTTGCTGAAATTCGCAACAGAATCAACGAAATGCGCCATCTGTTCGTAAAGACACTCAAAGAGAAGGGCGTTGAGCAGGATTTCTCCTCGATCATTGATCAGCGCGGCATGTTCAGCTTCTCCGGTTTGACCAAGGAGCAGGTTGATCAATTGCGTGAGAAATACTCTATCTATATCGTTGGCTCCGGCCGAATCAACGTCGCCGGAATGACGCCTACTAATATGGATCGTCTCTGTGAGGCAATTAAATCTGTTCTTTGATTGTTTTGTTTTTTTTAAATAATCATGCTTCATTCGCGGGAATAACTCAGTGGTAGAGTGTCAGCTTCCCAAGCTGATGGTCGCGGGTTCGAATCCCGTTTCCCGCTCCAGTATAAACAAAGGGTTAGGTCTTATGACCTAGCCCTTTTAGATTGGTGTGCCAGGCATGGCGCACGGCGCGAAAGCGCCATCCGGTTGGATGTGGTGTCTAACTGGTGACTTGGAGGTGAAAGTCCTCTACGGACCCTGATGACGGGAGCCGTTAGCCGGACGGCAAGGGTCCCTACAGCGAGGTAGAATCTGAAGGAAGCCGCAGGCAAAATCCCGGCCCGACGAACAGAAATCGCATATGAGGCAGTTCCATCCGGGCGAGAAGGCCAATATCTTCAAAGCCCAATAGTCATCCGAGAGGGTGGTGCTGTAAATGCGGCGGGTATATGGGAGAAAGGTCGTGTGAATTACCCTGGGAGATCTGTCGGTCTGCCTTGAGCTAGAGGCATCGTAAGGTACATCGATGGGCCGACAGAAGTCAGCAGACGCCATAGTAGCTGTCCTAACCACCACAGCGAAGGGCCGAAGCTGATATGCAGAGCTAAACCACTTTTCTGAACCTTTTGAGCAGATGCCTCGCAAGAGGGCCTAAAAGCTGGAAGTGGCGACCGGAAGTCGTGAGGTAAAGCTCGGTGCTTCTAGGATGTCAGGCATTGTTGGTTGATAATGCAGACGCAAATCAGGAACCGCCGTATACGGAACCGTTCGTACGGTGGTGTGGGAGGACGGCGGGGGCAAACCCGACGGTGTTGTATTTTTCTTTGGGGTTAAAAATTCTACAAAGAGAGCAACAGATTAACGATCTGATGTCCTTTCTTCATTTACGACCAAAGGAGTACGACTAACTTTGTCAGCACCCTGAAAGGGCTAGCTCTAATGACCTACCCCTTGTTGATGTTCATTCATGAATTACAAGCGTCCTTACCCTGTTATCTTTTTAATCCATAGTGAACAAGATGATCATCTGTACGAAACTTTGTTGCTCAACATTCTGTGACTTGATTGTAACTTTGCTGTGCCTTGTTAACATAGGAAAGTACACAAATGCCTAATCTTCTTGCAGTTGAGCCTGTCTCCTCTGGCTTTTGAGTTTTACGTCCCTCTCTTTTGTTAACTGTTTTTTGTTTTATATATACAAGGTTGAGATGCATCAAATCGCCTGCCACGAATGTGACCTGATTCACGACATCCCCTCCATGCCAGACCGCGCGGCCGCGGTCTGTGTCCGTTGTGGCTGTGTGATGTTTCGAGCTCAAAAAGACAGCATCGACCGAACCCTTGCCTGGACGTTTGCTGGGTTGGTTCTTTATGCCGTCGTCGTCAGTTTTCCATTCCTTGCTATAAAAAATGGCCCGATTGGCAATGAAACAGGGCTTCTTACCGGAATTGAGTTTCTCTACCGCCAGGGGATTATCCCTCTCGCCGTCCTGGTCCTGCTCACTTGCATTCTGATGCCGCTGATTCAAATGCTCGGTCTTCTCTATATCTTTATTCCCTTGAAACTGAACGTTCGAGTCAAGTATGCAATTCCAGTTTTTCGTTTGTTTAAGCATATTAAGCCATGGAGCATGATGGAGATCTACATGCTTGGTATCCTTGTCTCCATTGTCAAGCTGGGCAAAATGGCAACGATCGTTCCGGGTCTGGCTGTAATCGCTTTCGGCCTGCTGATCTTTGTATTGAACTTTGCGTTGTCAGCGGTTGATGAGCATATGGTTTGGGAAAATTTGGAGGGGGACTTATGAAAGCGACTCACGCCTCGGCTCGCCAGCTCGGTCTGGTCAGTTGTCCTGATTGTCACCTGCTCAGCCGCATGAAGAAAACCTCGGCCCATGAAGCCGCTTATTGCTCACGCTGTGGCAGGGAGCTACAACAACGCAAGCCGAATAGCATTATGCGGACTTGGGCCTTGGTCATTGCGGCCATGGTTTTCTATATACCGGCGAATCTTTTGCCGATGACGATAACCTCGGCTTTAGGCAGTGTCTCAACTGACACCATTATGAGCGGTGTGATTTATTTTATTCACAGCGGTTCCTGGGAAATCGCCCTGGTGATTTTTACCGCGAGTGTTTTTATACCGTTTCTTAAATTTGTCATCCTGATCTACCTTTTACTTTCAGTTCAGTTTAAATCAATAAGACGGCCCAAAGATCGCACCCGCTTCTATCGTTTCACAGAAGCGGTTGGTCGATGGTCGATGCTTGACATCTATGTTGTGACCATCCTTGTCGCGCTGGTCAAGCTCGGCTTCCTTGCAGATATCGAAGCAGGTCCGGCTGCCATCTATTTTGCCGCTGTTGTTGTAACCACCATGATCGCTGCAGAGAGTTTTGACCCGCGCTTGATCTGGGATGTTGTGGAGGACAGATCATGAATGAAGGGGATACTGGAATGAAGCATGTGGAACAAGTTCCTGAAGCACAGGTACAGACCAAACGTGGTTTTTCGATCATCTGGGTTGTGCCTGTCATTGCCCTACTGATAGGTGGTTGGTTGGCACTTAAGGCCTGGTCAGAAAAAGGGCCTGTTATTACCATTGCCTTTGAAACTGCAGAGGGGCTTGAAGCCAACAAGACCAAGATCAAGTTCAAGGATGTCGAAGTCGGTCTGGTCACGAATATCCTGTTGAATGATGATCTCTCTGGAGTCGTTGTCACCGCCGAGATGAATAAAGAGGCGGAAAAGTACGTCCGCGAAAAAACCCAATTTTGGGTGGTCAGAGCGCAGGTGGCGGCGGGCGAAGTCTCTGGCCTTAGCACGCTGTTCTCTGGCGCTTATATAGGTTGCAACCCTTCAACGGCAGGCAAAGTTCTCAGTCAATTTATAGGGCTTGAGAAGCCTCCGGTCATCACTGACGGTATGCCTGGTTATCACTTCATTCTTAAATCTCGTACCCTTGGCTCTCTCGACATCGGTTCTCCGGTCTACTACCGTGGAATCAAGGTCGGCAAGATAGTCGACTATGATTTCGATGCGTTGGCCGAATCGGTTAACCTCCGAGTTTTTATAAATGCGCCCTACCATGAGAAAGTCCAACAGAATACCAGCTTTTGGAATGCCAGCGGGATTGATTTCGAGCTGGATACGGAGGGGGTGACTGTTAATACTCAATCACTGGTCTCTGTTATGCTTGGCGGTGTTGCCTTCGATCTTCCTAAACGTTACGAGTCTTCTGACCCGGCGGAGGAAGGTCAAGCTTTCCTCCTCTATAATAAGCGAGGGGACATTGAAGAGCGTTCATACGCGGTCAAACGCAGGTTTCTGCTTTATTTTGATCAGAATGTTCGTGGCCTGACGGCAGGGGCTCCAGTGGAGGTGCGGGGCATTAAAATCGGTGAGGTTCTGGATGTTAAACTTGAAGTCGACATTGATGCTGTTACGGTTCGTGTTGCCGTGCTCGTGATGGTGGAACCAGGGCGCATAGATACCGTTATTGAGGATAACGTCTCCACGAGTGGCGACAAGAATGTCAGCTCTGAAGAAGATTCAAAAGTGAATATGGTCAAGCTCATTGACAAGGGGCTGAGGGCGCAGTTGAAGACTGGTAACCTTTTGACAGGTCAGCTCTACGTAGATCTCGACTTCTATCCAGATGAGGAACCGGTCGCTGTTCCTCTGTATAATGGTTATCGTGTGTTCCCGACTATACCTGCACCTTTGGATCAAATCACCCAACGAGTGGACAATATTCTTAAGAAGGTAGAGGATATGCCGTTGAAGGAGATTGGCGATGAGCTGCAGAAAGCGATCAATGCTCTTAACGGAACCCTGGAGGCAGCCAAACAGGTGGCGGGTGGGGTCAACGAAGATATCCTGCCGGAGCTTAAAGATGCCCTGGGCGGCTTTCAAGACACTATGAACGGAATAGAACAAACCCTTGGGCCAGCTTCTGCTTTGAATTACAACGCGAGGAACGTGATGAGTGAAATGGCGGCTACGGTTCGATCTCTACGAGCTTTGATTGATTACGTGGAGCGTAATCCTCAATCTGTAATCTTCGGCAAGGAGGCGGAATAATGAAGACTCAACGCATCTGTGACCTTATCACTTGCTTGTTTGTGATGTTTGTTTTGCTCTTGTTGGTGGCATGTGGAGGTAAATCTCCTTCTGTGGCTTATTACAGCCTGGCTTCGCTAGATCAGGGAGATCTTGGTACCAAAGTCGTGACCCCACTTGACATCTCCCTTGGTATTGGCCCTGTAACGGTGCCGGAGTATCTTAAAAAGGCTCAAATCGCAACTCGTGTGGGGGATAATCGCTACCAGTTCGATGAATTCCATCGTTGGACAGGGTTAATTGAAAAGGACATTGCCTCTGTCCTCGGCAACAATCTTGGCCTGCTACTGGGTAGTAACAAAGTCGCTTTTTTCCCATGGATGGACTACTTTAAGCCGGTTTATCGAGTCATTGTTGATATTATTCAGTTTGATAGTGATCTGGAGGGTGATGCGGTTTTTAGTGCGCGCTGGGCTGTCAGTGATGCTGCGGGAAAGGAGACCCTGGCTTCAGGTAAAAGTGATTATCGCCAAACTTTGGAGAGTCCGAGCTATGACGTTCTTGTTGATGCAGAGAGTCTCCTCCTGGCAGAGTTTAGCAGAGACATTGCAGAACAAATCAGTTCCCTGTCTTCACAGGATTGAACAACAAAAACGTACAAATAGGTTTGGCCACGGATACAATCGGATCAGGTCTGTTGTTACAATTTAAAAAGTGATCTTATCAGCTGTTATCAGACCTTATTTGCGGCTAATATAGATTTTGATCCGTGTTTCTGCAACTTTGGTGTACCTGAATTGCAGTTTTGACTGGAATCGCGCGCTCTTATCTGTTTTATTAACCGCCGCACGGTTGCCTCTGTGATTTATGCCGTGGTAATTTAACCATACGGAGCTTTATAAGATGACAACACAAATCAAATGCCCGCAGTGTCACCAACCCGCGGCCTGGCACGACAACCCGGACCGGCCATTTTGTTCCGAGCGCTGTCGGTTGATCGACCTCGGCCAGTGGGCTGATGAATCATACCGTATTAAAGGGCCATCACAGGAGACCTTGTCTGAGGACAATGTCATAGACTTTTATAAAGAAAAACAATTGATTGAAAGGTCATAATTAATGTATCGCTTGATGATAAAAACCTCATTCGCAGCAGCACACAACCTGATCAACTACCAGGGTGATTGCGAGAATTTGCATGGCCACAACTGGCGCGTTGAAGTCGTTGTTGTTGCAAAAGAGCTTGATAAGGCCGGCCTCGGCATCGACTTCAAAATCCTGAAGAAACAAACCAACAGTCTGCTTGACGAGCTGGACCACAAATATCTGAACGACCTGACCCCCTTTAAAAACGACAGCCCTTCATCGGAGAATATCAGTCGCTATCTTTTTGAGCGTCTAAGCGAGACCTTGAATAACGAGAACATTACCGTTGAGACGATTAATGTCTGGGAATCGGAGAACGCCTGTGCCAGCTATTCCCTCGATTAATGCCCCATTAATCGAAGTTTTCTCTTCTATGCAAGGGGAGGGCGTACTGATCGGCTGCCGCCAGGTCTTTGTGCGCTTTGCCGAATGCAACCTGGCGTGTGATTACTGCGACACGCCTTTTCATGCGGGACCGACCTGCCAGATCGAGGCAGAGCCAGGGTCAGGTCAATTCAATAGCCATGACAACCCGGTCAATATGGCCGAAATCACTCGTATGGTCTCGCATTGGCAGCACATCAGCAACAACGGCCACCATTCTGTTGCCTTAACCGGCGGCGAGCCACTTCTTCATGCAGACCTGCTAAAGCGCTGGCTCCCTGAGGTTACCTCTATCCTGCCAATCTTTCTCGAAACCAATGGTACTCTGCCTGCTGAGCTTGAAAAGGTCCTTCCGCTGATAGACTGGATCTCAATGGACATCAAAGGGTCCGCTGTAACAGGAGTGCCAACACCTTGGTCTGACCATGCAGATTTTCTGTCACTCTCTGGAGATCGATTGTGCCATGTAAAGTTTGTCATCGACCAAAGTACGACAGAGGCCGAGCTGCTTGAAGCTGCCAGGCTCGTTAATCGTCACGCCCCAACAGCTCCCTTTATCCTGCAGCCACGCACATTCACTTCAAATCCTGTCCTGGATGGTAAGGCCTTACTGAAATTACAGGTTATTGCATCTGCAGAGCATCGGGACGTTCGTATTATCCCTCAAATCCACCCATGGCTAGGTGTCGATTAAAACCTCTGCCAACTTGACCTACTGCTTTAATCGTTTATCATTATTTAATCTAGTAAGCTGTTGATACTAAAGTTTTATTGACCTCAGACTACACAAAGTTGTCTGCTTGCCCTTATTAGTTGTTTCAGGAGGCCCTCAATGAAATTCTCTAAATGGCGGATCGCTTCACTTTCGGCTCTCTGTATCTTCCTCTCTCCGTTTGTTGTTGCTGAGGAATCCCTGCTTGCGAAAGTTTACCGTGATTATCCTGGATATATTGAATCCCCAACCTGCAAAAAACCCGATAAAGCCCCCGTCGTTGTTAAACAACCTGCGGTGAAGAACCCTTCTCCTGACATGGTCGCTGCAGAAGAATCGACGGCCAAGAGGCGTGCAAAGAAAGTCTATCGGGATTACCCTGCCTATCTTGAAACACCTACTTGTATTAATCCTCGTATGGCTCCTTCATATATCGCACAACCTGACGTGAAGAATAATAATGCCGCCGAGCAACTTGCCGCCGAGCAACTTGCCGCTGAGCAACTTGCCGCTGAGCAACTTGCAGCTGAGCAACTTGCAGCTGAGCAACTTGCAGCTGAAAAGATCGCTACTGCTAAACTGGCCGCTGAGCAACTTGCAGCTGAAAAGATCGCTGCTGCTAAACTGGCCGCTGAGCAACTTGCAGCTGAAAAGATCGCTGCTGCTAAACTGGCCGCTGAGCAGGCCGAAGCTGAAAAGATCGCTGCTGCTAAGCTAGCCGCAGAGCAGGCCGAAGCTGAAAAGATCGCTGCTGCTAAGCTAGCCGCAGAGCAGGCCGAAGCTGAAAAGATCGCTGCTGCTAAGCTAGCCGCTGAGCAGGCCGAAGCTGAAAAGATCGCTGCTGTTAAGCTAGACGCTGAACAGGCCGAAGCTGAAAAGATCGCTGCTGTTAAGCTAGACGCTGAACAGGCCGAAGCTGAAAAGATCGCTGCTGCTAAGCTAGCCGCTGAGCAAGCTGAAGCTGAAAAGATCGCTGCTGCTAAGCTGGCCGCAGATCAAGCTGAAGTTGAAAAGATCGCTGCTGCTAAGCTAGCAGCTGAGCAGGCCGAAGCTGAAAAGATCGCTGCTGCTAAGCTAGCCGCTGAGCAGGCCGAAGCTGAAAAGATCGCTGCTGCTAAGCTAGCCGCTGAGCAGGCCGAAGCTGAAAAGATCACTGCTGCTAAGCTGGCCGCTGATCAAGCTGAAGTTGAAAAGATCACTGCTGCTAAGCTGGCCGCTGAGCAAGCTGAAGTTGAAAAAACCACTGCTGCTAAGCTGGCCGCAGATCAAGCTAAAGTTGAAAAGATCGCTGCCGCTAAGCTGGCCGCAGATCAAGCTGAAATTGAAAAGATCGCTGCTGCTGAGCTGGCCGCTGAGCAAGCTGAAGTTGAAAAAACCACTGCTGCTAAACTAGCCGCTGAGCAGGCCGAAGCTGAAAAGATCGCTGCTGACAAACTGGCTGCTAAGGAATTACAGAAAGCTTCTGTCGTACGTCAAGTTGAAGCGGCGCCCGGTAGGGTTGTTATCGAATCTGACGGATTAATTGAGACGTTCCAGTATTTTACCCTTACAGATCCACCGCGATTGGTTGTTGATATTTACAACCTGGAACCTTCTTTTGATGAGCGTACATTTTATGCCATTAATGGCTTCAATCAAATACGCCTTGGTACACACGCCAATAAGGTCCGACTGGTGTTTGATGCAAGTGAATCAAAATTGCCGGAGTATAAAGTTGAAAATCGTCCAGAGGGTATCGTTGTCACTTGGGATGAGCCAGAATCGACTTTAATTGCGGAAGCACAGGCCGTTGTCATTGATAATTCAGAATCAGAGCAAGCTGAGACTGATACAATTGCTGCTGCTAAACTGGCGGCAGAACAAGCTGAAACTGAAAAGATTGCTGCTGCTAAACTGGCGGCAGAGCAAGCTGAAGCTGAGAAGATTGCTGCTGCTAAGCTGACGGCAGAGCAAGCTGAAACTGAAAAGATTGCTGCTGCTAAACAGGCGGCAGAGCAAGCTGAAGCTGAAAATATTGCTGCTGCTAAACAGGCGGCAGAGAAGGCTGAAGCTGAAAAGGTCGCTGCTGCTAAACAGGCGGCAGAGAAGGCTGAAGCTGAAAAGGTTGCTGCTGCTAAACAGGCGGCAGAGAAGGCTGAAGCTGAAAAGGTCGCTGCTCAAAATCAACAGGTTGCGGAAGAGCATGCCAAACAAGAGATTCGTTTGTCCCCGCGTTTCCCCTCATTCGATGCGACACTACAGGCTTCTGATCTGGCAATGCTTGAACAGATCGCCGAGCAACTCAAGTCACAGAAGTTGACCAGGGTTGACGTGGTCGGTCATTCCGACAATCTGCCGATCGTCGAACGAAGTCGACATATCTTTGCCGACAATCTCGCCCTGTCCGAGGCTCGAGCTCGCAATGTTGTCGAATACTTGCAGCAGCACCTTGGAGTGCAGCCTGAACTCATCAACTTGCGTGGCCTTGGCGACAGCATGCCAATGGCTGATAATTCTACTGAAGCCGGTAGAGCACTAAACCGCCGCGTTGAAGTTTCGCTGGTCACCGAGCCAAATAATACAACAGACCAACAGGCGCTTGCAAAAGACACCGATGCAGTACAACGCAAAGGTATAACGGGACTAAAGCTGGCCGAAAGCGATATTGTAGCCACTAACTAAATTCAGTTTCTAGCTCATTAAGAGCGGCGCAAGCCGCTCTTTTCTTTTGAGGTCATGATGATTATTGAAGAGATAACCTCTCAGGCCTTTCTGGAAGGCCTGACGAAAACCCAGACAGTGCTGGTCCCGGTCGGTTCTACAGAAGGGCATGGTGCGCATCTGCCCCTGGGAACTGACAGTTTTCAAGCCATTGACGTTTGTCATCGCCTGACTGAACGTCGCGCCATTTTTGTTGCTCCACCGATTCTTTACGGGGTCTGCCGTTCGACATCCCAGCATCACGGCACCTTGAGTATTCGCACGGAAACACTAAAGAGCCTGCTGATTGATATTATTGAAGCCCTCTACCGCCAAGGTTTGCGTAACTTCGTTGTCCTCTCAGGGCATGCTGGGGGAACTCATAACGCAACACTCCTGGACGCTGGTGAATATTTATTGACGTTACTTCCCGAAGCTAAAATTTCTGTGATCACCGAATATGATCTGGCTGCCGAGGAGGGGAAGGGGTTGATTGAAACGGTTGGAGATTCTCATGCTGGTGAAATAGAAGCGTCAAGAATGCTCTCCACAAGGCCTCACCTAGTCAAAGAGGGGGCCGTTGAGGATTATCCTGCCTTTCCTAAACATATCCTGGTTCGCAACAAACGACATTATTGGCCAAGCGGTGTTTGGGGCGATCCGAGCAAGGCGAGCGCAGAGAAGGGCAGAGAGATTGAAGGACTCGTTGTGGATGCTTTAGAGCGGCTGGTCGTTGAATTGGAAGGATTTGTTGAGCCTGCCGGTTTTTAATTTCTGAGACACAAGATGGAGGCCATTTTGTGTCTGAAAATACTTACGGTTTAATCACTGCGTTCAGTGCCTTGAGAAGCTTCACGATATCAACATTATGCACTCCCGCACCATGCTCAATCTCCTCGTAATCAGCGATCTGGCATTCCATGCAATCCAGACCAAAAGAGCGAAAAACCTCTATTGTCTGAGGATGACTGGAGATAATGTCGGAAATAAGCATTTCACGTGTAATCATAAAACCTCCTCAAGCTTTAAGTTTCTTCCAGCCCCTAACCTCCAGCCTGCGCCTTTAACTAAACTTCTCGGCTAACGCTTTCCTGACAACGGGCGGGACCAGGCTCTCAACAGGACCTTTCAGGCTGGCGACCTCTTTGACAATCGATGAACTGAGGTATCCATATGGTACGGATGTCATCATAAAGACTGTTTCCACTTCACTTTTCAGGTTGTGATTCATCTGGGCGATCTGGAATTCGTATTCGAAGTCAGATACGGCTCGCAAGCCTCGCAGGATCACTTTAGCCCCGGTGGAAACTACATAATCAACCAACAATCCTTCAAAGGTATCTACTTTGACGCGTGCGTTATCACCAAGCGCCTCCCTGATGTGTCTGATGCGTTCTTCGGTGGAGAAGAGCCCTTTTTTGTCTGAATTGCGGGCTACGGCAATAATGATCTCATCGAAGACTTCCAGTCCTCGTTCTATGATATCGAGGTGGCCGTAAGTAATCGGGTCAAAAGATCCTGGATATACGGCTATTCTCTTAGTCATTTCAATCCCTCAGGTTTATGAGCATAAAAGTTTATCATAATCGTGCCGTAACGGCGTTGATCGATTCGGTGGAGGTTGCCGACGCTCTCCGGCAAGACTTCTTTGCCACCCGTCTCAGCGCAAAGGATACCCTCATCGCTGAGGATACCTTGACTCTCTGTCTCTAACAACGCCTGCTCTGCCAAGCCTTGAGAGTAGGGGGGGTCGAGAAAAATCAAGTCAAAAGAACCAGCAGTGAAATCCTGTAGACAGCGGAGCGCATCCTTGATGTGCAGAGTTGTCTTTTCTTCCAATTTGCAGAGGCTCAGATTCTTTCGAATAACCAATTCTGCGGCACGGTCCTTTTCGACCAGACATGCAGAGGCTGCACCGCGACTGAGAGCTTCTATTGCCAAGGCCCCCGAACCTGCGAAGAGATCCAGGACTTTAATACCGGAAAAACTTCCTAATTTACTCTGCAGGATGCTGAAAAGGGCTTCACGCACCCGGTCTGGTGTAGGGCGTACATCGTTGCCTTCGAACATTGATAATCGTCGACCGCGTGAAGTTCCGGCAATAACCCTCATGGAGACTCCTCTGCGAAAGCCACTAAGATAGCGTAAACTATGAAAAGGACTAGCACAATCATGTCACATCGTCAAGTTAAGTAAGGCGTAATCGGTCTTGACAGATGGACGGTTGCATGGCTTAAATGAGTACTGATCCAGCGATGGATCAACAACTGGAGGATTGAATGGAAAGACCAGACCTGGCGGGTTATGCCGCGCAAAGTGAAACTTCACTCGGACGAAGATATCCAGAGGTCTATAAGGATGATCGGCCGGCTTATGAACGCGACCGTGATCGCATCATCCACTGTGCGGCCTTCAGGCGCCTGGAATATAAAACTCAGGTTTTTGTTAACCATGAAGGGGATTATTACCGTACTCGCCTGACTCATTCTTTGGAAGTCGCCCAGATCGGCCGAGGCATTGCCCGGCGCTTGAAACTCAACGAAGACCTGGTGGAGACTCTTGCCCTGGCTCATGACCTTGGTCATACACCTTTCGGCCACACCGGCGAAGATGTGTTGAATCGCCTGATGTCTCCCTATGGTGGTTTTGAACACAACCGTCAGTCGTTAAGGGTCGTCGAGAACCTTGAAGAACGTTATCCTGGTTTTAACGGTTTAAACCTGAGTTGGGAGGCCCGCGAAGGAATCATCAAGCACTCTTCTGATTATGATCTCCCCAATGGCTCGGGGTATGAGGAGTACAGACCGGATTTGAGACCCACTCTTGAAGCCCAGATTATCGACCTTGCCGATGAAATTGCTTACAATAATCACGACATTGATGACGGCCTCAAGGCCCGCTACCTGGAACCTGAGGCCTTGATGAAGATTGATATCTGGGCTGACACCTATGCCAGGGTGAAGGAGAAATATCCGTCTCTCCCTGAAGATCGTCAGATTCTGCAAACGATCAGTCATTTGATCGGCCGCCTGATTATGGACCTTGTTGATCAGACCAGGGTTAACATTCTGGAGGCGGGGATAAACACTCGGGAGGCGGTCCGTACACATTCTGGCAATCTGGTAATGTTCAGCAGCGAGACAGCGGCGCGTAACCGTGAATTGAAAAGATTCCTATATAAAAACCTCTACAGGCATTACAAGGTGGAACGGATGCGCATCAAGGCGGAGCGCTTCCTGACCATGCTTTTTGAGAACTACCTGCAGAACCCGACACTTTTGCCGTCGGGCTACCAAGAAAAGTATGAGCAGTATGGACGGGAGCGGGTGGTCTGTGATTATATCGCCGGCATGACCGATCGTTATGCTCTGGACGAATACAAACGTCTCTTTGATCCGTACGAAAGGGTCTGAATCAGCGATCAGGCTTTGGGTAGGTTAATGGTTTTGTCTTCGTTCTGGCGATAGAGAAGGAAGTTCTTACCAATCACCTGAACAACCGCTGCGCCTGTTTCTGCGGCGAGTTCTGCAGCGACAATTTTGCGATCCTCCAGGCAACCATCCTGGATCTTTACTTTGATCAGTTCGTGAGTCTCAAGAGCTTCGTTTGTCGCCTTAACGACTTCTTCGCTGAGATGGTGCTTGCCGATCATAACAAAGGGCTTTAGGCCGTGACCGAGACCGCGCAAAAAGCGGTTTTGCTTGCCGGTGAGTTGTATTGCTGTTGCTGTTTCTGACATCTGTTTGTTCCTTTATTGGCTTCAGCCCCTTAGTTATGCGGGCGAAACAAGAAAATTGACTACTTGAGGCGGGCACTATAGCATCGACCCGTGATTTCGTGGAAGCCTGTTTCTGGAGAGAGCCTGACATTATTTTTCTGTTATGACCCTACACCTTGCAATAGTCTGTGAAAATACCGTTGGACGGCCGATTTCCGCGTGTGGAGAGCACGGTTTTTCCTGCCTGGTACGTACTAATACCGGGACCTGGCTCTTTGATACCGGTTGTGGTGAAACCCTTTTGGGTAATCTTGATGCACTGGAGATCGATGCCAACCAGATTGACGCCGTGATACTGAGCCATGGTCACTATGATCACTGCGGCGGGTTGCTGCCGTTGCTGCAGAAGATCGGGTCACGACCTGTTTATTCACACCCTCGGATTTTTAGCGAACGGTTCTGGCAGGGGCAGCATGAAGAACGTGACATCAGCCTGCCGTACACCCGGTCAGCGCTTGAATCTGTCGGGGCGATCTTCCATCATCTGGATTCTTTTGCAGCGCTTGCTCCAGGGCTCTATTTCAGTGGCTCGATCCCACGCCTTGATCCCCACGAAAAAGGCGACCCACATCTGGTTCAACGGTCGGCTAAAGGCGAAGGGTGGTTCGATGATGAATTTTTCGATGACGCGGCTCTGGCCATTGAGACACAAAAGGGTCTCGTCATCCTACTTGGATGTGCACATTCAGGCTTGATCAATACTGTCGAGCATTTTCGCCGTGAATTAGGTGACCCCCGTATTCACGCGATTATTGGTGGTACGCACCTCGGCCCGTCCAGTGATGAGCAGTTTGCCGCAACCGTTGACTATTTGAAGCCTCTTGATTTTGATCGACTGGGCGTTTCTCACTGTACCGGGCAGATCCGTTCTGCTCAGCTGTATGCGCATTTCCCCAATAAAGTTTTCTTCGCAAATGTAGGTTCAACCTTTAGAGTCTAGAGACCGGGGGCTGAGGGCTGGGGGCTGGCATACCACAGGACAATCTCTTTTTAAAGTCACTAGTTTTTGGTCACTGATATCTAAAGGTTTAACACCATGGGGACACCGCTTTGCATCCTGATTGTCGACGACTCCAAGTTTTTCATCGAACTGGAGAAGCAATTCCTTCGCAATACGCCGGCAACGGTCTTGGCCGCAGACACTGCCAGAGAAGCCCTGTTGTTGGCCAGGGAATATCGACCCAGCCTCGTCTATATGGATGTTGATATGCCGGAGCTGAATGGTTTTGATTGCTGTCGTGCCTTTAAGTCTGAACCTGAGCTGCGTGAGATTCCTGTTGTCTTGATAGGAGGGGATGATCCTGCAACAAATGAGACAACAGCTCGCGCTTGCGGTGCGGCGGATTATTTACCCAAACCGCTTGATCGACGTCTCTTCTTAGCTTCCGGACATCGTTTCCTGGTCAGTATCGATCGACGTGAGCCACGCAGGAACTGTCAGATTATCGTTGACTATACCTGTCGTGGTCGGCGCCTGATGGGACGTTGCATTGATATCAGCAGTGGTGGTATGTTTCTAGAGTCTCAACCTTCGGCTCAAGCTGGCGAGTCGCTGCTGCTTAAATTCTGTTTGCCCGATGAGAAGAAAACCCCGGTCGAGGTGCATGGCAGGATCGCCTGGGCGAATGCCAAGGGCTCCATTATTAAAGAAGGTTTTCCTCTCGGCTATGGTGTCGAGTTTGTTGAGATCGCCGACTCAGTCGGTACCGCTTTACGCAGTTGTTTCGGCACATAGGCTACTTTTGAAGCGTTTTTTGTCTGATTGTGGGGGGCCATAATGAGTAAGCTAAGTATCCTTCTGGCGGATGACTCCCGGTTTTTCCGGGCGATAGAAAGCCAGTTCCTGCAAAAAACTCCAGCGGTAATCCTTGAGGCCGACGATTGCGATACAGCCTTAGCGATGGTTCGCAACGAAAGACCGGATTTGGTCTATCTTTCCTTTTCGTTGCCGCCAACCGGAGGCCTTGATTGCTGTCAAAGGATCAAAAAAGATCCCGAATTGCGAACAATTCCTGTGGTTATCGTCTGTGATCCGGACGCCCCTGAGCAACCTGAACTCGCCGGGAAGAAGGGCTGTGACGCATGTCTGAGTAAACCTCTGGACAAGCATAGCTTCCTGCAACTCGGCAGAAAGTTTCTTCCGGGAGTCCGGGAGCACCGGAAACCCACTTTCTTCCGAGTTACCATCCTTTCTGGAGGTGAAGAGTTTGCCGGCAAGTGTTTGGACCTATCAGGCGGTGGGATGTTCGTTGAGAGCCAAGCCGATCTACCCCCTGGCACAGAAATCGAATTAAGCTTTAAACTCCCTGATGGACCTTCGACGCAACTCAGTTGCAGTGCTGTAATTACATGGTTGAACCGCAAGCCCACCCCCATGAAACCACATTATCCAAACGGCCTCGGCATCATGTTTGTTAAGCCCCCCGAGGCTGTTCATAAGGCAATCCTTCGCGTCTCCGACAAAAAAACGTCCAGCTGACAAACGCTCAGTTTTCTGCTAAAAGATCAGTCCAAATATGTAACAATTAGGAGTAGTAATGAAGATTTATATCGCCAAAAACAAGTGTCATGGATCGGGAGAATGTCTAAAAGCCTGTCCTCACGGCGCTTTACAGATCATCGACGGCAAGGCTGTGGTTGATCATGACATCTGTGATCTGGACGGGCTTTGTCTCCCTGCTTGCCCCCATGATGCAATTTGTATTGCAGAAGAGGCTTAGTAGGATAGCTCAGTAGAATAGGGTGTTTTACACCTCAGAAGTTGCTTCAATAATGGCGTCAGGCTCTCCTGACGCCATTATTTTTATCTGCCTTAGAACGTTCCTCTCTCAAAAATTGCTAAAACACAGTTGTCTGCTAAAGTTTGTATTAATTTATTCTTTTTAAATTTTTGAAAGGAGATCAAAATGAATAAATGGGTTTTGTTGGTTTGCCTTGTGGGCTTCTTGGCTATACCAGTTTATGCACTTGCTGATGATGGCAAGTGTATTACCTGCCACGAAGGAATTGAAAAGATATCAGAAGTCGACGGCATGAGTCATTTGAGTTGCACGGACTGCCACAAGGGAGATGATTCTGCTGTAGAAGCAGAGCAGGCGCATACAGGCATGTATGGCAATCCCAGCGACTTTCGTGTGATTGAAGAAACCTGCGGCACATGTCATCCCGAAGAGGTCGAAAACAACATGAAGTCCCTGCATTCAACCAGTGCCGGGATTATTAGTGGCACACGTTATGATTTCGGAGCTCAGGATCGGGCTTCTATCTATGCCAATTATGCTGTTAAGGATGACAACCCGGAAGGTGAGTATGCCCTGGCTGAACTGGCAGAAGTCCCCTATTATGACCCGAGCAAACCGGAAAGTTCAACCAACTCTACTGGCGACGATTATCTGCGCAATCAGTGTTTGCGTTGTCATCTTTGGAGTGACGGACATCAGCGCGATGGCGACTATCGTGCAAGCGGTTGCGCCGCTTGTCATGTCATTTATTCTGATGCCGGTCTCTATGAAGGCGGTGACAAGGCGATTGACAAGAGTCAGAAAGACCGGCCGAGGTTTCATCGTATAACCTCGAAGATTTCTGAGACCCAATGTATCCACTGCCACAACCGTGGCGGTCGTACTGGCGTCAGCTTTATAGGTACCATGGAAAGCGACGCTTACGGTACTCCATGGACGGGTTCCGGTGGTAAACAGGGTAAACTCCACGGCAAGAACTACAATCACCTGCAAGCTGACGTTCACTACGATAAAGGTATGACTTGCATCGACTGTCACACCAAGCAGGATCTACACGGTGACGGCAATATTTATGCTAAGAAATGGCAAGCTGTTGAAGTTGAGTGCGAAGACTGCCATGGCACCATGCAGAAGAGATCAGATTTGAAAAGCTCTTGGGGCAACCCCTTGACGAACCTGAAAGAGAAGGACGGCAAGATTATCCTTACCAGCAAGATAACAGGTAAGGGGCACGTGGTCTCCCAGGTCTCCGAGGCCAAGTACTCTTCTGAGGGCCATACTGCCATGGTTAACATCCCTGCTCACATGGAAAAACTTGAGTGTTACACCTGTCATGCAACCTGGGCTCCGCAGTGCTATGGTTGTCACGCCAAGCAGGACATCGCCAAACCTAATGGCGATTGGTTGAATTCAAAAGAGGGTGGGGATGTCAGTATGGCAAGCCACAAGGATAACCGTGAGAAAACGGCTTATTCCTGGAACGAATCCCGTTCTTATCTACGTTGGGAGACACCGATTATCGGTTGGAACCCAGAGGGCAAGATCAGTACCTTTATCCCCGGCTGCCAGGTGTTCTTTACGCAGATGGACGGCGACAAGAATCTAGTCCTCAACAAGACCTACACCACGGTAGATGGCACCAGTGGTATAGCGACCAATCCGATTCAACCCCATACCGTCACCAAGAAGGCTCGTACCTGCGCTGATTGTCACATGTCGCGTAAGGCTCTTGGTCTCGGTAATGGCACGTATATGATTGGCAAGAATTTCCCGGAAGGTGCGCCAATCGATTTTGAGCTTGAGAGGATTGTCGATGAAGACGGCAAGCAGATCCAGGCAACCAATCATATAGGCGCTCGACCGTTAAATAAAGAAGAGCAACAGAAGATTATGAAGGCCGGAACCTGTGAGGCCTGTCATGGTATGGACCCAGACTTCTGGGCTAAAATGAAGAAGGCTAATGCTATCAAGACCGCTCCTGATGATGAGATGCACACCCTAGGTATTCGAAGAATCCTGAAGAATGGTGTGAAATAATTATCTCTGGTCGCTTGTAAAACAAAAAAAGCCCCTTTGGGGGGGGCTTAGATTGTCGACAAACCCCGCATTGAATTGATGCGGGGTTTGTTTATATCTGTCTGACGGTTTAAGCTTTTCTGTTTGTGTCTTCGGTAGTCTCAGGGCAACAGATTGTCAATCTGTTGCTCTTGCTTACCCTTCTGTATCAATATCCGCCTCAACCACAAAACGTTTAATCTTGCGCGTCGTAGTTTTCGGAAACTCATCCTCACGCAGGGTAAAGCGCTTCACCCTTTTATAGTCTGCCAGATTCTTGCCACGCTCAAGGACCTCTTTGCGAATGATTTCTTCGATCTTCTCCGGTCCAAAATGCCCGGGCCCAGATTTAGCAGCGTGCGCATCCAGAGCGTCCTGATCCGGGTAAATCATGGCGTACACTTCTTCAGAAGTTTTATTAACTTTATGACCGTAAACCATTATTTCTGCGATAAAAATACTATTGAGAAGCTCGTTCTCAACTTCTTCCGGATAGACGTTTTTACCATTCGCCGTAACGATCAGGTTCTTAAGGCGCCCGCAAATACTCAGGTAGCCATCCTCTTCGAGACGTCCCAGATCGCCGGTGTGGTACCAACCTTCTGTGATGGCTTCATTGGTAGCCGCCTGGTTATTGTAGTAACCAAGCATGATGTTGGGGCCTTTTGCCCAGATCTCGCCGACACCGTCTGCGTTTGCGTCGTGGATCTTAACTTCGACACCCGGTATAGGTTTGCCGACGGTTCCCAGTCGCTTCACGGTGGGAGATTCGGCAGCGATAACCGGCGAGGTTTCGGTGATGCCATAGCCCTGGTAGACGTTAAGCCCCAGGTCCATCAGGGTAGCTGCAACCTCCGGGTCGAGAGCCGCGCCGCCGCTGATAAAGACAGGGTTGCCGCCGAACGCCTCGCGGACCTTTTTTGTCACCAGGCCGCGGGTCGGAGTGAACTTAAATAGCGCTTTGGAGAGGGCTTGGCTTTCGATCTTGCGTGACATTCGGTCCGCGAGCAACCTGAATACCGCCGGGACGCCAAGCAGGAAATTGGGCTTTACCTCTGCCAGATTATCTCCTAACTTGCGCAGGCTTTCAGCGAAGGAGACCGTACCCCCAACCGTAAGCGGCAGGATGATCCCTGCGACCTGTTCAAAGACGTGGTTGATCGGCAGAAAGGAGAGGGTGTGCATGCTCTGATCGAGGTCGAAGAGTTCTATAGCGGCGCGCACGTTGCTGGTGATGTTACGGTTGCTCAGCATGGCCCCCTTGGAGCGGCCCGTTGTCCCAGAGGTGTAAAGGATAACCGCGAGGTCATTTGGCGTGCAGTTGGTCAAGGGTGGAGGCGTCATTTTCTGAAAGTCTTCAAGGGCTTCTATCGCGAAAAGAGGGGCTTTATCGTCGGGGTCGCGCAGCAGACGAGTGAAGAAGTTTTTTTTCTTGTCCCCCTGCTTGGCCTCCGTGGGCATGACCAGTTGCTGAAAGTCTTCTGCCAGACCTTCAAAGACCTGGATGTCTGTGCTTGTGATTTTGTAGCGCTGACTGAGATGGTGCCATTCGCTGATAAGCAGGGCAAGGGCGTGCTCTACCTTTGGAGAGATTTGACCTTTTTGAGCGGGCGCCTGGTTCAGCAGGATGATCTTCTCGAGTTGCGGCAAGCTCTCCGCGATATCAAGGATCAAATCAAGGTGAGCCTGTTCTGTAAAGAGCACCCGGGCGCCGCAATCTGCAATGATATGACGCAATTCCCCCTGCTTAAGGTCTTTGTCGATCGGCACGGCGATGGCGCTGCTTTTGAGTGTGCCGAAGTAAGCCATGACCCAGGCAGGGGATGATGGCGCCAGCAAGGCAACGCGATCACCCGCCTCCAGGCCCCACTCGACCAGTCCGGCGGCGATCTGGTCAGAGGTACTCCAGATCGTTGCGTAGCTGTAATCAACCCAGCGGCCGGCCACTTTGTGTCTCAGGGCAGTCTTGTTGGCGTGCGTGCGACAGCTTTCCTGCAGCATCTCTGTAATCAAAGCCATAGTGCCTCTCTGTTAGTAAGTATCTTTACTATAATATCAGCATCTTAATCACGCCCATACGCACTTGGCAAGAATAAAGCCGACAGGCGCTTCTTGATCTTTGCTGTAAATAAGATCCATTCCCTTTTTTGCTTCTTTACAAATTACCAGTATTTCGATATTTTTCATTGTTGTTTAAAATTATACATAGATTTCTGTCGCAAGGGATAACCTCTTAATCATATGAAACAGTCACAGATTCGTAATTTTTCCATCATTGCCCACATTGATCACGGTAAATCCACGCTCGCCGATCGCCTTCTGGAAGTAACCGGAACCCTTTCTGATCGAGAGAAGACGGATCAGTTCCTCGACAAGATGGATCTGGAGAGGGAGCGCGGCATCACGATCAAGGCCCAGGCGGTTCGCCTGAGCTATCGTGCCGCCGATGGGCAGGATTACATCCTTAACCTGATCGACACGCCGGGCCACGTTGACTTCACCTATGAGGTCAGTCGCTCTCTCTCCGCCTGTGAAGGGGCTCTGCTGGTTGTAGATGCATCTCAGGGCGTTGAAGCACAGACGCTGGCGAATGTTTACCTGGCCATCGATGAAAACCTGGAGGTCTTCCCTGTTCTGAATAAAATCGACCTCCCCAGCGCCGAACCTGAAATCGTGCGCGCTGAAATTGAGGAGATTATCGGCCTTGATGCCAGCGATGCGGTTGTTTGCAGCGCAAAAACAGGGCTTGGCGTCGAGGCTATCCTCGAGGCGATAGTCGCTAAAATTCCACCACCGCAGGGTGACCCGGACGCACCGTTAAAGGCCCTGATCTTTGATTCCTGGTATGACCCTTACCAGGGCGTCATCGTTCTGGTGCGTATGATTGACGGCTCTATGAAGAAGGGCGACAAAATCCGGTTGATGGCAAGTCGTACTGAACATGAGATTCTTAAAGTCGGCGTCTTTGCGCCACATACAGTTGCAGTGGACGAACTGACGGCGGGTGAGGTCGGGTTTATTACGGCCAGTATCAAGGTTGTAGCAGATGCCAAGGTCGGTGACACGATTACTCATGTGCACAACCCGACAGCTGCTGCCCTGCCAGGCTTCAAAGAAGTTAAGCCGATGGTTTTCTCGGGTCTTTACCCGATAGATTCCGGAGATTATGAGGACCTGCGCGACGCCATGGAGAAGCTCCGTCTCAATGACAGCTCCTTTTCTTTTGAGCCGGAGAATTCTGTTGCTCTCGGCTTTGGTTTCCGTTGCGGTTTTCTTGGCTTATTACATATGGAGATCATTCAGGAGCGCCTGGAACGTGAGTTCGGTGTTGATTTGATCACCACGGCACCGACGGTTGTTTACAAGGTCACCACGGTTACAGGCGAAACGATCAAAGTTGACAGCGCTAACAAGCTGCCTGACGTACAGAGCATCGATCATATTGAAGAGCCTTTCATCCTTGCTTCGGTTCATGTCCCCAACGAGTTTGTTGGTGCCGTGCTTGCCCTGTGTGAGGAAAAACGCGGAAAACAGCGTGAGATTAAATACCTGACCGCAAACCGGGTTATGGTCATCTATGAACTGCCTCTCAATGAGATCGTTATGGACTTCTTCGATCGCCTCAAGAGCCTCTCGCGTGGCTATGCTTCTCTTGATTATGAGCATCTCGATTATCGCCCGAGCGAACTGGTACGCCTCAACGTCTTGATCAATGGCGACCTGGTCGACGCACTCTCCCTGATCGTGCATCGTGACAAGGCTCAATATAGAGGCCGTGACCTGGTTTCCAAAATGAAGGAATTTATCCCGCGTCAGCAGTTCGAAGTTGCGATTCAAGCGGCAATCGGCAACAAGGTTATTGCCCGTGAAACAGTGAAGGCGTTACGTAAGGACGTTACGGCAAAGTGTTACGGTGGCGACATCAGTCGTAAGCGAAAACTTTTGGAAAAACAGAAAGAAGGCAAGAAGCGGATGAAGCAGGTCGGCAACGTTGAGCTGCCTCAGGAAGCCTTTCTGGCCATATTGAAAGTTAAGGAAAACAAGTAATGAAGTTCTTCGCAAAAAAGCAGGCGATTGGTAAACAGGAGAGGCCTAAGAAGTCCCAGTTGCGAGATTGGACAGAGGCACTAATCGTTGCCGCCATACTTGCGTTAATCATTCGTACCTTCGTCGTCCAGGCGTTCAAAATCCCTTCCGGTTCCATGGAAGACACCTTGTTGATCGGCGACCATCTTCTGGTAAGCAAGTTCACTTACGGATTACAGGTGCCTTTTGTTGAAGATCGTATCTTTACGATTCGAGATCCGGAACGTGGCGATGTCATCGTCTTCGAGTTTCCCGAAGACAAAGATAAGTCTTATTTCAAACGGCGTGATTTTATCAAACGCGTTGTTGGCCTGCCCGGCGACACTGTCGAGATCCGCAACAAAAGCGTTTACGTGAATGGCAAACGGCACCTGACACCTGAAGCTGTCTACAAGGATGGCAACGTCACCGCCGGCCCGCGCGACAACATGCCCTCAATCACGATTCCACCAGACAATTATTTCGTTATGGGCGACAATCGTGATCGCTCCTACGACAGTCGTTTCTGGCGTTTTGTCGATCGCTCAGCGATCAAAGGGGTGGCCTTTATCAAGTACTGGTCCTGGGACAAAGAGAAGTTCATGCCGCGCTGGGGTCGCATCGGTCGTCCGATCAAATAATTGTGATTGTTTATATTTTGCAAAAAGGAGCGCTTCCAACACCGGGGCGCTCCTTTTTTGTTTATGGTTAAGTAAGGATGGTGAATTTTTAACGCAAAGACGCAAAGACGCAAAGTTAGCAGCTTAAAACTCTAAGAAAACCCTTGTTCAGGGCACAATCATTAATTGAACGCAGGTGAGAACAGATAACTGAGGGTAAATACTTAAATCAAGACCTTAATGTTTTGTCTTTTTTTTTAGAATTTATTTGGTTTTACACCATCAAATCTCCTGATTTTGGACACGCTCTACATACTGATTTGTTCGCAAAGATTTTATTGCGTCTTTCTTTGGTTCCTCTTGGCGCTTTTGCGTTAAAACTGTTTTGGCTTGTTAGTATGTTTTTCAGTGTCCACTTTTCCCCTGCCGAGGCATAATAGCCATATGCCGCTACATTCCTTCACCACCTTCAGCAAATCCAACCAGAGGATGATCTTCCTCTTGATCTCCAGCCACCTGGTATGGAGTTGTGCTCTTGTCGGTTTCTGGTCAACCGGATGCCTGTTTACAACAGATTCTCTTTTATGGTCCGGACTCTTTCTGGCTTTTCAACTTTACGCCGCAGCACAACTTCTTTTGCCTGCGCTCCTGATTCATCCGGAGGATCGCAACCGCGGGTTTTATCTGTTCTGGGGGGTCGTGCTGCTTTTGTCTGTCTGGTTGCTTCACCAGTTGAGCTCGGCAACCACATGGCAACCGTTGTTGAGCTCTTTCCAGTCCGCGCTTTTGTTCCTGGTGGCAACTTTGACTGGCGCCGCAATGGCACGTTATATTAATAAACTTTGGGAGATTGTGCCTGTCTGTTTGGTGATGACCTTGGCTGATTTTGCCAGTTGGCTCTATGGCCCAACCGCAGGCTTCACACAAGTCATCCAGCAGTACTACCAGGCTCCTTCGGGACCGCCACCTCTGGTTGATATGATTCTGGTGAAGCTCGCTTTCCCCGGGGCGCCTGGGTTACTACCAGCTTTCGGTATCTCTGATTGGATTATGGTTGTATTCTTTGCCATTGTTGCTGCTCGTCATGAGGTGAATGATAACCTGCTCGGTACCGCAGGAGAGGAACAGGCGCGAAAGGGGAGAATCGGTTGTTATCTGCCGGTTTCTGTTGTTGCGCTTTTCCTGGCGATGGTGCTTGCGCAGACAACGGGGCTTTTTGTCCCCGCACTGCCGGTCATTGCTCTGGTTATGATGCTCTGGTACTCTTTGCGATATTTGTATTTACGGCTGTGACAAGTGGCTGGCAAAGCACAGGCCTGTCCCATGTTCATAGAAACCACTAACCACTGAGTCTCGAAATGAAAAACACCAACTCTCGTCTCGTCTACTCCAGCGATTCAGGCCGTATTTGCCCAAAGTGCAAAAAACCGATTGCCAGGTGTGTTTGTAGTAAATCGGCAGCAACACGTCCTTCCGGGGATGGAGTTGTTCGCGTTGGACGTGAAACCAAGGGACGTAAAGGCAAAGGGATGACCCTGATCACAGGAGTTCCACTGCCAACTGACGAACTCAAAAAACTTGCGAAAGAGTTGAAGCAGAAATGCGGGACTGGCGGTACTCTCAAGGATGGTGTGATTGAGATACAGGGCGATCATCGCGACGCCTTGGTTGAAATGCTCACAGCCAAGGGCTGGACGGTTAAGAGAAGCGGCGGCTAGGGACTACGGACTGGGTTCTGGGTTCTGGGTTCTGGGTTCTGGGTTCTGGGGGGTCACAAGTTGCTAGTACCTTGTCACCGTTTTAGATTTTTACGGATTACTGTTTACGCATCACTATTCACGGGGGTTCATCAATGAAAGTTTTCGTTCTTCTCGGCAGTATCAATGCTTTCCTCGGTGTCGCTTTAGGCGCGTTTGGTGCCCATGGTTTGAAAAGCAAGGTTTCTCCTGAGATGCTGGTCGTCTGGCAGACAGGTGTTCAGTATCACCTGGTTCATGCTCTCGCTCTTCTGCTAATCGGAATCCTCTGTCATTTGCTACCGGAGCCTGCTTTGGCTGGCAAAGCTGGATGGGCCATCCTGGTGGGAATCCTTCTCTTTTCAGGTTCATTGTATGTCATGGTCCTTTCAGGGGTCAGGGCGCTGGGAATCATCACCCCTTTGGGCGGTGTCGCTTTTCTGATTGGTTGGTTGTTGTTGATTCTCGCAGCCTGGAAAAATGCTTCATAAGTCAGCTAAGACTGCCGGTGAAATGTGCTGTTGCCAAACTTGTAGAAGGGAGGATTAACGATACAATGGGTCGATATCATCGACATCCACCATCCTTATTGGGGTAAAAAATGAAACCAAAACAAAATCGAGGGCTTACACTCAGGCCTGAGCAAATCAATAACACAACGCCTTTTCCTGAATTTCTCCAAGCCTTCAAATCCAATTTACATAACGTCTTTCATAATCGCGAAGATTTCGACAAGCTCAGCATTAATCGTGGGCTGCCTCCTTATGTTCTACGAGACATCATGGCCTCCAGCCCATTGTCCACCTTTATTCAGTCTGAACAGGGTGGACGGGGCGGACAAATTAGTGAAGGCATCGCTCTAATTGAGGCCGCCTCGTACGAATCTCTGGCCTTGGCGCTGGTTTTCGGAATCAACTGGGCGCTCTTTATCCAGCCGGTTACAAAGTATGGTCAGGAAGCTGCACGCGAATCGGTTTTAAAGGACTTTGTGCAACACAAGAAGATGGGCGGTTTGATGATCACAGAGCCCGACTATGGCAGCGATGCTTTGCACATGCAGAGTTCGTGGAGTGGAGAGGGCGATTCATGTCGCCTGCAAGGAACCAAGCATTGGGCAGGGTTGACCGGTTGGGCCGACTACTGGCTACTTACGGCACGGCAGGTCACAGAAAAGAAGGGTTTGGCACGCGACATCGACTTCTTTATCTGCGATGCCAATGCACCTGGCCAGCAAGTTGTTGTCGAGGAAAAATTCAACAACCTTGGCCTTTACATGATTCCCTACGGCCGCAATCGTATCAATGTTACGATTCCAAAAACACATCGACTGATCCCGCACAGCACAGGGATCAAGATGATGCTCGACCTGCTGCATCGCAGCCGCATGCAGTTTCCAGCGATGGCGATGGGTTTTCTTGCCCGGATACTGGATGAAGCCACCTGTCATTGTCGCGAACGTTTGGTTGGCGGTAAAGCCTTGTATAGCTACGACCAGGTCCAAGCTCGCTTGGCGCGGATTCAGTCAGCGTTCACCATCTGTTCCGCAATGTGTGTCAACACTAGCGAGTGCGCCAGTATCGATCGAGATTTAGCCACTCATGGCTTGGAAGCGAACTCTATTAAGACCTGCGTCACTGATCTCATGCAAGACGCCGCCCAATCCTTACTGCAGCTTGTAGGGGCTGCGGGCTATCGTCTTGATCATTTCGCAGGTCGCGCCATCGTCGACAGTCGCCCGTTTCAGATCTTCGAAGGCTCCAACGATATTCTTTATATTCAGATTGCCGAAGCACTCCTCAAGCAAATGAAAGTCGCCAAAGAAAAAAACCTGTTCCGCTACCTCAGCAGCTTTGATCTCACCCATCGTGCTAGCGGACTGATTAAAGATTTGATCGAGTTCGATCTTGAGGCTTCACTCCCACAACGCAAAATGGCCGAGTTAGGCAAGGTTGTTAGTCGTATTGTCTCTATGGATTTGGTCCTGAAGCTGGGAGAGAAGGGCTTTGATAAGGAGATGATTAACGGCAGCCTTGTTAATCTGCAGCAGGAGATTGCCGGATTATTAACGATCTGTGCTTTTGATAACCGTTCCGCGTTGATTGACCCTGATTCGGAGCGTCCTTCCTGGCGGGAATTTTGTTGTTAAATTAAAAGCTTTGATTGGCCGCAGATAACATCTGATAAGGTCTGATAAATACATAAAGAGAAAGAACTGACTGTATGGTTGCTTCTTGAGGTTTTAGCTTGGTAGCTCTGTCAGATCCCATCAGATGTTATCTGCGGCTAAAATGAACTCATGTTTTCAGCTTTAGCCTCTCGTCGCCTTCCGTCAATGTTTCGCCAAAAACCGGTCAAGCTGGTTAGCAAACGCCTGTTTGTCACAAGCGCTGAAGGTTGCCGGGCCGCTGGTTTCAACGCCGCAGCCACGAAGCTCATCAAGCATATTACGAACAGCAAGCCGTTCTTTGATGTTGTCTTCTGTGTAGAACTCACCGCGTGGATTCAGGGCATGACCGTTCTTCTCAATTGCTGCCGCGGCCAGTGGAATGTCGGCAGTAATCACCAGGTCCCCAGCCTGCATCAGCTCCACAATCTTGTCATCTGCCACATCAAACCCGGAGCCCACAACCATGGATCCGATAAAAGCTGAGGTCGGGGTTTGCAGGGGCTGATTGGCGACCAGGGTCAGCTGCACCTTTTTCCTGTCAGCGGCCCTGTAGAGAATATCTTTAATTACCCTGGGACAGGCGTCAGCGTCGACCCATATTTGCATCTTCAGCTCCTTGAGAAAAGCGAACAACCGTTGATATAACGACGATCGTCAACCTTATGTCGTTCCTTAAAAGAGAGTCGTAACCACCTAAGGTTACGGCTCAATATGCCTTTATTTCAACCTAAACAATAATCGTAAATCAGTCTTCCAGGCCCATGTGATCGTTCTCAATCTCCACCAGGGCTGAGAACACTTCCTTGGCGCGTGGTGAAGTCGCTGCATCAGCAAACTCTCGGTAGGATTCAATTGCGACCTGCTCCCGACGATGGCTCTCCTGAAGATTTATTTCGCCGTCAGTGCTAGCTTCAACAGCAAAGAGAGCAGGTTTGCTGATTTTGAGGTGCTTGGAGAAAATACTGGCGTGCTCTGCTTCAACCTTCATAAGGGCCTTAAAGAGCCACTTGTGGATGTCTTCCGTTGAGCTTTCAGCCGCGGACTTATAAAAACTGGCATTACCGATTTCAATGTCCAGGGCAGACTTGAAGTTGTTTTTCTCGTTGTCGCTGAAGTTGTTCTCCTGTTCGAATTTGTTGACATAGTCGTGCGCATCAACGAAATAGTGCTTCTTGGCGCCACAGTAAGGGCAATTGATAGGCGCGTCATCACCCAGATACGGGTCGCCGCAGATCTGGCATTTGTAGAGTTTGTACTCATTCATGGTTTGCTACCTTCTGGTTACTGGTGATTTGGGTCAATGATGGTTGAGAAGTTATTACAATGTGGCTTGCCGCATGTCAATAAAATCTAAAAAGCAGACACTCCATACCAACGCTCGCAGTCTGTACTTACCTTGACTAGCTAGCGCCTTAAAGGTATTTTAAGTTTTAAATTTATTGTTGCGGACTTTTGTTCGCTATTGATGCACAAACAAAAGGAGGGATTGCGCTTTACGCGCGATGCTCCTTTTTTTTTGGCAATACACTGTAGTGAACAAACGGTTACTATTAGTATTTAAAACGCCTGAACCGGTGTGATGTCGGTTTATGTTTTTTTGTTGTGAAAGGCGTTTTCTCGAGGGCGGTTGGCTTTTTGTACAAGGCCCTCGCTTAGCAATGACACAGGTTTTTCTTCGTCTGTAAAGGGTCGCTCTTGGTTGGTAACAAAGAAAAAACCGACTTGAACCTGGATACCAAGGTGTTGTCTGAGTTTATTTATGCGCTCAACATCGCACGTCGTCAGATTCTCTCATATCCTCCAGGGCATCCGGTGATCAATGCGGCCGCGGAGAAATTGCTCGATTTGTTGCCTCAGATGTTTGAGTTCCGCCAGGATATCACGATCGGGGTTGCCCGCGACACTCTCCTGGTCGGCAGCCGGGCGCTGGACAATACAAACCCTATTTATCGTGATTTTGCCAAAAATCTTTTTGATGCAAAAGTAGCTTCATTGACAATCAATAAAGATGTTACTGCCGCTGAAATCTGCAAGTTCTTTGAACTCCTCCGTTACAAACCAGAAGACCTGGCCGATCGTGGCGGACTACATCGCGTCCTAACCCTCTCCGACATTAAAGGGCTTTCAGCCCAAGGTGTTGATTTTGGAGCTTTTTACGCGACTGAAGTCAGCGAGGTACACGCCCCAAAATCAAAATTAATTGAAGACGAAACCGTTGTCCTCTGGAAATCTTTTGTTGATGGTCTGGTTGCCGGTACCCTTGACCCCAACGGAGAAAAACCGGCTCCAGACGCACAACTTGATCCTGAGTTGCTCGCTGAGATCATGAATCGAGAAGAAGGCGTAGAGGGGCAAAGCCTGATTCGTAATTACGAAGAAGCCATTACCTCTTTTCTTAAAGAAACAGACCGCGACAAACTTCAAAGTCAGGCTTGTCAGGAGACTCTTGGTCGTCTTGGTGATTTGGTCGGAAACCTTAAACCTGACCTGCGCCGCCGTTTTCTGAACAGCACCCTGAAATCATGTTCAGAGCGACAAGAGATGGCCGGAGAGGTTCTTAGCCATTTACCTCAGGCTCAGATTCTTGAAGCTATGGAGCAGGTTGATAATGAACAACTTGAAATCCCCCAAGCACTCATGGATGTGCTTGGTAAGTTGGGCCAACACGGTGGCAGCGAGAAGGGTGGGGGACGTGTCGCAGGCAAGAGGGAGCGTTCTTCCGAGGAGACTACAGTCCTCCTTGGTCAATTATTCAGTGCTGACCAAGCTGATAAATTTGTCCCTGAGGACTATCAGGATGCCTTGACCGTTCTAGCCGCGGCTGAGACTTTGCCCGGGTTGGATCGTAAACAGGTTGATGCGTTGGTTGAAACGCTGGATGGACATGCCGTTGAGAGACACCTCTGCAATGTTATCTTCGATCTCCTTGATCGCGGTGTAGATAAAGTTACCGTTAAAGCAATCAGTCGCAACATGGAAGAGTTGATCTTCTATTTCCTGGAAACCGGTGACTTTGTTTCTCTCATCAATGTTCATGACCATTTGTCACGTCATGCTCGTCAGGTCGAGAAATGGCTGGAAACACCTGAAAAGTCTGCGTTATATGTCTTCTCCAGCGAAGAGTTTGTCGAGCAGGTGATAGACGGCTTCGATACCTGGGGTAAAGCCAAATACGGCTCAATAAAAAGCCTCATCAAGAGAATCAAAAAGCCCTTCGTAGACCCACTGCTAGAGCTCCTTGTTCAGGAGGGCAGTATGTCTAAAAGGCGCCTGTTTATGGAGTGCCTGCATGTTATTGGTCGTGATGCGCGTGAGCAGATTGAGGCAAGGCTGCATGATCGTCGCTGGTTCTTTGTGCGCAACCTGGTTATCTTGCTGCGGGGGATGGAAGACCCAAGCGTTCTGAAAGCATTGGGACGATTGGTCGGTTATGCAAATTCAACGGTCCAGTTTGAGGTTATGCGCACGTTTATTCATTTTAACGATCCGCGTGCCGATCGCTACCTGCTCAAAGAACTTGACAGTAAAGATCCTGGTGTCCTTCTACATGCCGCGCGACTGGCCGCCAATAGCAGCAGTCCTGAAGTGGCCGCTAAGCTATCTGGGGTTTTAAATCGTAATCTTCTTAATGAGACCGATGAGAACGTCAAAAGTACCGTCATCAAAGCTCTTGCCGAAATGGCTCTCCCTGAAGCTTTACCCGGGTTAAGGCAGTTTCTCCACAGCCGCAGTCTGTATAAGAGCTTGCAGGGCAACACTCTTAAGGTTGAGGCGGTTAAAACCCTGGGTCGTTACGATTCTCTGGATGCGGTCGATCTGGCCGAAGAGGTGTATCGTAAGGCTTCCGGTGAACTTGCCCGTGCAGCCGGACAGGTTTGTCTGCAAAAAGGAGGGACGTTGCCATGGACCTGAACCGCTTGAACGCAGTTGATCATTGCCTGCGGCATTTTACCACGGCGATTTCTACTTCAAAGCTCTATTCCGCAGAGCATAAGCAGGTCAAAAAACTTTGTCGGATGGCTCATTCCTCTCTTCTGGAGGCAATTGGCGAACAGGAGTGCCTTTCCCTGATCCGGGTCGACGAACAGCTTGCGGTCGATGAACATCCACTTGAGAGGTCAATGTATATCGAGCGTTTTGCTCGTCTGATCAAAATAAGCGGTATCGGGCACTTAAAGTTTTCCCGGAAGGTGACATTTGATGAACTGCACGCACTCCTGAACAGCTTGGCCGGTTCAGGAAAGGTCACTCACAGCAGCGAAAATATCCGTCTTGGTCAGGTTGAAGTTCGTCATCGTTCTGCTCGTGGTGGTGCCGGTCAGAAGGACCAGACACCTGTACCCGAGGGGGAGCAAGTCGACCCCGAACTATTAAACAAGGGCGTTGACAGTAACGTCCTGATTGAATCTGCGCAGATTCTGGAGAACGTCAGTAGCGAGGAGTTGTCTCGCGTTATGGAGGTTTACGAGGCGGTGAAGAACAATCGCCGTCTTCAGGTGGTAGGCCTCTCTGAAATCGTCTCCGGGTTCATCGACGTTTTTGCTGGCTACGCTGATCCTTTGCTGACCCTTGTACCTCTGCGCAATATGGATGAATACACCTTTACGCATTCTCTTAACGTTTGCCTGCTAAACCTCGCTCAGGCAACAGCTCTTGGCATCGAAGGGCAATTACTCCATGATATCGGTTTGTCGGCCATGCTGCACGATGTCGGAAAGCTTTTTATCCCTGAAGAGGTCCTCAATAAACCTGGCAAACTTGATGAAGGAGAGTGGGCCTTGATGCAAACTCACCCTGTCCGTGGTGCTGAGTACTTGCTTGATAGCCCAGGTGTTCCTCGTATGGCCGTCCTTAACGCTTACGAGCATCATTTACGTTTTGATCTTCGAGGCTACCCCCTGGTCAAGAATGAATGGCAACAGAATCTTTGTAGCCATCTCACCAGTATTTCTGATGTGTACGATTCTTTACGAACCAAAAGACCATACCGAGCCCCCCTCGAGTTGGATGTTGTTCTTTATAATATTGAACAATTGACCGGCACACAGTTGCATCCACTCCTGGTTGAGAACTTTCTTCTTCTGATGAAGAAAGTGACCCCAGAAAAAGATGAATGGCACCGCCCCACGAGTTCCGCGTCAACGACAAGCTAACGCGTCACTAGAGTTAAAAAACTATTTTTCAGGAGGTTTTATGAACGTATTAGATTTTGCAATCGAGATGGAAAATGATGGTTATGAATATTACAGAGACCTCGCTGACGCTTCGACGCTGCCTGGCCTGAAAACTATTTTTACCTCCTTGGCTGCCGATGAGCTCAAGCACGCCGCGACCTTCAAAGCCCTTAATGCTGGAGAGACAGTCGGCAAAATGCCTGCGTCTGAGGCTCTTAAAACTGCCCAGAACCTGTTCAAACAACTTTCCGGTGGCAGCGAAGGGTTGAAAAACATTGCGGATTCTCTGAAAGCTTACCAACACGCAATGAAGCTCGAAGCCAACAGCTTCCGGTTCTATGAGGAGGCCGCCGACAAAGAGATCAACCCCGAGGTGAAGGCCTTATTACTGCAGACCGCTGAAGAGGAACATAAACACTTCAACATCCTCGAAAACGTCTACAACTTTGTCAACGCGCCAAATCAAAACCTGGAGTGGGGTGAATTCAGTAACCTGAGTGAGTTCAGGCAGTTTGGACGGGATACTGACGGCTGATTGCAGGAGTCGTTTATCTGAGACAACACGATGTCTTAAGATACCTTCCGAATGACAAGAAGTTCGAGCATTCCGAAGTAAAATAACCTGGAGGAGATAATCTCAAATCCTGACTTTTTGACAAGCAGATAGTAATCGGCGCGGGCCGGGAACTGCTTAAGGCTGTCGGCAATATAGGCGTGAATTGTCGGGTTCGCGTGCAACAGGATGCCCCACAGGCCACACCAGCATTTGAGAAGCCAGTACTGACAGCTTTGACTCACGGGGTGTGTCGATTTAGAGAAGTCGAGAAATGCGGCGCACCCTCCCGGTTTCAAGCTCCGGTAGATCTCATGCAACCCTTCCGCAAGGTCAGGCGCATTACGCAGCGCGTAACTGCCCGTCACAATGTCGACACTGGCGTCTTCAACTCCGGTCTCAGCCATGTCCCGGCAGGTAAAAAACACATTATCGAAATGGTTGCGGTCTTGAGCCAGAGCCACCATCTCTTCTGTCAGGTCGATACCTGTAATATTGCTATTTGGGAATCTCTCCGCTAGCAGAAATGCAACATCCCCAGTGCCAGAGGCAAGATCAACGCACGTCGGGCTACTAACTTCTGGCAAGGCTGCTACCAGCAGCCTTTTCCACGCCTGATCACGACCAAGCGACATGGCTCTGGTCGCAATGTCGTAGTGACTGGCTGCTTCGGTAAAGTGAAGTTCGTTGAAAGTTCGTTTTTTGTCCGGGCTGTCTATCCGCTTGCCGATACCCAGGACACCACGCAAGTTTTTCATCAAAAGTCTCCCGGTATTGGCTGTAGCAACTTTAATATTTCCTGTTCTTCAAGTTGAAAACTGTCACGAGCTATTTCCTGCAGGTTATTGTAAATATAGGCTCGTGACGTGTTCATTTTTTTAAGAACTTCTTTTTCTTGAATAGAAAATTGATCACCACTCTTTACTAGGGTCGGTTCGTACAATGCGACAAAGCTATGTCGTTCTTGAAGAACAAATTCTATCAAGAGGTTGAGGTAGCGATCACTCCTTTGTCTTCTTTTTGCTCGGACTTGAATGCTTTCATAGGCCTGGTAAAGCTCGTCTGAGTAGCGACGAGAATCGATCCATCCTTCCCGGTCTTCAGGCCAATCACTGAGTTCTTTTTTCTGAATTGCAGCAACCACGTGTCTTAGCACTTTACTGTTGATGATGGTTTGCAAAACCAATGCAGAATCGCGACGGATCAAACGAACTTCACCTTGATAGGGTGGCTCAGCAGGAATAGATGCTCGCCAAATCAAGGTTTCTGTGCCTGCCTGCACGTTAGAGGATAATGTGCCCATGAGGAGGCAGACCAAGCAGAAAACGAGGATTCTTATCACTCTGAAGCGCTCCCTTCTTTTGTGTTAAACAAAACCAGACTGGCGGGCAGTACGAGCAGGTCACACACAAGTGCGCCCAGCATCGTAACACCCGTCAATAAAGAGAAATAGATAGTCGGAAGAAAACTGCTCAAACCGCCCACCGAGAAGCCCAGGAACAGCACCAAAGCAGAGATGGTTAGTGCTCGACCCGTTGCAGTCGTCGTTATTGTAACCGCTTGCTTGCTATCTCCCTGATACTCTCTTTGAAAACGAGCCAGGTAATGAATTGTACTATCCACCGTTAAGCCGATTACCACAGCGGCAATCATGGCGGTTCCTGTACTGAGGTCGATATGCAAGTAGCCCATCAACCCTCCAGTCCATGCCAGTGGCACCAGGTTGGGTATGAGGGCCATCGCCAAAAGCTTAAAGGACCGAAAAAGGATAAAAATAGCCGCCAAAACCATACTGAGGGAGAGACAGAAACTTCGAGCAACGTTAGAGACAAGACGGTTTGAATCGACGACAACCTGGTAGAACTCCCCTGTGGGCCGCAGATCGTAATCATTGCCGAGATCTCTTCTTGCCAGCTGTTCGACTCTCGAAACCAAGTCGGCGGCGTCGGCGCTGCCGATGGCCTTGATTCTCACGTTGATGCGCAGAGTCGTAAATTCCGGGTTGGTCAACTTGCGCAGTTGTTTCTGGTTCGGGCTTGTTTCGAGGAGATCGAAAAGATACAAAAGGTCTTTATCATTGTCAGGAAGGCTCAGTTGATCCTGATTGGCTTCTGCACGATTAAGCTGTTTGATAACGCTCAACAGACTGTAACTGCCAGCGACCTGTTGCAGGCCATTGATGGAACTCTGTAGTTTATCCACGCGAGTCAGATCATCAAGACGGGTCAGACTGCTGTTGTCGCTGCGCGTCAGTATAAATTCGAGGCTGTTCACACCTCCAACAGCGCGCTCGATAAACATCGTGTCTTGATAGATTTTTTCGCTCGGTTTAACGAAACGAATCAGATCTGTGTTGTTGTTGATCTGGCTTAGTCCACTTAAACCAGCCAAGGCAAGCAAGAGTGACATGATCATGACCAGACGAGGATGGTTAACCGTCAATTTTGCCGTCGCTTGCAGAAGCGCATTCAGTCTTCCTTTGTCGTAGCGGCGACTTATCTTTGGCAATGGAAGGTAACTGAGCAATGCCGGCATCAGGAGTATGTTGACTGCAAAAGAGAGCATCACTCCAAGGGCTGAAAAAGCACCAAAGAGCTTAACTGCCGGAATAGAACTGACTGTCAATGAGACAAGACCAAGTGCTGTCGTAAGAGCGGTAAACAGACAGGGAAGAAACAATTCCCGAAATTCTTCAATAATTAAAAGCTTCGGATCTCCTGATTTGCCTGCAATCTGCAACCAACCATTGTAGAGGTGTACCGTGGTCGAAACGGATAGAACCATAATAACGGGCGGAAGCAAGGCCGTAATGGTGTTGAGTGAGAAGCCGCATAGAGTGTAAATTCCAACAGTCCAGCAGAGACTGATTGCCATAACGGCAAGAGGCAGCAGAAGACCTGAGAAACGTCTAAAGACGAGGAATAGAAGTGTACCGAGGGCCAGGACTGAAAATGGAATAATAACCTGTTGATCACGTTGGATCAGGCGGGAGACGGTCAGCTTTTGTAAGGGGATGCCGGTTAGATGCCAGTCCTTATTGCTGTAGTCAGATGAAAGCAACGTCTCTATGGCTGCAAGGCCGCGTCCCTGTTGATCTATATCACCGGTCAGGTCGATGATGATCATGCTTGTTTTCAGATCTTTTGAAACCAGCAGTTGCGCAAGGACAGGATTTTGCTCAAGAGCCTTGCTGATAGCGATTTGATAGTTCTTCCCAGCGTCTTGTTCAGGAATCAGAGGAATAAGCTCAACTCCGAAATCTCCGGCAACAAGTTGCTCGGCATTTGTCAGGCTTAAAACTCTTGTGACACCTTCTATCTGTGTGAGCTCCTGTGTAATTCGGTTTATTGTTTGTAGACTTTCAGACTCCAGCAAGTCTGGATCAGTTATTGCGAGGAGCAACACTTCATCATTTCCGAAAATTTTCCGGAAGTTGTCATAATTCCCCTGTAACTCCTTGGTATGTGAAACCATTGAGACATTACTGCTCTCGATAGGCACCTGGAGAGCAAAAAAAGCAAGGAACAGGGTCGTTGCCAAAACTACGAAAAGTGTCCCTTGGCGGCCCTTGCCGACCAGCCAAGACAATAGTGACCCAATTGCGTTGAAGGCTATTTTGTGGGAATCAGTCACAGGTTTTTCCAAAATCAGTGATGGCCGTTGTCGTTTGCTTTCAATGAACGGTAAGGGATTGTCAGCATGGCGAAATAATCAGGCAATGATTTTTTGAAAATTGGGCTAAGCAGAGCTTTGACAAGGAGGAAGCGTAGTGCAGAGGCTAACGTCCCACGACGCGTTCCCATCCACATGCCTCTTTCCGCACGTGTGGCTGCGACCTTGAATGCAATCCGGCGAAAATGATCATAGTCTTCAAACAGGGATTGGAAATCCTCGCTATTTGAAAAGTGTCTAAACAGGGCCTCGGCGAGGAATTCCGTATCGGCGAAACCTGTGTTCATACCTTGACCACCAACCGGACTCATGACATGTGCAGCATCGCCACACAAGGCAACTCGATGACTATAATAACTCTGGCAAACAAAACGCCTTGTCCTGAACGTACTTTCTGAGAAACACTTTGAACCCTTCAAATCGTAACCGGTCCGTCTCTGTACGTCCCTGATCAGCAATTCTGTGTCCGGAGGATTTATCGGGTGGTCAGTTTGTAGAATCCAGCGGCGTTGCCCTTTTGGAAGCGGGAATGACTCGACCGAGCCATGACAACTGAAAAACAGATGGGCTTCACGACCAAGGCCCGAATTGTCGGCAAAATCAGCCATCAGGAAGCAGGCTGGATATTCTTTCTCTTCGGTGAGTTTTATTCCTGACAGGTTTCTAACGATACTCCGATGGCCGTCGCAACCGACTAGAAACGAAGCCGTTATGTGCTCGGCTTCTGCAGAACCAGCTTTTTTCACTCCTGCCGTAACCATCTGTTCCAACTGTTCAATGTCTACCAAGTTGGTTTCGCGACACAGGGTGACTCTTCCGTCACGCAGCAGGTTCTTCTCTAAAACATCTATCGTTGTGGCCTGAGGAATGGCGAGGATATAGGGGTGTGGATCATGCAGAGCTTGAAAGCTGAGTTCGCCAGCGAGTTTTCTTCCTTCATGAACCTTTGCGATTTCAACTCGAACACCACGTTTGACAAGGGTCTCATCAAGACCAAGAGTTTAAAAGAGGTCAAGAGAGGGCGGGGTAACGCCGATTGCCATAGATTCGGAAGGCGGTGTGTCAGTTTTTTCTATCACTAGGGTGTTGAGGTTTTTCCTGCCGAGCAGGTTCCCCAGCATCAGACCGACTGGTCCGCCACCGACGATGATTACATCATAATCAGGAGAGCTTGCCACTGGTGGCCCTGTTTGCCTGAAGTAGAGCCATTTCAACGGTTAGCCCTGGGCCGAAAGCCATGGCGCAGACTTTCTCCTGATCTGATATTGCCGCCTGGGAAAGGGTCTCTTTAAGAACAAAAAGGATTGTTGCGCTGCTCATGTTGCCGAAGTTTTGCAAAACTGTTCTCGAGGGTTGAACTTGATCTGCGGAGAGGCTGAGGCTTTTGGCGACCTTGTCAACAATTGTCTTGCCTCCCGGATGCACGGCCCAGCGATCAATGTCTTGAGTTGTTAGCTCATTTTTAGTGAGGAGAGGCTGTAGCAGATCATTGATGCCGGCACCGATAATTTTCGGAACATAACTCGAGAGTGAGATATCGAAGCCCAGGTCGCCAATACTCCAGGCCATGGCGTCTTTGCCACTCGGGATAAGCGCGGAGTCAAAGTCGTCAATCCGATAGGTACCGATTTTTGGTTGTGGTGAGCGCCCACTGACCAATACCGCTCCGGCGCCATCGGCAAAGAGCGAATTGGCCAGGATCGTATCTTCACTGGCATTGATCTGCAAGTGAAGACTACAGAGTTCCAGACACATGACCAGCACAACGGCTTCCGGGTTGGCCTGGCAGAATTGAGCCGCCATGCTCAGTGCCGGGAAGGCCGCATAGCAGCCCATAAAGCCGAGATGGTAACGTTTAGTGTTGGCGGCAAGGCCTAATTCCTGGCATAGGAAGTAATCGATCCCGGGGTTAAAGAAGCCGGTGCAGGAGGCTGTGATCACATGGGTAATCTCTGATGGAAGAAACTCGGGTGCTGCCGCAAGCAATTTGTGACCAAGATCAACCGCTAGCTTGTGACCTTCACGGGTGTAGCTGTTGTTGCGTTCAGAAGTACTGGGCTGCCTGTAGGAGCCGTCTTCTGTAGGGATAAAGAAACCCTCGCCCCAATCGGGGATAACACTGTGACGGGATTCGATACCAGAGTTTCGGTAAAGCATCCGAACCAGGCGCTTGTCACGTTCGTCAATGGTCCACTCAAGCATCTGCTTGCCAACTTCTTTCTGGCTGTAGCACCTCTCGGGGACTGCAGTCTCTATATGATGAATCCAAACAGACATAATCTAACCTTGTCTACATTTAGTGGGTTTGTGGGAGCCTAAGGAGCTTTTAAAAGAAAGGATGTTGTGACTTTGATACTGTCGCCGACTCTGATGATGCCGAGAACAGAAGGTGCTTTGAGTTGATAGTCGGCAAGAGAGAGTGTGAAGGTCAGGTCAGCCGTGATAATACCTTCCGTTTCCACAATGTTCTGCAGAACGGCAATGACAGGTTTTTCCATATCACGAATTTTTAGCTGGAAGAGGAGAGTCGTTGTGCTATTGACGTTTTCTTCCAAGGTTTTCCTGATATCGCTTAGAGATATAGGTGCACTCATGCCTTTAATCAGCGGAAACTTTTCCGCCTCAAACATTTTGCGCATTTTATTGTCACGGCTGGAATTGTCAGTATCCATGTCAGACACGGCTACAGTCAGCTCTGGGACAGTTAGGACTCCGGCATTTTCACTGGCAATAAAAGGCTCACAACTGCCCTTGCCATTGAAATCATGGAGTGTTGAGCTTCCCTCAAATACAACCGTACAATTTCCGTGGTAATTTGTTGCGGGTGAGATTGCTGGGAGGATTAGAAATAAGGCGAAAAAGATAAATATTCTCAAGGCATAATCCTCTCAACAAAAACATTAAGTTTACCTTGTCATTGTACTACACTTTAAGATTTATTGTCCTCAAACAATACACCCTATTTACCGATCAACACATGATTAGTTTGAATCGAACTGGCAGCAAAGTATTGCCATTCACGGTAAAATGTATTTTTTGTTGAAAGGTGGCCTCGAACATTCAAACTCTGGTATTGTAAGAAGCGCTTCCAATTCATAGGACAGCTCCCAAAATCAACACTAGGAGAAGATAAAGCGTGCAAACAGAAACAGAGATAGCCCTAGACTGCCCCTATTGCGGTGAGTCGATCTACGAGCCCCTGAGTTGGTTCAAGAAAACCTACTCCACTTGCCCCAGTTGCGCCAAAGGCCTGTCGGCCAACCAGTTTGCCTCTGTTGTCAATGATCTCGAAAACGCGATGGAAGAGAGTATTGAAGAGATGGTAAATGGTCGACCGCAGGGTGGTGGCTGCTGCGGCAGTAAAAAGTCTTCCGGTTGTTGCGGATCTTGACCTCGAAAACAAACATGTCTGGAGAAATTGTATGGAGATCGACCTCTACGCTCTTGAGCACCTTCTGAAAAAACGTCTCGATGAAATTGAATTGATCGTTGCTGGAACCGGCTACTTGCCCAAGACCGTGATTGGTGTCGGCACTGTATTGCTCGACAATCAGGGTGAAGTCGAATTGTTGACTGCCAATCAACAGGTTACCTTCGAAAAATTCATAAAACCTCTGCTGGAATCATCGCCAAAAATCTAGCAGCCTCGGACTTACAATGAACTGACTGCTAGAGTGAAGCCGTTCCGCAGAAGGACTTCTTGGTAACCTATGCCGCAGCAACAAAAAATTTACATGACCCCCGGATGCGCAAAACGATTGCGCGCTGAGCTAAAGAAACTGCTCTATACCGACAGACCAATACTCGCCAAGGCTGCGAGGATTGCGGCAGAGGAGGGGGATCGCTCGGAAAATTATGAGTACCAGGCGACCAAGAGAGCGATGCGAAAGATGGACGGACGAATTCACTTTCTAACAAAAAGAATTGAAAGCTTAGAAGTGGTAGACCCCGTTAAGCAAGGTGACATTGCCAATGGCCGAGTCCTTTTTGGCGCGACTGTAACCGTTGAAGACGATGAGGGCGAAGAAAAGATTTACTCTATCGTCGGGATCGATGAATACGATGGGGGAAAAGGAAAAGTAAGCTGGGTTTCGCCGATCGGGAAGGCTCTTCTAGGCCGCTTTGAGGGTGACTCGGTGTCCTTTGTGACGCCTGGTGGTGTTAGTGAACTGGAAATTGTTAAATTGGAATACAGGGCGATTGATTAAGCTTTGCAATATAAGAGCCCTGCACGATTATAAGTTGGAGTCGCGATGTGTGCACAAGAGCTCTGATGGCTGAGGAAAAGTCAGACTCACTCTACCAACGCATCTACACGCTTGTTAAACAAATCCCACCCGGTTATGTGTGTAGTTATGGTTGTCTTGGCCAGAAAGCTGGCTGCACCGCACGCACGGTCGGATTTGCCCTTTCGGCGCTGCCGGGCAGAAATGATGTTCCCTGGCAACGCATCGTCAACAGCAGGGGCATGATCAGCCCTCGTGCAGATGGTGGCAGCAATCTACTGCAGCGAGATTTACTGGAAATCGAAGGGGTTTGTTTTGACGAAGCAAATCGGATCGATCTAAACACTCACGACTGGAACTTTTTGTAATGCTTTAACTGTCACTAGTTTAGCAGGAAGGGGGTCTCTTAATGGATGACAAAAAGATCAGAGTGAAGGCGGAAAGTGGTCAGGTCCTGGAAGTTGGCGTCTCCAGCAAAAAGGCAGAGGCCATCTGGATTGTTCTGGGCGAAGGTGTCCACAATGCCAAGTGCAAGCTCACTCCTACACGCAACAGCTTGGCCTATGCAGGGAGTGTCCTGGGCCGTGAACTCATCTATGAGCGCAGCGTTGAACAGGTTCGAGCGGATATCGCTCAGGAAGAGCACGACAGCTATCAATTCAGGACCCGGTAAATATTTCCAGAATGAACGACCTCGCAGCAAGCTACGAGGTATCAACAGCCTGTTAACACAAGGGGAATCTATTCTTAGCCGCGATCAGAATCTATGAAAATCGGTACCATCAAGAACACTTATTCACAAGGATGAAAGGGATGTAGGTTTTCAAACAAAAGCCTTTGACCCTTGATGTTAAAAACAAAAAGACTAAAGTTTTGCTTGATTTTGCTCTATCCCCTTAATCCCCTTCATCCCTGATATTCGCGGGTTGGTTACCGCCTGACTTGGCTTCGTCGCGGAGCTGCTCTCTCTGTAAAGCGTGAGTTCGACTCGAGGTCTTATCCAACAGGGATGTCGAGGGTTCTCCTGACCACGGTTGCGCTCCCTGGCACTGTTCTGGATGAATAGCTTTTTTCTTATAGGCGTTCTCCAACGATCCTTGAAGGTTTTTTTACTTCAGTTAGGCTTTACCTGGTTTTTGGACTTCGTTGGCGATTGCCCACATAAAAGCACAGAGTTCTCGGGCAATTGCAGTGACAATTAGTTGCTTGGATTTACCTTTTATGAGGAATCGCGTGTAGCGGGCGCATAAACGAAGTTGGGCTTTCCAGGAGATTGCACATATCTCTTGAGATAAGCCTTCCTGACGAATGAGAAGTTTGCGGCTCACCCGCGCTGGAAGTCGATAAGCCCAAGCAGCTTCAACCAAGACGCGGCGCACATGGCCATTCCCTGTTTTTGTAATGGAACCCCGCTTGGTCGTTTGACCACTTGAGTGCTCTGAAGGAACCAGTCCGAGATAGGACATGAGCTCAGTCGGGCTATCAAAACGGGTTAAATCGCCAATCTCAGCGACGGTGGTCGTAGCAACAATCAAGGACACACCGCGCATGGCTTGCAATGCCTGGGCAACTGGGAACATTCGCCACTGAGGTGACAAGAGTTGAATCTGTTCCGTTAAACGTTCAACCCGGCACGTACACTCTGCCAGAGCCTCAAGGGACTCTTGAAGCACGATCTGCTGTGCAGGATGAGGCATTTTAATGTCGGAAATCCAACGAAAGTGAGCGCGGCTCCAGGAAGATTTCCCAGAGTAACGATGCCCATGTCGAAGCAGAAATGCCAAAATGCGTTGTTTCGCTTTTCGTTCCGAAGCTTTAACGTCTTCCCTGGAGCGGGTTAAATCCCGCATGGCTTCATCTTCAACAGAGGGGATATAGACTGAGGTTAATTCGCCAGCGCGGTGCAGTCGAGCAAGCATCTGGGCATCCCGGCGATC
>JARUHP010000018.1 GCA_030005635.1 Deltaproteobacteria bacterium IMCC39146
ATAATGCTGTTGTTGAACGGTTCTTCAGAAGCCTGAAGACCGAACAGACCAACCATTATCGCTATGTGAGCCGAGAGGCAGCACGGCGGGACGTGGTTGACTATATCCTGATGTTTTATAACAGCCAGCGGCTTCATTCGACTCTGGGGTATCGAAGCCCGGCTGTGTTTGAAGCTGAATATCAACAGTTACAAAACGTGGCTTAACAATGTGTCCGTTTTTACTGGACCACTACACTTTAAGGTTTGCCATTCTTGTAAATAGTCACAAATCCTACTTATGTCATGTGTTTGTTCATCGACCTGAGGAATAGCCCCCAGCGTTTTTAGCGCCTACTTAGCGCCAAACACTTTTTTCAGGATATCCGTGGTTCGTTCAACTGGATTGTTGCGAATCGCAGCTTCTTCTGCTGCGATGTAATGAAAAATTCCATTCATCCCTTCTGTTACAACATAGCTGTTCAGATCTGCTTTGACATTTGGCACAAAGGGCAGGTTGGAGTACTCTCCCATAACAGCATCATAAGCCTGAACGGCACCAACCTGATTTATGGCTTGTTCGACAATGGGCTGCATCGCTTCGGCGAGAGGGACAGACATCTTGTCTTGGAAATAACGCGTTGCGGCATCATCAGGGCCATTGTAAATGGCCGTGACATCATCCAGCGTCATCGAATCTATGGAGTTCCAAAAGACTTTCTTTGCAGGTGGGGTTGCTACTTCTGCCGCGCGGTTTAACTTAAGCTCCAGGTCGTCCATCATAGCTGACAGACCTACTGCATCCAGCGCTTGTTTGACCCGTAGCATACTGTCAGGTAAAGGGATGTGGATTGCAGGGTCCGTGTTGAAGCCGTCAGCTTTACCGAGTTGTCCAACAACCCTTTCCGAGCCAACGCGCAGCGCATCTTTGAGGCCGCTTGTTATGTCGCTGTTGGTCAGGTTTGAGGTTTGTTCCTGAGGACTCTTGCTGACGGTGCCCAGAAGCTCCTTACCCGACTTGAGCCAGTCAATCTGGGCATGAGCGGGCATCATAATAACACCCTGAAACAGAAACATGATAAAGGTTACGAAGCAAACGTTTTTCCATGAACAGTATCGACTCATAACCCGTCTCCCTGAGAGTTTTGCCTGTGGAAGCAATCCTTAAGTTGCTATCCTGTGACGGAAACGATCTCTTTAAAGGTGGTGTGACCCTCGAACATTTTCTGCATAGCCAGCTCACGTAAAGAGACCATGCCATCAGCTTTGGCAATTGCGTAGACTTCTGCCATGTCAGTTTGATCAGTTATCTTGGCTTTTAACCGCTCAGTGAATTCGAGGACCTCAAAGATTCCGGTTCGACCCTTGTACCCGGTGCCGCGACAGTCATCACAACCTTTGCCTTCCCAAACTTTATAGTTTTTTTTCTCCAGGTCAAGATAGGTCATCTCTTCATCTGTCAGAACACGTTCAAACTTGCATTCCTGACAGATGGAGCGGAGCAGGCGTTGGGCGATAATACCGTTAATTGTCGAGGTCAGGAGAAACGCCTGAATCCCGATGTCAAGCAGACGCGTGATGGCTGATGGCGCATCATTGGTGTGCAAGGTGGAGAGCACCAGGTGACCGGTCAGCGCAGCCTGAACGGCATTACTTGCCGTATCTGCGTCACGGATTTCACCGATCATCAGGACATCGGGGTCCTGGCGCAGGATGTTCCGCAAGACGGTTCCAAAGGTGACACCGATTGCTGATTGTACGCCAACCTGGTTGAAGTCTTCCATAACCATCTCGATAGGGTCTTCGATGGTGACGATGTTGATTTCCGGTGAGGCGATGGTTTTCAGCGAGGAGTACAGGGTGGTCGTTTTACCACTACCGGTCGGGCCGGTGACCAGAACAATGCCATTCGGTTTTCTGATGAACTCACTGTAAAGTTTGTATTCGCGTTCGTAGAATCCAATCCGGTCGAGCTTTTGCATCAGGATTTCCGGATCGAAGATTCGGATAACGACCTTCTCACCGAAAGCGACCGGCAGGGTGGAAACACGCAACTCGATGTCTTTTGCCATGTGTTCGGTTTTGATGCGGCCGTCTTGTGGACGGCGCTTCTCCGCGACGTCGAGACGCGACAGCAATTTCAGGCGTGAAACAATAGCCGGATGGAGGTTGATCGGCACGGTGTGGATGTTGTGCAGAACACCATCGACCCTGAAGCGGATCAATGACTTCTCACGCTTCGGTTCTATATGGATATCGCTGGCCCGCTGATCGAAGGCATATTTGAGCAGGAATTCCACCGCAGAAATGATGTGTTGGTCGCTGCTTTCAATCTCGTCACGGCCGCGCATTTTGAAGAGTTGCTCGAGATTGGAGAGCTCAGAGCTGAGGCCCATGTCGACCTGTGCTGCCCTGACCGAGGCCTGAAAACCGAAAAACTCTTCGAGAATTTTCAAGACGTCGCTGCGTGAAGCAAAAATTCTTTTGATCTGGATGCCGAGCGCGTGCTGCAAGTCTTCTATCGGTCGGACATTAAAGGGGTCGGCTACAGCAATTGTGACCACGCCTTCTTTCTCGTCGATTGGGACCACCAGGTTCTTCAAAGCGAAAGCCCTGGGTATCTGATCGGTTACGACATCAAGCTCCAGCTTGAGAGGGTCTATCTTGATATATTCCATGCCGGACGCCTGGGCGATCAGCTCCGTAATGGCATCTTCTGTCAATTTTTTCTGTGTTGCAGGAATCTCCAGACTGAAGGAGGTGATCACCTGGGCGGGAGAGGCCAGTTCGGGCTGGTAGATCTCTTTCTTAATCTGGTTCTTGGGCAGATGACTGTTCAGCTTTGCGGCCTGGGCATCGCCACGCTTGAGAATCATCTCATACTGTTCGTCGTCGATTCTGCTGTGCTGGTGAAGAAGCTTGGCAACATCCTTAATCGTCAACATGAGCTTTTGCGGTTTCTTGTCAGTCGCTCGACGCTTAGGAGGGCTGTCTTCTGGGAGTTGTTTTTTGTCACTGTTTGACATGTTTGGCCTCGTGCAGTATCGAAGGGTGTTAATTTTGAGAGGCTAGCAGCCTGTCGGACTACCAGAATTATTTACCGTTTTCTCGAGTACCGTTGATGTTTTTAAACACTGTTTACTTTAGCACAGAAAGTTTTTCCTGCGCAGAGGTTTCTGCCCTGTATTGTTGTGAAATGTCTGAATTTGCTCAAGGTTTATCTGAACTAAAGGTATAGGCTATGAAGCCGATATTTATACCGATTTATCTTGCAGGGCATTGGCAATAGGGTTATCAATCAATAAACGGTGTAGTTTTTTTGAAAGGATTTGAGTATGTCTTCTCAAGCTGAATTAATTGAACGTTACCAAGCTCTTCAGGGACAGGAAATTCATGTTGGCCCATGGCTTGAAATTGACCAACAACGGATTGATGATTTTGCGCGGGTTACTGGCGACGAGCAATGGATTCATGTTGACCCTCAGCGTGCGGAAAAAGAGTCCCCGTACGGGACGACAATTGCTCACGGTTTCCTGACCCTGTCGTTGTTGCCTTACCTGACCCAGAGCAATCAACCTGATTTCTTCACTGACAATTATCCGGGTATGCGCCTACGGGTGAATTATGGCTTGAATAGGCTTCGCTATCCCGCGCCGGTTTTGTGTGGCAGCAAAATTCGCGCCCGGACAACAGTCCAGTCTGCTGAAGAGGTGCGCGATGGGGTCCAGATTGTCTACCTTTTAACGATTGAGATTGAGGGTGAGAAGAAACCTGCGTGCGTTGCCGAACAAGTGATGCGGGTGTATCCTTAGTTTTTAACTCAAATTCTTTGTGGAATAAACTTTTTGTAGGGAGTTTTTATGTCCAACGATCTTGGTAAATTCAAGTTAGATGCGGAGAAAGCCGTTCTGGTAGTGATCGATGTTCAGGAGCGCCTGGTGCCGGCCATGCCTGAGGATATTTATTTGCGCTTGCGCAATACGGTTGCCATGCTGGTTGAAGTCGCCGGTTTGCTTGGTCTCCCGGTTGTCACCACGGAGCAGTACCCTAAAGGGATTGGTCATACTGTTCCTGAGCTGGCTGCTGTCTGCAATGAGACCGTCATTGAGAAAGTCAGCTTCGGCTGTTGTGGCGAACCGACCTTCCTTGAGGCCTTGAAGAATACCGGTCGCACCCAGGTGTTGATCACCGGTATGGAGGCCCATGTCTGCGTTTACCAGACGGTGCTGGGCCTGCTTGAAGATGGTTATTATGTCCATCTGATTCGCGATGCAATCTGTTCCCGCAATAAAACGGATTACCTCGCAGGAGTGGCTAACGCGGGGCAGGCCGGTGCCGTTGTAACTACGGCCGAAACAGTCATGTTCCAGATGCTGCAGGAATCAACGCATGAGCAGTTCCGTGCAGTGTCCAAGCTGGTTAAGGAAAGGGGCTAGCAACCAGTCGGACTAACCATGAACTAGCTGCAAATCCGCCTGTTTGGCCCATATTTCAGCTCTTTTTCGACCAATAGCTACGGCTATTACTCTCAAATGAGCCATAAATCTGTTCTCAAACGGTCAAATTTTTGCTTCAGACCAGATAGCCCGACAGGCTGCTAGCGGCGCATAGCACAAACGTTATACATTTTTTCTTGCCACGCGCCACGCGCGACGTTTATTAAGGAGCTTATATGGCCCGCAAGGTCTTTGTTGCTGCAACTGGTCAGAATAGCGGTAAAACCACTACCAGCCTTTCCCTCATGTACATGGCTCGTAAAAAATATGGGAGGGTCGGCTTTATAAAACCGTTTGGCCCCAAGCCCTCAGTCTCCAGAAGTGGCATGGTTGCGGATAAAGATGCCATCCTGATGGCTGAAGTTTTTGGTCTTGAAGATGATCTGTCTTTGATGTCACCTCTGGTCCTGCACCCTGGTGATACCCAGAAATTACTGGATGGTGATCTCTCAGGCGCCGAGATGGAACGGAAAATGTTCGATGCCATAGACAAACTGGACCGCAAGAATGATTTTCTGATTATAGAGGGTGCCGGACATACTGGTGTTGGCTCGGTTCTGGGCTTCTCAAACGCACGTGTTGCCAGGATTGCTGAGGCACCGGTGGTTATGGTGACTGGTGGGGGCGTTGGCAACGTTGTTGATTCAGCGTACATGAACCTCGCTTTGTTTGAGAAAGAACAGGCTGAAGTTCGCGCTGTTCTGGTTAATAAAATTATTGCTGAGAAGCGTGAAAAGACCCTGCGCTATCTGGAACTCGCTTTTGCGAAGGAAGCGTTCAAGGTTGTCGGCGGCTTCAACTACCAGCCGATTCTAGCCAATCCGACCCTGCGCCGTATCAGCCAGATTCTCGATATCCCCTTACATGGTAATCAGGAGTCAGCGGGACAGATTATCCACCATGTCCAGATCGGTTCAGCTGCCACGCAACGTGTCACGGAGCTTTTGAAGGAGTCCTCCCTGGTGACAGTGACCAGCAGCCGTGATGAATTATTGGTGACTCTGGCCAATATCTACAACCTGCCCGAATATCGTCATTTGCTTGCTGGGCTGGTTGTCCCCGGTGTCGCCAAGATTAGCGCTATCACACAGAAAATTCTGGATAATAGTGGCATCCCCTATCTGAGAACGACCCGAACAACGGCAGATGTTTTTAATACTATTACTGATGACGTTTCCAAGCTTAATGCCATGGATACCCAGAAGATTGACCTGATTATGGAGCTCGCCGATAAGCGTTTTGAATTTGATGCCCTGGATTCTCTGCTTGGCTGAAGTGAATGAGCCCTTAAGGTGAGCGGTGAGCAAAACAGGGGCTCGAATTTATTCCCCGGAAATGCTATAAAACTGATTCGGAATTGTTTATTTAATGACACAAACAGGAGCATGAACTTATGCAAATAGCGCTGATCGGAATCGGTAAGATTGCCAACTATCAGATGCAGGCCATTACTCATACTCCGGGAATCAAACTGGTTGATGCGCATGATCTGGATGCGAATAAAGCCGAGGAATTGCCGGGCAGTGTCAATTTCCATGACAACCTCGACAAGATGCTCAAAAAATCTACGGCTGACGCATTCCTCGTCTCGACTCCGACGTCCAGCCATTTCGAAGTCGCCATGCAGGTTATCGAATCTGACCGTATTGCAATTGTCGAGAAGCCTATCTGTACCAGCCAGTCCGAGATGGATGCTCTGTTAACCGCTGCGCGTACGCGTAAACTGCCACTCTACACGGCGTTTCACCCTGCCTATGGTCGAGAAGTTGATTGGTGGCGCGAACAGCGTGATGCCAAAAACTTTGATCTCGGTGCTCTGCTCGGCTTTGATAGCTGTTTTGCAGACCCATACTACATTGATGGTAAATTGACACTCGGCGCAGTTGGCAAGGCTGGAGCCTGGTCGGATAGCGGTGTCAGTGCCTTGAGCGCACTCTCCCGATTGATCGACCCGCATTCTATGGAATTGGTGGATGGTCGAATGACCGTTATCCCTTCCTTGGGCTGCGCCCAGGTTCAGGGTCTGGGTATTTACAATTTTGTAGAGCTGGGAAATCCCGGCTATGGCATCGTTGATACCAACTGGACATTGGGTAAAAACTATAAAACCACACGACTTCGTTACGAGAATGGTATTGTCGCTTTGGATCACGCCAAAGAAGTGGCGACATTGGCCCTGCATGGGCAGAATGCGCTTGTTTTTAACCTGGCCACTGATAAGCCTCGCCTGGTGAATCACTATTGTGGTGTCTTCTCAGACCTGACAGAGATGTTCGGTAAAGGAGAGGACAACACGGAACTTTCTGAAGTGCTGCATCGTTTGCTTTTTGCTGCGCTGCACCATTAATAAGCGCCTCTTGTCCCCGTAGCCAGATGCTACCTTCATTGATTTTTGTCTGAATTGAAACTATGCAACAACGCCTGCAAAAAATAATCGCCGCGGCGGGGTATTGTTCCCGTCGCCGTGCCGAAGAACTGATTGCGGCAGGCAGGGTGCGTGTCGATGGTCATATTGCAGTCATCGGCGAAAAGGCAGATGACCAAGCGGCTGTTCTCCTGATTGATGACAAACCGCTGCAGTCTGCTGAAAAACTTGTTTATGTCCTGATCAACAAGCCTCTGGGAACAGTGACAACGTTAAGTGATCCGGAGGGCCGTCCTGTGGTCACGGACCTGGTTAAAGAATTGGGTGTACGTCTCTTTCCTGTTGGTCGACTGGATATCAACACTTCCGGTTTACTGCTGTTAACCAATGACGGTGCTTTGGCTAACCGCTTAGCTCATCCGAGTCACCAGGTGGATAAACGCTACCTGGTCAAGGTGCGTGGGCGGCTGTCCGATGCTTCAAAACGCCAACTCGAAGAAGGCGTTGTGCTTGAAGATGGCATGACGTCGCCGGCTAAACTTGTCAATCTGCGTGTCAGTGGCCAGCACACCTGGTTTGAGATGATTATTCATGAAGGGCGCAATCGCCAGGTCCGTCGCATGTGTGAGGCCCTGGGGCATCAAGTCAGTCGGTTGGTCCGTATTGGCTATGCCTTTTTGACTCTGGATAAACTTGCTCCTGGACAGAAACGTCTGCTTTCTGAACGGGAGGTTAAACGTTTGCAGGGATTGAATAAAAAAGGATAAGAATTAAGTTCTTTGTTCATAGTCGCCGTTAAAATCTGGCGGCGTGTCTGTAGCAGGTTCATCTTACAGGGAGAAACTATGCCGATATCACTCGATTACACCAACATGATGAAGGATGCTATTGGTCCTGACTCAGGTGTCCAAGATGAAGAGCTCGCCGAACTGTCCGTTCAGACCAAGGCCATCCACCAACGGATCCAGAACCGGCGCGATGCTGGTGAGTTGCCCTTCTTTGATCTGCCAAACGATCAGGCCATGATTACCGAGGTCCTCACTCTTGCCAAAGAGATCCAGGAGCAGTTCGACAATCTTGTGGTGCTTGGTATCGGCGGCTCAGCTCTCGGCACTACAGCTGTCTTTAACGCGCTCTGTTACGGGCACAACCTTAAAGATAAAGAGCAGCGACGTGGTTTGCCGAGGCTTTTTGTTCTCGATAACGTCGATCCCGATGGTTTTTCGGTGCATCTCGATCTCTGTGACCCGGCGCAAACCTGTTTTTTGGTGATCAGCAAATCCGGCACAACTGTGGAGACGACCAGTCAGTTCCTGGTTGTCAGGCGTTGGCTTGAAGATGCTGTTGGAGACACTTATCGCAAGCACTTTGTGCTGATTACCGACCCTAAAAACGGTGTCCTGCGCGAGTTGGCAGATCGCGAAGGCTATCGCAGCTGTTCTATCCCGGCAGGTGTCGGTGGTCGGTTCAGCATTTTTACGCCGGTAGGTCTGTTGCCCTTGGCTTGTGTTGGTGTTGATATCAGACAGCTGCTTAATGGTGCGAGTGAATTTTCAGAATATCTCTGCCACGATGATCTGAAGACAAATCCGGCCTACCTGAACGCGGCCCTTCAATATCTTGCCTATCAGAAGGGTTTGACGATCTCGGTGTTGATGCCCTACAGCGATCGCTTGCGAGATCTCTCAGACTGGTTTCGGCAATTATGGGCAGAGAGTCTCGGTAAAAAGTTCGGTACAGACGGCTCTTTACGAAATGTTGGCCCCACGCCTGTGAATGCTCTTGGCACAACAGATCAGCACTCTCAGGTCCAACTTTATATGGAAGGGCCTTTCGATAAGGTTGTTACCTTCGTTGCCCTCGACAGCTTTGATAGGGATCTGCCTCTGCCGAGTTACGAGGCTTCGCCGCAGATGTCTTACCTTGCAGGTCATTCACTCGGTGAACTAATAGGCGTGGAGCAACAGGCGACTGCCGCAGCTCTTACCAGGAATGGTCGGTCAAATTGTACTATCAGACTTCCGGGGGTTACGCCGGAGACTGTTGGGGCGCTACTGCTCCTGTTTCAAGTGCAGACTCTTTTCGCAGGTTATCTTTTTGATGTTGATCCTCTCGACCAGCCCGGAGTGGAAGAGGGTAAGCTTTTTACCTACGCTCTTATGGGCCGACAGGGGTACGATGAAAAAGTCGCAGAATTCAAGTCAATCCAAGCTCGTCTTGAGTCACGAATTCTTTCTTCTGGTTGATTGCCTATTTAACTGATTTTTAACGAGAATCCATCTTCAGCCTGGGCTCTCATGGCTTGACAGGTTTACTCTTTTTAGTTTAGAGTTACGCCTTATGTAAATTGTAATTTTTCTAATCGGGAAAACTCTTGGCTAATAAAGATAAACTCCTCGAAAACGCCCAGAAATTCATTTCTAAGGGGCAACTCCCAAAAGCGATTGGCGAGTACCGAAAACTTGTCGACGCTTTTCCTAAAGACGTACGCAGTCGGCAGAAACTCGCCGAATTACTCAGTCGCGATAACAAAAACGAAGATGCCTTAACGGAATATGAAGTTGTTGCGAAGCATTACACCGAGACGGGCTTTTATCTCAAAGCCATCGCGCTATTCAAACAAATGCAGAAAATCGACGCTTCCAGGGTCGATATTTACCGCCACCTGGCAGAGCTGAATGAAAAGCAGGGACTGGTTGGTAACGCTCTGACAGAGTATCGCAACCTGATTTCTTTCTACGAAAAGAACCAGATGTATCAGGAAGCGATCGAAGTTCTCGAGAAGATGCTTGAGCTTGACCCCGAGAATCTTAACTTTACCGCTAAAATTGCTGAGTGCTACAAAGCTTCGGGCCAGAATAATGAAGCCCTGAAACGTTTTCAATCGATCATTGAGCCTATCAGTGAAAAGGGGGAGCACCTCAAGGTCATCAAGCTCTACGAACGCTTTCTGGATATCTGCCCTGAAGATGGCAGCTCAAGAATCCCCCTGGCACAGGCTTTTATCAACACGGGCTCCGCAGAAAAAGCGATTCATATTTTAAAGGGGTTGCTTAAGCAGTCTCCTGAAGACACTGTTGTTAATCGTTGCCTGACGGATGCCTACGTTGCCAATCAAGATTTCTCCAACGCACGCCTCACCCTCAAACATCTCCTTAAACTCACCGATGACGATCTGGACCTCCGCGAATATTACGTTCGCATCTGCATCGATGCCGGCGAGCCTGAGGGGGCTAGAGATCGCCTGGAAGAATGGAAAGATACGTTCTTCCAAGCAGAGCGTGTCGCTGTTCTGCAAGCCTTCTACGAAGAGCTGAAAGCCCTTCTTGTCGCTGATGCAGTTGTTATTGACACGCTTGCTGTTATTTATGAGGCTGTTGGTGAAACCTCCAAGTTGGATGATCTTGAGACGTTGCCACCAACTCCGGAAGTTCTCGAGGAGACTGCTGACTCGGCCTTGACCGATGAGGCGATTGATGATGTGGAAACTCTAGACATGGTCGGTGAAGATGTTCCCGATGATGTCGAAGTCCCCGAGCTTGACGCCGAAGAGCCTGGCGAGACTCAGCCTGCAGACAAGGTTGCCGCTAAAGGATTTGAGCTAGAACTGGACCTGGATTTGGATCTTGACGGTCCCGAACTCGAGTTTGAGAAAGCTCCCTCTGTAGATGAAGACGTATCACTTCCAGAGGAAGATGTAGAAGTTGAGATCGATCTCGATGACATGGGAGATCTGGATCTGGACTTTGACGAAGAGATAGCCTTCGAAGAAGAGGTTGCCGAAGAAGAGGTTGCCGAAGAAGAGGTTGCCGAAGAAGAGGTTGCCGAAGAAGAGGTTGCCGAAGAAGAGGTTGCCAAAGAAGAGGTTGCCAAAGAAGAGGTTGCCAAAGAAGAGGTTGCCAAAGAAGAGGTTGCCAAAGAAGGGGTTGCCAAAGAAGGGGTTGCCAAAGAAGGGGTTGCCAAAGAAGAGATCGCTGAAGAAGAGATCGCTGAAGAAGAGATCGCTGAAGAAGAGATCGCTGAAGAAGAGATCGCTGAAGAAGAGATCGCTGAAGAAGAGATCGCTGAAGAAGAGGTAGAGCTATCACCTGATGCCAATTCCGAATTTGACAGTGTTGAAAGCGATGCGTCTCTTGAGCTGTTTGATGATACGGATGAGGCTGCACCTGTCGAAGAGTTAGACGAGTTAGACGAGTTAGACGAGTTAGACGAGTTAGACGAGATTGAAATCCTCGAAGAGGTTGAGGAACTGGAGGTCCTTGAAGATGTTGAGGAACTCGAAGTCCTGGAGGAAATTGAGGAGCTCGATGTCCTTGAGGATGTTGAACCGCTCGAAGAAGACCTTCCTCTTGCGGCTGCATCGCCTGCTGAAAGAACAGATTCTGTTCCAGCTGTCAATATAGATGCTGAGCTGGAAGAGGCCGAGTTTTATCTCCAGCAGGGCTTGTACGATAATGCTGAGAGGGTCGTGCAGACCCTGATGGAGGATCTCCCCGGATTGCCTGACTTACAGGCAAAGATGGATGAAATCAATCAGAGTCGTCAAGCTGCAGAAGCAGAGCCCGAAGCGACTGATTTTGTCGACATCATGTCTGACCTGCAGGATGATGATCTCCTTGCAGCAACAGGCTTCCTCGACTCATTCGGAGACAAAGCTACCGCTGATGACGAGCTGTTACAGAAAACGGTCTCGGAGCTTGACTCTTCCGATACGGAATCTCACTTCAACCTCGGCATTGCCTATAAAGAGATGGGCCTTTATGACGATGCCGTCGCCGAATTTGAGAAAGCGGGGAGCGACCCGGCCCGTGCCCTTGATTGCATTACTCTGACTGGCCAGTGCCATATGGAAGCGGGCGACACAGCAGCTGCAATGTACGCATTCGAGGCCGGTCTTGCTCATGAAGGGCTCTCTGATGATGGGCGCATGTCTCTTCACTTTGAACTTGGCATGCTTCACCAGATGACTGGCCAGCTTTTGGAGGCGCTAGAGTTCTTCCAGCTGGTCGCGGAGAAAGATCCTTTCTTTAGAGAGATTGCGGCTCTTATCAAGAATCTGCGCCGTGAGCTCGGCTTTGACGATAAAGATAATGATGACGGCCCTCAAGGGGATCGTGATCGCGTTTCCTATGTTTAACCTGGAGTGTGTAGTCAGCTTATGAGTTACCTGGAACATTATGGATTAGATCGGGAGCCTTTCTCCAACGCACCCGACGCACGTTTTTATTATAATAGCGAGCTGCACAGTCAGGCTCTGCTGCGCCTGATGTATGCCGTTGATTCCAACAAAGGTCTTGCTGTTCTGGTTGGCGGTGTTGGCACGGGCAAGACAACTCTGGCCCGACGTATGCTGGATAATTTGCCAGAAGACCGTTATGAATCTTCGCTGCTGGTTATGGTTCACTCCGGGATTACTCCTGAGTGGATTCTGACCCGTATCGCGCTTCAATTGGGAGTTCATGAGCCGGCAAATGATCGCCTCAAGCTACTCAAACAACTCTATACGCGTTTGCTTGAGATCGAGGATGAGGGGCGGCGTGCCGTTGTTCTGATTGACGAAGCGCAGATGTTACAGAGTCGTGAGCTGATGGAAGAGTTTCGCGGGCTGCTCAACCTCGAGGTTCCGGGTAAGAAGCTGCTCAATATTGTTTTCTTCGGTTTGACGGAATTGGAAGATTGCCTGGCCCTGGACGAACCTCTTGCCCAGAGAGTCGCCGTTAAATATCACCTTAAATCGATGACTGTTCAAACGACGACTTCCTATATCAAACATCGCCTTCAAGTTGCTGGGGCCAGGGAAGTCCTCTACGACGCTGAGGTCATTCCCCTGATTCATCGCTACGCAGGTGGCGTGCCGCGACTGATTAATACCATCAGTGATAATTGTCTTTTTGAGGCCTATCTGCGCAAGATTCACAAAGTCGACTCCCGAATCGCTCATAGTGTGGCCGGAGATCTCGGCCTCCTGCAGCATCCTCTTTCGGCACTGCCACAAGCAAAGGTCAAAGATGAGCTGGCTGAAATCGAAAACATGCTCGACAAGCTCGAACAAAAACAATAACCCGAGTTCTTAATCTATGCGGCCGGTTCAGTTCTCTGAACCGGCTTTTCCTTTCTGTTCTCACGAAAGTTTCTTATATGAAAAACAGAATTCAAATATTACCTGAAAACCTCGCTAATCAGATCGCTGCCGGTGAAGTGGTTGAGCGGCCTGCCTCGGTTGTGAAAGAGTTGATAGAGAACTCCCTTGACGCCTCCGCCAGCGAAGTCTTCGTGGAGATAGAGAAGGGTGGTAAGACCCTGATCAAAGTCACTGACAACGGTTTCGGCATGAAAAAGGACGATGCCTTCCTTTGCCTTGAGCGTCACGCCACCAGCAAGGTCTCCAGCGCCGAGGACCTCTTTGCTCTTCACACCATGGGCTTTCGTGGTGAGGCCCTGCCGGCTATCGCATCTGTTACCCGCTTACGTCTCACAACCCGATCTATTGATGATGAAGCCGGCTGGCAGATTTACGCTGAAGGCGGAACAATCCGCCAGGCGGATGCCGTCGGTGTCGCTCCCGGTACAGTTGTCGAGGTTCGTAACCTTTTCTTCAACACCCCCGGACGTCGCAAATTCCTGCGTAAGGATGAAACTGAGTTTGGGCACATCGCCGATGTCGTTTCAAGATTGGCTTTGTCGCGGCCGGACATCCATTTCCGCCTCTCGCATAATGGCCGGAATGTCCTTGAGGCGTATCGTCACAACCGCCTGGAAGAACGTGCGGCAGCCATGCTCGGTCGCAATGTCGCTACTGATCTGTTGACGGTAGAGGCTGATTCCGGAAATGGCGAGATGTTGGTCGGCCTTTTGGGAACACCTGGCATCAGCCGCTCTTCAACAAACAATATTTATACGTATATCAACGGTCGTTATGTACGCGACCGGGTTGTTCAACACGCCATTCTGGAAGCCTATCGGTCTTTGCTGGAAAAGCGACGTTATCCGATCGCTGTCCTCTTTATTGATATGCCGCCCGAGACCGTCGATGTTAACGTCCATCCAACCAAGCATGAAGTCCGCTTTCGCAACCAGCAGCAGGTTCATGATTTTATCGTAACTTCGCTGCGTGATCGCTTGCAGCAGGTCTCTTTCGAACCTGCTCGCGTTTCTAGTGCATTTCAACCCTCGTCTTTTAGCCCACCTCCCGTTGCCTCTGCGCCACAAACCCCTGAACAGCGGGTTTATCGCGAGCGTGTTCAGGAATCGCTGTCAGCCTTTAACGAAAAAGTTGCTAGCGCACCGACCATTGCCGCGGTTTCAACAGTTAAGGGCGAAATTGACGGTTGGTCGTCAGGTCGCCAGGAGACACGACAGTTGCCCGAAGGGTGGCGCCTGATTGGTCAGTATCTGAACAGTTATCTCTTGTGCCAGGCTGACGACGAGCTGGTTCTGATCGATCAGCACGCTGCCCATGAGCGTATCGGTTTTGAGCGACTTCGCAAGCAGTTGGCAGCTGACGGCATAGAGAGCCAGGCCTTGCTCTTCCCCACGGTTCTTGAGCTGGAGCACCGTGAAGCGTCTGTTCTGGCAGAGCACCTGGACGATTTCGCTCGCTTCGGCTTTGAGGTGGAAGCCTTCGGCGGACGATCTTTTACGGTGAAATCAGTGCCTGCCCTGGTTGCTGATATCGATGTTGAACGCCTGGTCCGTGACCTGGCCGCTGAATTGAATGAGATAGGTCGTGCTGCACAACTTGATAATGAGATCGAGCGTGTCCTGGCCGTCCTTGCTTGCCACAGTATGGTGCGCGCAAACCAGGCTCTTTCCCAGAGTGAGATGCAGCAGCTGTTACATGACCTCGCTGAGATTGAATTCGGCAGTTGCTGCCCACACGGCCGGCCGATTATGCATCGTCTGTCAAAACGTGAAGTTGAAAAGCTCTTCCATCGAGGCTGATAGTGTCGACTGAAATTGACAAGCGACCGGCGCTGCCTGTTATATGCGGACCGACAGCCGTGGGCAAAACAGCCCTGGCTCTGCAGTTGGCAGAGGCCTTTGACGGTGAGATCATTTCTGCAGATTCTCGTCAGGTGTTTCGCCTCATGGATATCGGTACTGCCAAGCCGACCCTTGAGGAACAGCAAAGAGCCAAGCATCACCTGATCGATGTGGCCTGGCCGGATGAAGAGTTTCACGCTGCTCATTTTTTGTCTCATGCCGAACCTGTTATAGAAGGCATCCTGCAAAGGAATAAACGTCCATTTCTGGTTGGCGGCACGGGGCTCTATATCAAGGCTCTGACGGAAGGGCTTCTCGTGGCCCCTTCTGCTGATCAGGCGTTTCGTGAGCACCTAAATGCGAGGGCTGAGAAAGAAGGTCGTTCGGTGCTGCACGCAGAACTTGCCAAGGTTGACCCTGATTCTGCCACCCGATTGCACCCCAATGATTTGATCAGGATTGTCCGTGCCCTGGAAGTCTTCGAGCAGTCAGGAAAACCTTTGTCGTCCCTGCAGGATGACCATGGCTTTAGAGGTCAGCCGTATCGAACCATCAAGATCTGTCTGCACATGGATCGAGACGTTTTGTATAAGCGGATCAACCAGCGTGCCAAAGTTATGTTTGAACAGGGTTTGCTGGAAGAAGCTGAATCCTTGTTGACAGCGGGCTATGACCCTGCTTTAAAGACCTTGCGCACGATCGGTTATCGTCAGGCTTTCGCTCTGTTGAGTGGCGAGATGACATACGATGAGGCCCTCGATAGTCTGCAACAGTCGACAAGACGCTATGCAAAACAACAATTAACTTGGTTTCGTAAAGACAAATCAATGATTTGGCTTGAATCCTCTGACGACTTTGTTACAATTCGGGAAATGATTGATGAATTCTATTGCATTTAGAAAAGGAGCGGTTGTTATGGCTAAATCACCATTCAATATTCAGGATCAGTATCTTAATCAGGCTCGTAAAGAGAGAGTCGTTGTAGAAATTGCCATGATGTCGGGCGAAAAACTTAAAGGCCATATCAAGTCCTTTGACAGTTTTTGTGTGTTGGTAGACAGCAGCGGTGACCTCTTGCTTTACAAGCATGCCATCACTTCGATCACTTCTGCAGACGGAAACTTCCGCTTACATGGTGGTCGCGACTGATTTTTTTATGGTCGATAGACACATTAAAGGTCCCTCGCCGGAAAACTCTGGCCGGGGGCCTTTGTCTTTTCGTCAAATGATTAGAAACAGCAGGTTTAATAATGCTTGAAATATTATCGGTAGAAGCTGGCAGTATTGCTTATGAACTGGGAATTCAGGCTGGAGACAGTCTTGTTGCAGTTAATGGCGAACCAGTCAACGACCTGGTCGATTACCTGATCGAGGAACCCAAAGAGTCGCTCCATATCGCTTTGAGCAGAGCCTCTGGAGACATCTGGGCGCTTGACATCGAGCATGATGCTGAGGAGCCGCTTGGCCTGGTTCTGCCACATCCGGAACCTAAGCAGTGCGGCAATAATTGTATCTTTTGTTTTGTCCATCAACTACCAGGTGGCATGCGTCGAACCCTCTATGTGAAGGATGAGGATTACCGCTTCTCCTTTCTTTACGGCGCTTACGTGACGCTGACCAACCTGGCGGAAGAAGACCTGCAGCGAATCCTCAATAAAAAGCTGTCGCCCCTGTACGTTTCAGTTCACGCTGCCGACCATTTGTTGCGACAGAAACTGCTCGGCAACCCCGCACCTGATGTTATGCCGATTCTACAGCAGTTGGTGGCGGCTGGCATCGTGGTGCATACCCAGGTGGTAGTTTGCCCGCAGATCAATGATGGTGAACAGCTAGCTCAAACTTGCAGAGAGTTGGTTGCTCTTGCGCCAGGCGTTAAATCCCTGGCTGTTGTGCCTGTCGGCTTAACCGGCCATCGACAGCGACTTCCAGAACTGCGACCACATACTCGACAGGAAGCTCTTGAGTTGGTTGAATGGGTTGAAGCTACGCAGACGGAGTTCCTTGAGACGCTCGGCACACGGTTCATTTTTCCAGCCGATGAACTTTATCTGAAAGCTGCGAAAGAATTCCCCTCCCTCTCTGTTTACGAAGATCTGTCCCAGGTTGAGAATGGCGTTGGTTTGATTCCACAATTCAGATCACAGGCCGACGAGGTTCTCGATTTCGCCGAGCCTCTGGCTCTGCCATCCATCAGTCTGGTGACCGGGGTCTCCGCAGCTGATGACATTAAAACCTTTGCTCACAGGCTTGCCGACAGATGCGGCCTTGATTTGCGTGTGCATGTTATCGAAAACAAATTTTTTACTGGCCATGTTACTGTTACAGGTCTTTTAACCGGTCAGGATTTACTTGCTCAGTTGGCTGAACAAGACTTAGGTGACATTCTCATGATCCCTGATGTTATGCTTCGAGAGGGTGAAGAGGTTTTTCTCGATGACGTAAGCATTGATGAGCTTGTAGAGCGTTTCGATAAACAGGTTGAAGTTGTTGCCGCTGACCCCTGGGGGCTTTGGGATATGCTGGATACATTGAGTATGGAGCTTGGGTGAAAATTCTGTGAAAGCTTATTTTTATTCTCTGCGCACTTTGCGCCTCCGCGTTAAATTGTTTAAGCTTTTTGAACTGAAAATATAAGGAGAAAACTGATGACCGATGAACAAATATCCTTAAGCCGCGCCGAGCAGGCCCTTGAAAATGGTGAAGCTGAAGAAGCTGTGCGGATTTTAAAGAGGTTTTTGCAGGAGCATGGCGATAACTGTGATGCCAAGGCGTTGCTTGGTGAGGCCCTGATTGAAACCGGCCACCTGGAAGATGCTGTTTCTATCCTTGAGGACGTTGCCGGCCAATTGCCGGATGATTTTGACCTGCAATATGATCTTGGTGACCTGTATTTTGAGCTCGGTCGACCTGACGATGCCTGTAAGGTTTACGAGAGCGTTGTCTCACGTGCTCCTGATCAGGTTGACGCCAGGGTCAGCCTTGGATTGATCCATTATCATCAAGAGCGTATGGATAAAGCCGAAGCGTGTTATCGAGAAGCTTTGAAGCAGAATCCCGAGTCGGCCTTTGCTTTGAACTCTCTGGGCGATGTCTGCTTTGCTACTGGTCGCAATGATGAAGCCCGTGAATGCTTTGAAAAAGCTCTGGCTCTGGATCCGGACGACCCGCAGGGTCATTTCAACCTGGCTGAATATCATTACGACAATGACGATCTACAGGAAGCCGAAAAGCACTGTCGTCGTGCCGTTACCCTCGACCCTGAGTTCTCCTTTGCCTATTTGACTCTTGGTAATATCTGCCTCGATCAGGAACAGGTTCAGGAGTCCGTGCACTGTTTTAAGGAATTCCTCAAGCTTGAGACAAGCCCGGCGTCGCAAGAGATCTGTGCGGAAGTTTCTGCTTTGATTGATGGCTTGAAGGGTGAGTCCTAGGCATGGTGCGTGGTCTGACTTTTCTGCTGCTTTTTCAGTTCAGTGGTGAAGCCGTCAGTCGTATCTTTGACTTGCCAATTCCCGGCAACGTCCTTGGTATGGGTTTCCTCCTCCTTGGCTTGACGACAAAGCTGGTTGATATCAAGTGGTTTGAAGAGGCCGCTGATCTGCTGCTGTCGAATATGGCATTATTCTTTGTGCCTGCCGGTGTTGGTGTCATGGTTTATGGTGAACTGATAGCTGCCGAATGGTTGCCGATTACCGTTGCTACTGTCTTAAGTACCTTTGTGGTCATGGCGGTCACCGGAAAGATTGCCCAGAAGCTGGAGTCTTCAGCCGAAGATGATGGGGGTGAAGATGCTTGAGACCCCCTTGTTCGGCATCACTCTAACCCTTGTCACCTACCTGCTGGCGCAGAAACTCTATCGACGTGTCGGTAAAGTCTGGGCTAATCCGGTGCTGGTTTCGATTGTTTCAATCATCCTGCTGCTGCAACTCTTTGACCTTGAATATCGTGATTATGCCCGTGGCGGCGATGTCTTGGTTTTTTTGCTGGGCCCATCCGTGGTCGCTCTGGCAATTCCTCTCTATCAGCGTCGTGAGGAGATCTGGAAGCGCAAGAAGCCAATCATGGTGGGCGTCTTTGCCGGTTCTCTCGCGTCGATCATTTCCGCCTGCGGATTGGCCTGGGCCTTCGGCGGTAGCCGTGAAGTTATCCTCTCGCTGGCCCCCAAATCCGTTACCACGCCAATTGCAATCAGTATTGTCGAAAAGATCGGCGGCATCGCACCCTTAACGGCAGCTCTTGTTGTTCTGACAGGATGTATCGGTGCTGTCTGTGGTCCAGAATTCTGCAAGCGCATCGGCATCACCTCACCGGTGGCCACTGGCTTGGCTGTTGGGACCTCGGCCCATGGTATCGGTACTGCAAGAATGCTGGAGGTGGATCGACTGTCCGGTGCTGTCGCTGGTCTTGCGATTGGCTTGAATGGATTGATGACAACCTTCCTGTTGCCTCTTTTGATTGCGATTGCGGGGAATTGGTGATTCTGCACTGCGAATTGTGAACTGATAACTGAAGACACAAAAAAGCCCCGGAGAAGTCCGGGGCTTTTTTGTCATTATGAGGTAAATCTTTAGAGGCCCAACTGCTTGAAGAAGTCGTTGCCTTTGTCATCAACCAGAATGTAGGCCGGGAAGTTCTGAACTTCAATTTTCCAGACAGCTTCCATACCGAGCTCAGGGAAATCTATGCATTCAACCTTGGTGATGTTCTCGTCGGCGAGCAGTGCAGCTGGACCACCGATAGAGCCAAGGTAGAAACCACCGAACTTGGCGCAGGCATCAGTAACCTGCTGAGAGCGATTGCCCTTGGCGATCATGACTTTTGAGCCACCGTTCTCCTGGAGAAGGCCAACGTAGGAGTCCATGCGCCCCGCAGTGGTGGGGCCAAAAGAACCTGAAGGGCGTCCTGGCGGAGTTTTGGCCGGGCCAGCATAGTAGATCGGGTGTTTCTTGAGGTATTCAGGGAGCGGCTGTCCACTATCAAGGATTTCCTTGAACTTGGAGTGGGCAATGTCTCGTCCAACTACGATGGTGCCGTTGAGGAGCAGGGCGTCGCCACACTTGAGTTTGGTCAATTCAGCAAGGATGTCCTCCATTGGCTGGTTCAGGTCGAGCTTGGTGCCGTGCTCGTGCTTGGCCATGCGGTACTGCTCGGGCAACAGGCGGCCCGGATCGCGATCCATCTCTTCTACAAACAGCCCGTCCTTGGTGATCTTGGCTTTGATGTTACGGTCTGCAGAGCAGGAAACTGCCATGCCGAGAGGGCAGGAGGCGCCGTGACGGGGGAGACGGATAACGCGGACATCGTGAGTGAAATACTTACCGCCGAATTGGGCGCCAATGCCGAGTTCCTGGGCTGCTATCTGCAGCTTCTCTTCAAGCTCGATGTCACGAAACGCCTGACCATGGTCGTTGCCTTCTGTAGGTAGACTGTCAAGTTCCTTGGCGGTCGCCAGCTTAACCGTCTTCATGACCGCATCGGCCGAGGTGCCGCCGATGACGAATGCAAGGTGGTAAGGAGGGCAGGCTGCTGTGCCGAGCGTCTTCATCTTGGCCACCAGGTAGTCAAAGAGCTTCTCGGGAGTGAGCAGCGCCTTGGTCTCCTGGAACAGCATGGTCTTGTTGGCAGAACCGCCGCCTTTAGCTATGAAGAGGAACTTGTAGGCGTCACCTTCCGTGGCGAAGAGGTCGATCTGAGCTGGCAGGTTGGTGCCGGTGTTCTTCTCATTGTACATATCAAGGGCTACGGTCTGGCTGTAGCGAAGATTCTCTTCGGTGTAGGTCTTGTAAATGCCTTTGGAGATGTACTCGGCATCATTGACACCGGTCCAGACTTGCTGGCCTTTTTTGGCGACGACAGTGGCCGTGCCCGTGTCCTGGCAAGTTGGCAGGTCGAACTGGGCTGCGACCATGGCATTCTTAAGGAAGGCCATGGCGACGCCCTTGTCATTACGCGAGGCCTCGGGATCGGTCAAAATCTTGCCGACCTGGTCATTATGCTCTTTACGCAACAGGAAGGAGACGTCCTTCATGGCCGTGTTGGAGAGGACGGTGATTGCCTCGGGGTCAATCTTAAGGACGTCTTTACCCTCAAAGTTGGCGGTGCTGACGTACTTCTCCGAGCCTTCGATTTTGTAGTAAGTGGTTTTGTCTGCATCGACGGGAAGAGGGTTCTGATAAAAAAATTCCGGCATGATTTCTCTCCTTTAGAACGACATAAAATATATTCGCCGGGATGCTGTAACCCCGGACGGAAACCGATTGGAATTATAGCTAAACTGTATACAGTTGTCGATAATTAAGTGTTGTTTAACGTTAAGTCGAGTCATAAGTTTGTGCCCTGAATGCTTGATAAATTGTTGAAACAATCCTTTTTCTTGAAATCGTCGGATGTTAAGCTTATTCTCAGTCGGCAAATCTAAACATAACCTCTCAGGAACAAACACTTATACACATGCAAAAGCTGCTGAAACAAATACTCACTTCCAAGGTTTATGAAGCCGCCATTGAGACGCCGCTCGAAGAGTCAGCTGTTCTCTCGCAGGCTTTGAATAATCGCATCCTGCTCAAGCGAGAAGATCTGCAACCGGTTTTTTCCTTCAAAATTCGTGGGGCCTATAACCGGATTGCCAATCTCACGCCCGAGGAGCGGGGCAGGGGAGTGATTACCGCTTCTGCGGGGAACCACGCCCAGGGAGTGGCCTTCTCCGGGCAAAAACTTGGTATAAAGACAACCATTGTGATGCCGGTGACAACGCCCGCCATCAAGACCTCTGCTGTTAAATCATTTGGCGCGACAGTTGTCCTTTTTGGTGATAATTACTCGGAAGCGGCTGAGCACTGCGCTCTGCTTGTTGCTCAGTCAGGAATGGTTTTGATTCCGCCCTTTGATGACGAACTTGTTATCGCCGGTCAGGGCACCGTCGCCAATGAGCTGCTGAGGCAGAGTGCCGGCAATATGGACGCGGTCTTTATTCCTGTCGGTGGCGGTGGCTTGCTTGCCGGAATGGCGGTCTTTCTCAAGGCGCTCTGCCCGGAAGTTAAGGTGATTGGTGTCGAGCCTGTGGATAGTGATGCCATGGCCCAATCTCTGGAAGCCGGGCGTAGAATTAAACTTGATTCTGTTGGCATCTTCGCCGATGGCGTTGCTGTTCGAGAAGTGGGAAAATTGACCTTCGAACTTTGTCGCCATTATGTTGATGAAATCATTCGCGTCGATACTGACGAGATCTGCAGCTCTATAAAAAGTGTCTACCAGGCAACCCGTTCCATCGTCGAGCCTTCCGGAGCGCTAGCTTTGGCGGGCCTTAAAAAGTATGTCCGCGAGCGTGATATCAAAGGTCAAACGCTGGTCGCGATCAACTCCGGCGCCAATATGAACTTTGATCGCCTGCGTTACGTGGCTGAGCGCACTTTGAGTGGTGAGAAACAGGAAGCCCTCTTTGCGGTCACCATTCCAGAAGAGCCCGGCTCCTTGTTCCGCTTCTGCCGCGAGGTGGTAGGTGAGAGAAACATTACCGAGTTTAATTATCGGCTTTCCGGCCGTGAGTCCGCTTATATCTTTGTCGGTATTGCTGTTGACGGCGATGAGCAGCGACAACTCTTTGGTGAACAGTTGGACTCTCATGGCTTTGTGAGTGTCGACCTGACAGATAATGAGCTGGCGAAGACCCATGTTCGTTACATGGTTGGCGGACGCTCCAGGGATACCTGTAGTGAACGCCTGTTCCGTTTCTGGTTTCCCGAACGACCTGGAGCGACAACTCGTTTTCTCACCGCCATGGGCGCTGATTGGAACATTTCCCTGTTCCACTACCGCACGCAGGGTGGTGACTTCGGCAGAGTGCTCGTCGGTCTGGAGATTCCTCCTGGTCAAGAGCCACAATTACAATCTTTTCTCGACAGTCTCGGCTACCGCTATGTTGAGGAGTCTGACAACCTGGCTTACCAGCTATTCCTTTGATATTCCTTGAAAAGTAATTGACAGTTTTACTCAGGTATGCTATCCGTTAACCATGCTCGTAAACCGGCAGCCGTTGTGTCGGTATTTTTACAGCAAATGGGACGTGGAGGTCATACCTAAAGTGTTTGCAAAGATTCGTGAAGACATCTATTCAGTATTCGATCGAGACCCTGCAGCTCGCAGTGTCCTCGAGATTATCTTCTGCTATCCAGGCCTGCACGCAGTTTGGTTTTATCGTGTCGCTCACTGGTTCTGGACTCACGAGCTCTACTTCTTCGGCCGTTTTACTTCCCACATGGCTCGTTTCCTGACAGGAATTGAAATTCATCCCGGTGCAAAAATAGGCGAAAAATTCTTTATCGATCACGGTATGGGTGTGGTCATCGGCGAAACAGCTGAAATCGGTAACAACGTCACCCTTTATCATGGCGTGACCCTCGGTGGCGTAACCTGGGACAAGGTCAAGCGCCATCCAACCATTGACGATAATGTCGTCATAGGTTCCGGCGCCAAAGTCCTTGGCCCTTTTACCGTCGGTAAAGACTCTAAAATTGGCTCCAACTCGGTTGTTGTGAAAGAAGTCCCGGAGAACTCCTCCGTTGTCGGTATTCCTGGCCGTGTGGTCATGCAGCAGGAGCAGAAGGTTGAGAAGGCGCGTCCTGACCTGGAGCATGGCAAAATGCCCGACCCCGAAGCCAAGGCGATCAGTTGCCTCTTTGACCAGATCCGTGCCCTAGAAAAGAAAGTTGAGGATTTGACCGGCCGATTGGAAAAAGCTGAATCAAAACCTGCGGCGAAACGGGCTACGGCAAAAAGTACAGCGGCCAAGGCGACAGTGAAGGCTCCCGCAAAGAAAGCGGCGACTAAAGCAACAGCCACTCGCACCCGTAAAGCGGAGAAGAGTGAGGCATAAAACAAGATGCGCATGTCAACAAAAGCTCAGTACGCTGTCAGGGCCATGGTTAACCTGAACCTGCATTCAGAAGGTCAACCTGTTTCTTTACGCGATATTTCACTACGCGAAAGTATCTCCCTGACTTACCTTGAACAACTTTTTGTCAAACTTCGTCGTGGCGAGATCGTCAAGAGTGTTCGTGGTCCTGGGGGTGGTTACCTGCTGGCTCGACCGGCGAAGGACATTCAGGTTGATGAAATTATTGACAGTGTCGAAGAATCCCTGGTGCCGGTGTCCTGTATGGACCAGAAAAATGGTTGTGCCTGTGAGGATCAATGCGTTACTCACAACGTCTGGCACGGTCTTGGCGAAAAAATTCGACAATTTCTCTCATCGATCACTCTTGATGACCTCACCACTGAGGCCAAGAGTAAACTTAAGCATTGAACTTCCGGAGGATTGACCGTTGAACCAGATTTACTTGGATTATAATGCTACGTCGCCAGTAAGGCCTGAAGTCCTTGAAGTTATGCTGCCTTTTTACATGGAGCAGTTCGGTAATCCTTCGAGCGTTCATTGGGCCGGCCGTCAAGTCTCAGGTGCCCTTGAAAAGGCCCGTGAGCAGGTCGCTTCTTTGATCAATGCTTCTCCGGCGGAGATTGTTTTTGTCTCTTGTGGCAGCGAAGGTGACAACATGGCCATTAAGGGGTCCCTTGATCCTCTTAAAGAAAAAGGCAATCACATCATTACCACGGCTGTTGAGCATCCAGCTGTTCTGGAAACTTGTGAGGCCCTGGAAAAAGATGGCTACGAAGTGACTTATCTGCCGGTCAGTAAAGATGGCCAGCTTGATCTCGCCGATCTTGAGAAAGCCATAACTGACAAGACTATACTGATCTCGATCATGTGGGCCAATAACGAGACGGGCAATCTTTATCCTATCGAAGAGATAGGCAAGATCGCCAAGAAGTACAATATCCGTTTTCATACCGACGCGGTGCAGGCCGTGGGCAAGATTCCTGTTGATGTGCAAAAGGCCAATTTGGACCTTTTGGTGATTTCCGGGCACAAGATCGGTGCACCTAAAGGGGTCGGCGCGATTTACATCCGCCGCGGCACACGTATGAAGAGCTTCATGCATGGTGGGCACCAGGAGCGTAACCGTCGCGCCGGAACCCAGAACGTTGCCGGAATCGTTGGCCTTGGTAAAGCGTGTGAGATGGCTGCTTCTGAACAAAAAGATTATTACAAACGTGTTCGCGCCATGCGTGATCGTCTGGAAGATGGTGTCTTGAGCCAGGTTCCGGATATCAAACTAAATGGCACTCCTGACCGTGATGATCGACTGCCAAACACACTGAATGTCAGCTTTGCCTACATCGAAGGGGAATCTCTGCTACTCAACCTCGATATGTTCGGTATCGCGGCCTCGTCGGGTTCTGCCTGCACCTCAGGCTCTCTTGAGCCTTCTCACGTTATGGGTGCGATGTGTGTAGAAGTCACTCTGGCTCATTCGAGTACACGCTTCAGCCTCGGGCCGGAAACCACCGAAGAAGAAATTGATAAAGTTCTGGAAGTGCTGCCAGCAACAGTGCAGCGCCTCCGCGATATGAGCCCGTTATATAATTGTGGAAAAACTGCCGAAGGTTGCGAGACCTGTGAAACGGTACGCAGAATCTAATCAGACCATAATCGCGATTTATTGAAGGAGAAAATATATGTACACAGATAAAGTTATGGATCACTTCACCAACCCGCGTAACGTAGGTGAGATCGAAAATGCAAACGGAGTCGGCGAGGTTGGTAATGCTTCCTGCGGCGACATCATGAAGATCTTTCTTAAGGTTGAAGACAATATTATTCAGGACGTCAAGTTCAAGACTTTTGGTTGTGGCGCTGCTATTGCCACCTCATCCATGGTGACGGAGATGGCGATCGGCAAGACAATTGACGAAGCTCTCGAGCTCAGTAACCAGGCTGTCGCCGAGGCTCTTGATGGTCTTCCTGCACAAAAGATGCACTGTTCCAATCTGGCTGCAGACGCCTTGCACGAAGCCATAAAAAACTACAAAGCGGGAAACGGTTAGAGGTCTTTGATTAAGGTTTTACTTGAAGCACGGCGGGCGGCTCTTCTTTGGAGCCGCTTTCGTTGTTTTAGCTTTAAGCTGTAAGCTTTAGGGCTGTAAGTAGAGGCACCATTGTGATAAGTAGATTAAGTTATGATTGAACCAGGTAAAAAAGTTGTCGTTGCCATGAGTGGTGGGGTCGATTCTTCGGTCGCTGCGGCTTTGCTCAAAGAGCAGGGTTGTGAGGTGGTCGGTATGACGATGCAGATCTGGGACTACTCCAAGTTTACTGACGAGCACGGTGAAAGCTTCGGTTCTTGTTGTTCCCTTGACGACGTCTATGATGCGCGCCGCGTTGCTGAATCTCTCGATATCCCTTTCTACGTGGTTAACTTTGAAAAACAGTTTGAAAAGCAGGTTATCGATCGTTTCTGTGATGACTACTTCAGCGGCCGGACTCCTAACCCCTGCGTTATCTGTAACCAGATCCTTAAGTTTGAAATCCTGCTACGCCGTGCCCTTGAACTGCAAGCTGATTACCTGGTGACGGGACATTATGCACAACTTGTTGAGGAGGAGGGTGTTCTAGCGCTCAGGAAAGGTCAGGATCGCAACAAGGATCAAACCTACTTTCTTTATACCCTGACCCAGGAACAGATGCAGTATGTGCGTTTCCCTCTGGGCGGTATGACCAAGGAAGAGGTTCGTGCTCACGCCACGCGACTGGGACTTAAGGTTGCTGAGAAAGCTGAAAGTCAGGATATCTGTTTTGTGCCGGATGGTGATTACGTCCGTTTTCTCGAGGAACAACGCGGACCCGACACTATGAACGGCGATATCGTTCATGTCGCCGGTAAGACGTTGGGCCAGCACCAGGGAACCTACCGTTATACGATCGGTCAACGTCGCGGCCTCGGCCTCTCATGGCCGCAACCACTCTACGTGGTCGGTATCGACGCGGAGAACCGTAAAGTCATCGTCGGTGAAAAAGAACATCTCGCCATGTCTCATTGTCACGTTGTTGATGTCAGCTGGCTGATTGATGCTCCCAAAGAGTCTCTTGAGGCGGCTTGCCGTATCCGTTACAGGCACCAGGAAGTACCGTCTCTGATCACTATTCTGGATGATGGCTCAGCTCGTGTTGATTTCAAAGAACCCCAGGGCGGTGTTACGCCCGGGCAGGCTGCTGTCTTTTATGATGGTGACCGTGTTCTGGGTGGTGGGTGTATTGAGTCTTGAAAGGCGAGGGGCGTGGTACGCGGGACGGGGTACGAGAAAAGGCTTAATGCAAAGGCCTAACGTAATGAGGCTATGGAAATCTAACCAAGGCGCAAAGAGAACCAAAAGAAATATGGCCGCTTTGATGCAGGTGACAAGTAAATATGTCCTCAATAAATAATAATGATCTTCACGTCCCTCGTTGCGCGTCCCGCGTCCCGGCATCACCAACCGTTTCCTTCGCAACCCTGGGATGCAAAACCAACCAGTTTGAATCAGCGTCCATGCAGGAGTCTCTGCAGTCTGCTGGATACCAGGTTGTCCCCTTTGATGAAGGTGCGGACATGGTTATCGTCAATACCTGTACGGTAACCAACGCGACCGATGCACAGTCCCGCAACCTGATTCGTCGTGCCCGCAAGCTTAACGATGCCTGTCGGGTTGTTGTTACCGGTTGTTACGCTCAGGTCGACCCGGAAGCCTTGCAAGGTCTTCCCGGTGTGAGTCTGGTGATTGGCAATGAAGAGAAACAGAGACTTCTTGATTACCTCACGGAAGATCAAGAGACAACGGCTGTTGTTGTTTCCGATATCCGCAAGGTTGAGAAAATCTGTCTGCCTCCTTTGACGACTTTCTCAGGTCGTAGCCGTGCATTCGTGCAAATTCAGAATGGCTGTGATGCTTTTTGTAGCTACTGCATCATTCCTTATGCGCGTGGTGCCAGTCGTTCAGCCACTCCGGATGAGATTCTTCAGCAGATCAATGGTCTGGTTGCCTCCGGTTTCCAGGAGATCGTCCTGACCGGTATTCACATTGGTGGCTACGGGGCGGATCTGGAAACTGCCATGACCCTGAACGACCTTGTGCGCAGGATCGAAGCCGAAACCGGTGTCCATCGCTTAAGGTTGGGTTCAATTGAACCTACCGAACTTACAGATGAACTGCTTGAGACCATTGCTTCATCACGGGTCATCTGTCCTCATTTACATATTCCTCTGCAAGCTGGGAATGACCATGTTTTGCAGCGCATGAAGCGAACCTACAGCACGGAGTTTTTCGGACATTTGCTCGAGCGGGTAAGAGCCTCAATACCTGACGCAGCGATCTGTCTTGATGTGATTACCGGCTTTCCCGGCGAGTCGGAAGAGGAATTTGAGAGCGCCTTTAATTTTATTTCTTGCTTACCCCTCACAGCTTTGCATGTTTTCCCCTATAGTAAACGCCCCGGAACGCCAGCGGCCAGTTATCCCGGTCAGGTTACAGGTGACGTCAGTAAGGCAAGGGCCGAACGGCTGCGTCAGCTCGCCGCAGATAAATACCATTCATTCGCAATACGCTTTATTGATGAAGAGCTAGAGGTCGTTGTCGAATCCGGGGTGAAAGAGGGTCTCCTCAAGGGGGTGTCACGTAATTATCTCGATATCCGCTTCTCCGGATCCGAGGCTCTTTCCGGGCAGTGCGTCAGGGTCAAACCTGTTTCCTGGCAGGATCATTCTTTGCACGCAACACTGTTGTGATCCCTTGAGTTTTTTTCTTTCGGCTGTTAAAAAACGCTTAAAATTCAGCTAAATAGTTTGACGGCCTTGGGGTGCCATGTTGAAAACGAAAATCTAAATAAGTAAGGTTAATCATATAGATTAGCCTCAAATCATCCCGCCCAACCAGTAAAGTAACATTCCCACCAGAACCGTTCCGCCAAGGCTTCTTGTCTTCAAAGAAAAAATAAGGGTAGGTATCGCGACCAAAAGCTCGAGCTTGCCAAAGGCAAAGCTGCGTGTTGCCGCATCAGTAAAAAGTGATGGTGCGATCAACGCGCTCAGGATTGCGACCGGGATCAGGCTGAGCCAATCTATTAGCCATTGGGGCATCTTTCTGTGAGCCAGGTAAAGCAGGGGTAGGGCACGGGGTAGATAAGTGACCAGGCCCATTCCTCCGCAGAGAAAGAGATAGTCGTTAAACGTCATTTGCTCCTCCTGTAGTGTCTTTTTAGGAGATAGCCGATGGTCGCTGCGCTCATTGAAGCGCCGACAATGTAGGAGTCACCAGGGATCAGGAGATACCATAGAGTAGAAAGTCCGGCGGCCAGAAGCCCGGTAATTACATAAATACGCCCTTGTAGTTGGAAAACCAGCAGGCAGATAAACATCCCTGTTAGGGCATAATCGACGCCCAGGGCTCCTTGCGGGACAAACTGTCCGATCAGGGCTCCGCCGGTGGTTGCAATTATCCAGACACTGTTTGCCAGGTGGTTGACGATTAATGCCTGCCAACGGCCCCAGTTGCCTTCCCTGAACTTTGTCAGGTTGACTGCGAAGCTTTCGTCGGTCACTCCGTAGGAATACAGAGCCAGAAATTTGCGGTCAACCCCTTGCAAATAGACGGCCAGAGCTGAGCTCATAAGAACGTGACGCAGGTTAACAACAAAGGTGGTGAGTATGATCGCAGGGGTTGAGGCCCCGGCGGCAATCATGGCGACACAGATAAACTGCGCGCTTCCGGCAAAAACCATGACGGACATCATCGCCACGGCCCACCAAGGCAGACCGGCTTTCTGGGCGAGGACACCCAGGGCAAGGCCAATAGGGAAGTACCCCAGGCAGATCGGCCAGGCTGCAATTGCGCCCTGGCGAAAGGTCAGTTTGTTTTTTAAGGTTTCGTTCATGGGCGGATAACTTGCTACCACAAAGAGCACGAAGGACACGAAGTTAAGCTATTCACCAAGGCCCTTAAGATTCAGCCCTTTGCTGAGATGTGGCAGGTTATAGGTAATATCTAGATAATTCAAGTCTCCCCTCAGCCATTTCAGGGGGCTCGATTGTGCCCAATAGTTTGCTTTTTTATTCGGTGTATAAGCTGTTCTTCGCGATCTTCGTGGTTAAATGTTCGTTAGGTATAACAAATGAAAAAAGGGTGCTAAAAAGCACCCTTAGAGAATATTTGTAAATTCTTTGCTAGAGGACCTGACGTAAGAAAGCTTTGGTCCGTTCTTCCTTTGGTGCGGTAAAGAAATGCTCTGGAGTCCCTTCCTCAACCAGTTTCCCTTGGTCCATGAAGAGAACCCTGTCAGCAACTTCGCGAGCAAAGCCCATCTCATGGGTAACAACGACCATGGTCATGCCTTCGCGGGCCAACTGTTTCATGACTTCCAGAACTTCACCCACCATCTCCGGGTCCAGTGCACTGGTCGGTTCGTCAAAGAGCATGATCTTTGGATCCATGGCCAGCGCCCTGGCGATGGCAACACGCTGCTGCTGGCCACCGGAAAGACGGATCGGGTATTCGTGTTCTTTCTCTGCAATGCCGACTTTCTCAAGCAGCATACGGCCTTTTTCTTCAGCTTCAGCATCTTTGCGTTTACGAACCACTTGTTGGGCCAGGACGATGTTCTGTAGAACCGTTTTGTGTGGGAAAAGGTTGAACTGCTGAAAAACCATGCCGACTTCACGACGAACCCGGTTGAGATCGGTTTTTTTTGACGTCAGGTCAACGCCTTCAATCTCGATTTTCCCTGAGGTTGAGCTCTCAAGGCCATTCAAACAACGCAGATAGGTTGATTTCCCGGATCCTGAAGGGCCGATGATAACGACAACTTCGCTGGGCTTAATATGGGCGGAAACGCCATCGACAGCATGTACTGTCTGACCGCGTCCGATAAATGTCTTTTTAAGGTCTACTGTCTTAATCACTGACTGAAAGCCTCCGTTCCACCCAGGCAATCACCTGGGACAGTACCGACGTCAGCATCAGATAAAGGAAAGCGACGACGAACCAGATCTCGAAGGTGGCGAAGGTTGAAGTAATAACCTCGCGACCGCTCTTGGTGAGATCCGTAATAGCGATAATGGAAACCAGGGACGAATCCTTGATCAGGCTGATAAACTGGCCGGCCAATGGGGGCAGGGTGCGTTTAAAGGCCTGTGGCAGGATGATGTAGACCATCGCCTGGGGGACATTCATGCCAAGGGAGCGTGCGGCTTCCATCTGACCCTTGGGGATCGACTGAATACCGGCGCGAATAATCTCTGCAACGTAAGCACCGGCAAAAATAGCCAGGGCGCTGATACCAGCAACAATGCGGCTTATGTCAAGGACGGTACCGAGAAAGAAATAGAAAATGAAAATCTGTACCAACAGCGGGGTACCACGAATCAACTCAATATAAGTGATTGATAAGCTGCGTAAGGTCGGATTGTTAGCAACCCTGCATAGACCTGTTACCAAACCTATGATCATACCGAAGATGCTTGCAACTGCCGAGATCCAGAGCGTGACCCATAAACCCTTCAGTAGAGGTCCGGCGCGCCATTCGAAGACCGCGCCCAGGTAATCACCTTGAAAGAGATCTTCTCCTTCGCTGACTTCAACAGCATTACTGTCTACTGTAAAAGTTTTTTCTTCACCTTGCTCGCTCACTACTTTGATCTGTGTCTGATCGCCAAGGTTTGATAGTGAGGCAACAACACCATCAAAAGGGATCGGAATCAGTTCCTCGTCGTGGTAAATGAAGTACTGAGGAACACGGTTCCAGCGCCAGGTGTAATCAATTTTTTTGGTGGCAACCCACAGGCCCGCACACAACGAAAAGAGGATGAAGAGGGTCAGAAAGTGCCAGGGAATATTTTTATTGATTATCTTCAAAATGTGTATTCCTGCGGTTCAGACAGAATGATGGCGGGGCTCCTCAGGTTATGGCAAGCCCCGCCATACTTTACGTACTAATTACTGGAGTTCTTTAAGCCATGCGTCGCTCAAGAACCATTTCTTGTAAATCTTGTCGTAGGTGCCATCATTCTTTGCCTGGATCAGGAAGTTGTCCAGCCAGTTGATGAAGTCGGCGTTGCCCTTGTTAACAGCCCATGCGAGAGGTTCATAGGTGAACGGCTCGTCGAGAAGAATAAGTTTCTTCTGACCCTTTTCAGCGAACGCAATAGCGTTGAAAGGCAGGTCGTACACAAAAGCATCAATCTTGCCATTGAGAAGATCCATAACGCCTTCCTGCTCGGTCTCAAAAGAGATGTAGTCGGCATTAGGGATCATGCGCTTGGTGGCTTGCTCACCGGTGGTGCCGAGCTTTGATGCTACTTTATACTTCTTGTTGTTCAGGTCTTTGTAGGATTTGATCTCGCCAGCCAATTTCTTGTCGACCAGAATACTCTGACCAATAACGATATAGGGCTTGGCAAAACCTATCTTCATGTTGCGTTCCTGAGTCAGGGTCATGCCACTCATGATCATGTCAAACTTCTTGGTGATCAGGGCAGGGATGATTCCGTCCCATGCAGTGCTTACGAGCTCAAGTTCAACGCCCATAGCTTTTGCGATACGCTTCGCCATGTCGACGTCGAAGCCGATAATCTCACCTTTTTTGTTGGTCATTTCGAAAGGCATGTAGCCAGGCTCCATGCCGACACGCAGGGTGCCACGCTCAAGGATGTCGTCGAGGGTGTCTGCCGCAGCAACGCCGGGCAGGACGACACAAAGAGCCAGCAGGCAGGCAATCAGTAGTTTGACATGTTTCATGTTTGTTCCTCCTTGATAAATAACTATGTAGGGATAGCTAAGCCGAACCGTTCGGCAAAATAACAACTAGTAAGATTTTCCTTCATCGAGAAGCTCGGAAATTGACATTTGGACGTTGCACTGGGGACAGCGGGGCAGATCTTCGATCGGGAGATAAACAATCTCGGTGTAGCGGCATCTTGGGCAAATAACTTCGATCGGTTCTTTCTTGCTACGACTCATAATAAGTTCTCTCACGATTGTTGAGAAAATAATTGAAATAACAGAACTCTGCTTATACCATAGCGCCTTCGCCTGAAACAAGACTCTAACATTTTTTCACCGGATGTATATGGATTTAAAGAACAAACGGCAGTTTCACGCTGAATTTATGCTGGCGACCGTGACCCTCTTTTGGGGGGCGACCTTCCCTATAGTCAAAGACGCCATCGTTGAAATGCCGGTTATGGCTTTCCTCTGGGTACGATTTGCCATGGCGGCCATACTCCTGTTCTTTATTGCCGGTCGCGCCAGGATTGCTTCTCTGGATCGACGTGGTTGGCGACTTGGCATCCTGCTCGGGACATTACTCTTCTCTTCCTATCTCTTTCAGACTTTTGGCCTGGAACGAACATCTTCGGCGAATGCTGGCTTTCTCACCGGTCTTGGCGTGGTGTGGGTTCCTTTAATGGCTGGACCAATCCTGAAAAAGCCGGCTGCTTTTGGTTCTAAAATTGGTGTCGGGCTGGCTCTGATTGGCCTTTTTCTACTAACCTGGCACACTCCCTGGACAATCAACTTCGGAGATGTGTTGGTTGTGATCTGTTCCGTTTTTGTTGCGCTGCACATTATTGGCCTTGACGCCTTTACCAAGGGTTACGACGCGCGAGCCCTGACGTTCGTGCAAATCCTGACCATGGCCATCCTCGGCTGTATCGGAAGTCTTGCCTTTGAACCGACGTCCTGGCCTCAGGAGTGGACCGGTTCACTGATCTTTGCCTTTGCCATTACTGCCATTTTTGCAACAGCCTACGCATTCTGGGCGATGACGACCTTTCAGAATCGCACGACACCGACCCGTGCTGCGCTTATCTACACCCTTGAACCTGTCTTTGCAGCGATCTTCTCGGTCTGGTTGGCCGGTGACCGCCTGACGGCGATTGGCTGGTTCGGCGGCGCGATGATAGTCTTTGGCATGATCGTCGCGGAAGTCTGGCCTCTTATGGCTCAGAAGAAGGAAGCTCTTAGCCATAGTTCGGGGTAAGTGCCTGTCGTTGAGGTTCTAGAGCTTGCCGTCTAAAAAGCCTTCCTTTAACAGTGAGGCTTTTCTGTTATATTGTCATGCAACTTTCCACTTATTGTTCATGGAGGTTTTATGTCAGGGAAAATCGGTTACAAAGATCTGGTTGCAGAGGCCGAACAGCATATAGAAACGATCACGGTCGAGGCCGCTCTTGCTTCTTTTGACTCGCCAGACGTGGTCTTCGTTGATTTGCGTGATGTCCGAGAGCTGAAGAGAGAAGGGAAAATCCCCGGAGCCTTCCACTGTCCTCGTGGCCTGCTTGAATTCTGGATCGACGCGGAAAGTCCTTATTACAATAAGATTTTTGGGGAAGATAAACGCTTTATCTTTTATTGTAACCTCGGCTGGCGCTCTGCGCTGGCGGCTGATGTTGCTCAAAAGCTGGGGTTGAAAAGTGTCTGCCACATTGATGGTGGTTTCGAGGCCTGGAAGAATTCCGGTGGGGCCGTTGAAGAGAAATAAAACAGCTTCTGAATTATCCCAATAATGGAGGAAGATATGTATGCGATCGCAGTAAATGGCAGCCCACGTTCAGGTGGTAATACGGAACTACTGCTTAAAGAGGTTCTCGGCGAGCTTGATACGGCCGGTTGGGACACGGAGTTGGTTAAGGTCGGCGGGACCGCGATCCGTGGGTGCATTGCCTGCCAGCAGTGTTTTAAGAACAAAGATAATTTATGTGCGGTCAATTCGGACAATTTTAACGGCATCTTTACGAAGATGCTGCGGGCCGATGCCATGATTCTCGGTTCCCCGACTTATTTTGCTGCTGTCTCCGCAGATTTAAAAGCGCTGATCGAAAGAGCTGGTTATGTTGCCTATGCCAATGATCAGGCTTTTGCCGGCAAGCTTGGGGCGGCCGTTGTGGCTGTCAGGAGAGGTGGCGCGACTCATGCCTTCGACACCATTAATCACATGTTCCAAATGTCCAGAATGATCCTCCCCGGCTCAACCTACTGGAATATGGGCTTTGGCCTGGAAAAAGGGGACGTCCTTGAAGATGAAGAGGGTTTGGCCAACATGCGTCATCTCGGTAAAAGTATCGATTGGTTAGGTCGTAACATTAAGGCCTCTCATCACAGTTATCCAAAATCCTGATTTTTTGCAGCTAAGCACTGAAAGAGAAATGACAATATGAGTGAATTGCCAAAATGTCCTGAATGTGGCTCAGAGTATACTTACGAAGACAGGGAGATGTTTGTTTGCCCTGAGTGTGCTCACGAATGGAGTGTGATTGCCGTTGAAGAGAGTGCTGATGCCGCCAGGGTTATTAAGGACGCGAACGGCAATGTCCTGCAGGATGGTGATACCGTAACCGTGATCAAGGATCTCAAGGTCAAGGGCTCTTCTCTGGTCGTTAAGGTCGGAGCCAAAGCCAAGAATATCCGCCTGGTCGATGGCGATCACGACATCGATTGTAAAATCGATGGTATCGGCGCTATGAAGTTAAAGTCGGAGTTTGTTAAAAAGGCTTAGGCTTTGGATCAGGTCAAAGGGTTAAGGGCGCAGGGTTGACCCTTAACCCTTTTTATTCCCCTCTCAGATAACTCGCCGGCTTATGTCCCAGCGCTCGCCAGGTTCCAACCAACCCCAAAAATACTGTTAGCGCAACTCCGGTCAAAATTGTTGTGATAATTGTTCCCGGATGCAGGGTAAAAGAGATCTTCATCAACCCTTCCAGGATCCCCATGGCCGCCAAGCTACCGACTATCGCGCTGATGCCACCCGCAATCAAGCCAAGAAACAGAAACTCCGCAGCAAACGCACCCAGAATGTCGAAACGGGTCGCCCCGCAGACCTTAAAAATAACCGCGTCGTGAATCCGTCGGTGCTGATCTGCAGAGACGGCTCCAGCCAGCACCAGGAATCCTATTAACACCGCAAGACCAGCCATGCTGCGAAAGGCTGTGCCGATACGTTCGAGTGTTTGAGAGACATTTTTAAGGAGCTCGCGGGTGCTGATGGCAGAGACGTTCGGGAATTGTTTAGTGATTGCGGCGAAGGCGGTTTCTTCCTGCTCTGGTGGAACATGAATCGAGGCGATGTTTGTCTGTGGCGCGTTTTCCAGGACTCCAGGCGAGAAGAGTAGTGCGAAATTCAAGTCGAGTGTCGACCAGTCGACTTCCCTCAAGCTGCTTATCCTAGCAGTAACATCTCGACCCAGAACATTGATCGTCAGCGTGTCGCCTATGCCGACCCCAAATCCTTTCGCGAGATCCGCCGTAATGGAAACCAGGGGTTCACCTGCATAGTCTTTCGGCCACCACTCTCCCGCAACGACCTTTATGTCCGGCGCCTTCTCCTTTGCGTAACTTAAGAATCTGTCACCACGAACTGCCCAGCGCACTTCCTTGGCAACTTTTGCCATTGTCACCGGCTTGCCTGCAATGGCGCTTATACGGCCGCGCAAAGTCGGATAGCGTTTTAGCTTGGTGATTCCAGGCAAGTTGCGAGCTGTCTCTTCAAAGCTTTCAACCTGGTGTGGTTGCAGGTCCAGGAAGAAGAAAGAGGGGGCTTCATTGGGGACAGTTTCATTGATCTTGTCATCGAGGTTGGCTTGGACCAGCATGACGGTGACCAGAGCGGTTAAGCCGAGGCCCAATGAGAATAGTGCACTTCCTGACGGTGACCCGCGTCGATGGATGTTGCCCAATCCGAGCCGCAGAGACGGATTTGTTGGCTTCGGGATCAGGTGAGTCAGTTTGACAACAGTTGTTGAGGCAAAGCGGAAGATTATGAAGCAAAGGCTCGCTCCGCAGATAAACCAGAAGGCCAGTCTTTGATCGCTGCTGGTCAGGATCGCCAATGTGGCCAGAATAATTACCGAGATGATGATTGCTACTTTGATAGCCATTCCGGGGTTCTTGTTGCTGGATTCGCTGTAGCCTCGAAACAGAACTGATGGTGAGACTTGTCTTGCCAGGCCTAGAGATTTCAAAGAGAAAATCAGCGCAATCAGTAGACCGAAAAGTGCTGCTACGACCAACACCTGCCAATGAATACCGGGGGTAATGGGAACGGGTAGATGGGTGCCGATAAGTTGTTGTAAAAGATAGGGCAGGGCAGCGCCGGCAACGAGCCCGGCTGTTGAACCGAGAATGCCCAGGAAAAGAATTTGCAGCAGGTAGGCCGTAAAGATCAACTTGCCAGGTGCACCCAGGCATTTCATTGTTGCAATATGGGTGATCTTGCCGTCCAGATATCCGCGCACCGCGCCGGAAACACCGAGACCGCCAACCAATAGGGAGCAAAGCCCGATGAGAGTCATGTTCAAGTTCATGCGGTCGAGAAAGAAGGTCACGCGGGGCGCAGCCTCTCGCCAGCTTCGTACGCGCCAGCCCGCTTCAGGAAAATGGACCTGCAGCTCAGCTTTTAATTGGTCCACTGTTTCACGGTTCGGCAGTCGCAGTCGGTACGCGTGATAAACCAGGCTGCCAGGCTGCAGCAGGCCTGTGGCCTTGAGCCCCTCAAGGCTGATCATGAAGCGTGGACCAAGGTTGAAAGCGCGCACTGTGCGGTCCGGCTCTGTTGTGATGATCCCCTTTAATCTAAAGTCCGCGTTGCCGACTTTGACCTTGTCACCGATCTTCTTGTCCAGGCGGGAGAGCATGGGCGCTTCTACCAAGGCCCCAAACTCATCACGACTGTCGAGTTCACGATGAATGTTCAGTTGTGGGGTGCTCGTGATCTTGCCGTAGAGGGGATAGTCGGAGTCGACCGCTTTCAGCTCTGCAAGGACACGCTTGTCGTTATGTATGTCGACAACCATGGTCCTCATGGTGGCTACATGCGAAAGCTGGCCCCGATCTGTCAGAAAACTGATGCCCTCGGTCGGTAGTTCGCGATGAGCCAAACGGATTTCCAGGTCGCCGCCCAAAAGGGCGCTGGCGTCGGCCAGCAGGCCAGCTTTGGCTGACTCAGTAAAAGAACCGATTGCGCTGATTGCAAAAACCCCAAGGAAAAGGCAGGTCAGGAAGACGCCAAAGCCACGCAATCCACCGCGGAGTTCTCGACGGACCAGGCGGATGGCCTGGGTTATTGTGCTTGTTGAGTTCAAGAGTCAGCCCCATTCTCTTCACGTAGACAGCCGTCGATCATTCTCACGGACCGCTCGCAACGTGAGGCAAGAATCTCGTCGTGGGTGACCAGAACCAGAGTTGTGCCATGCTCTTGTTGCAGGTCAAAAAGGAGGTTCATGACAATCTGTCCAGTTTCGCGGTCGAGATTGCCGGTGGGCTCATCAGCCAGGAGAAGGGCGGGTTTAACAACAAAGGCCCGAGCAAGAGCAACGCGTTGCTGTTCTCCGCCGGAGAGTTCGCCGGGATAATGATCGATTCTGTCGCTCAGGCCAGTCTTTGTCAGTGCTTCTTCGGCTTGTTCTTCAGGATTCTTGCAGCCGGAAAATTCGAGGGGCAAGGAAACATTCTCTAGAGCCGTCATGGTGGGAATGAGATGAAATGACTGGAAAACAATGCCGACATGCTCGCGGCGGAACCGCGCCAAGCCGTCTTCATCGATGGTGGTCAGGTCAACTCCTGCGACCTGAATCTGCCCTGAGGTCGGTTTCTCCAGACCTGAAAGCGCCATTAGCAGGGTTGTCTTGCCTGCTCCAGAAGGGCCGAGCACGCTCACTGTTTCGCCTTTGGTTATGTTAAGGTTGACTCCGCGCAGGATGTTGACCTCTCCGGCACCGCCGACTAGACTGAGATGAAGATCCACGATATTAACCAAGGGCTCTGACATGCATTTATCCTTTTTGCTCAAGTTGGTTTTGTTAACCATTTTGACAGTATCTTCGTCATTTGCCAACTCTACGGCTACAAATAGCGTCGTTATTCTGGTTCTCGGCGATAGCCTGACCGCTGGTTATGGCCTTGGACAAGATGATTCGTTTCCGCGGCAGCTTGAAAATAGTCTGGCGACTTCAGGATATCCCGTAACTGTCATCAACGCCGGAGTCTCGGGCGATACCTCAGCTGGCGGTCTTGCCAGGCTTGAGTGGGCCCTGGTAGTCAATCCTCAGGTCGTACTCGTTGAGCTTGGTGCAAACGATGCCTTACGCGGTCTTGATCCGGCACAAACCTACGACAACCTTGATCAAATCCTCGCCCGCCTCAAGAAAGCCGGCTGTCGCATCGTCCTTGCCGGTATGCGGGCTCCCAGAAACCTGGGTCTTGACTATACTTTCGAGTTCGATCAGATCTATCCCGGTCTTGCCGAGCGTCACGATCTTTATTTTTATCCATTTTTTCTCGAAGGCGTCGCTACTGATCCCGAGCTGAACCAGGCTGACGGCTTACATCCTAACGCAGAAGGAGTTCGCGTCGTTGTAAAGGGAATTCAACCGCTTGTTGTTAAAGCTATTGAGGAGGTTGTGGCCACAAAAAAGCGGTTGGAGTGAAAATTGCTATTTTGCATATATGGTTTATTGAATTACACGAAAATCGAGGTCAATAATTATGCAAGAATGCCAACATCTGAACAACTGTAAGTTTGTCCTGCGCTATGTGGCTCAAGTCAAGTCACACTGGGATGACTTTGTAAGTCTCTATTGTTGCAAGATTTTTCAGGAAAACTGTAAACGGCTAGAGTATTTTAAGTCGCACGGCATGCTTCCTGATTCAGCGCTGATGCCAACGGGCCAGCGCGTTCCACAGAACTTGGAGAAGGAATAGCGCACGGTGATTGACCGCCTTTCTGGTGTGAAAAGACGACAGGGTCACGGGGTTTTAACGCGTTTCGTGATTGCCCTCCGTAGCTACCGAAGATACGCCTCCGTGACATAACGTCTCATCATAGCGTGCGTGTTGAAATAATACGCATTTTTGCCAATCGCATTTTTCAGTACATTGGTCCATTCTTGACGATTATTGTAGTAGAGCGGAATAATCGTCTCCTCGAGCTTTTTGTAGAGATCCTGAACGTCTTCGTCAGAATGGTTGACTTCTGTGCTTGTTTCCGTTGGTGGCGGTCCGATAGACCACCCTGTGACGCCTTCAATATGCCCTTCAATCCACCATCCATCAAGAACGCTGAAGTTGGGCACACCGTTTAACGCTGCTTTCATGCCACTGGTGCCAGAGGCCTCAAGTGGCCGTAACGGGTTGTTCAGCCAGAGATCAACGCCCGGTATCAAACGGCTTGCGACGTCCATGTTGTAATTCGGCAGATAAACAATCTTGAGTTTATCTCCGAAAAACTCTGCCTGCTGGCAGATCTCCTGAATCATCTGCTTGCCATAATCGTCCTTCGGGTGGGCCTTGCCACCGAAAACCAGCTGCAGCTTGCCATCGCCAATTTTGAGGAGTCGGTCCCGATCGGTAAAGATCATGTTGGCGCGTTTGTAAGCGGTTGCCCTGCGAGCAAAGCCAATCGTGAGAACATCAAGGTCCAGTTTTTCTCCTGTGGTCTCTTCGATCCATTGAAAGAGGTAGGCCTTGGCTCCGGCATGGGCGTCTTGAATCTCATCATCAGGGATAAGGTCGACCCTGACCAGCAACTCCGGTTCGTTTGCCCAGCCGGGCAAGTACTTGTCATAAAGATGTATCAAGTATGGAGAGGCCCATGTGAAAGGGTGAATGCCGTTGGTGATCGAGTGGATTTCAAAGCCGGGGAACATGGTTTGAGAAACCTCACCATGCTTTTTGGCGACCCCATTAACGAAATGTGACAGGTTTAAGGCCAGGAGCGTCATATTGAACTCGTGTTCGCCACCGAGCTTTTTCAGGAGGTCAACAGGGACAACGTCACCCATGACCTGAGAGACCAAGTCATAGGAAAAGCGATCATGTCCGGACTCGACGGGTGTGTGGGTGGTGAAAATACAATTTTCCTGAACGCTTCGGATGTGTTGTAAATAGTCTTCTTCCAAAGAGCCTTCAACGGTAAGGTGAGGGTGGTTGAGTAGCACCAATGTAAGCAAGCTGGCGTGCCCTTCGTTCAGATGGTATTTGCGGACCCGGAAGCCGAGGACCTGCAACAGCCTGGCGCCGCCGATGCCGAGAACGATCTCCTGCTTCAGTCGATAAGCTTTATCGCCACCATAGAGATAGTCGGTGATTTCCCGGTCCTCAGGCTGGTTCCCCTGGATATCTGTGTCGAGAAAGAGGACAGGCACTTCACCGCCTGTAGGGCTTTTGACTCGGTACAGCCAGGCCTGAACCTTGACATCTCGATCTTCTATTGTTACCAGGGTTTTGACAGGCAACAGTTCAAGTAAATCCTCAGGTCTCCAGTCAACGGCGCTTTCCTGTTGCCAGCCGTCGTCAGTGAAGGTTTGCAGAAAGTACCCTTTGCGGCTGATCAAGGTCACTGCCACGAACGGTAATTTCAGATCTGCTGCGCTCCTGATGGTATCTCCTGCGAGAACTCCCAGGCCACCGCTGTAGGTTGGAATCTCTGTCATCAAGCCTATTTCCATGGAGAAATAGGCGATGCGTGAGGTCTCTGTGTAGTGTCTCCAGTCCTTCATCGCTTGCCTTGGATCGTGTTTAGTAAAACAACGATCGCTATTTTTTAAGCGGACGGAAATTCATAAACCCAAAAGGGACTGATTGTTAGGATAGAATAACATACTGGCGATGGTTTTTATGGTTACACCCGTCAAAATTTGCGAGTGGAGTTGTTGAGTAAAAACTTGCAAAATTATGCAATTTGTGGAAATAAATAGCTTTTTAAGCTCTTGTGTTAAATGACTTTTTTCGGGGGATGGCCGCTCCATGTACGAATCATTTTTTTCTTTAAAAGAAAAACCTTTTGCTCTAACCCCGAATCCTCGCTTTCTATTCTTGAGCAAAACCCACAATGAGGTTTACGCTCACCTGATTTATGGTATCGAAAGTCGAGCCGGCTTCGTAGAGGTGACCGGTGAGGTTGGGACCGGAAAAACCACCATCCTGCGGACTCTACTTTCACATCTGGACGAAAGTAAATATCGGGTTGCTTTCATATTCAATCCTAAATTGACGGCTTTTGAGCTCTTGCGCAACATCAACCGCGAATTCGGCGTCGATGACGCTGGTACCAGTAACCCTGACCTGATCCATGCTCTGAATACATTCCTCCTTGCAGAGAATGAAGCCGGACGGACTCCAATCCTGGTCATTGACGAAGCGCAGAACCTTTCAGGAGAGGTGCTGGAGCAGATCCGCCTGCTTTCGAATCTCGAGACTGAGGATGACAAGCTGATCCAGGTCATCCTTGTTGGACAGCCCGAACTGCGCCACCATCTGAGTGATCACAGCCTGCGCCAGTTGAATCAGCGCATTGCCGTGCGTTACCAACTACGCCCTCTCAATCGTGAAGAGACCGCTTCCTATGTTCTGCATCGTCTCAACATTGCAGGTCGTCGCGACGGCAACCTGTTTTCTGCCGCAGCGTTGAAGAAAGTGTTTGCCTGCTCTGGTGGTATCCCACGCCGGGTGAACCTGATCTGTGACCGTTCGCTGCTGACTGCTTACTCCGAAGAGCGCGGTGTTATCTCTGCTCGTGATGTCAACCAGGCCGTTAAAGAGTTGGCCGGAATGGGCGAGGGGGCACAGAGTCACTTTGATATGCCATGGAAAGCGCTAACTTTTGCCGTGGCCGCTGTGTTGGTCATGTTGATTGGTTTTTTCCTTGCGTCGCCATTCAGTAACGCTCCTGAGGAAGCTCTTGTTCAAACTCAGCCTGTTCAGGTCGTTGAACAGAAAACCATCGCTAAGGTCGAGCCTGTTACGCAAAAGGCTGCTTCTCTAGAAATTCCTGAAATCTCTGGCCTAGACAGCTTGATCGCTTCCTGCAACGCTCTTTTTGTCGCTTGGGATGTTGCACCTCTGCCAGAGGACTTCTCTTCCCGGGACTTTGATTTCGATAAAATCTTTAGTTTGCGCGGTTTCAAGCTCGCACGCCTCGCAGGTGATTTTGAAACCCTGAGCAAATTCAATGTGCCTCTGCTTGTGCCTTTACCAGAAGAGAAGGGCGGCGGTTATCTTGCTGTCCTCGGGCGGGCGGAAGCAGGGATGTGGTCGATCGCGCCGGCATACCAGGGTCGTAACACTTTGAATGCCTCAGAATTGAAAGGCCTGGGGATACAGATGGCCCTGGTTCCATGGGTTGATTTCGCATCGATTGGCTATGTCGCTGTTCCTGGGGTAAAAGGTGAAAGTGTTCGCCGACTACAGTACCTGCTCGGGCTTTCGGGATGCGCTGATGTCTCAACCAGCGGTCGTTTCGATCCTTCCAGTATTCAGTGCGTTAAGGGCTTTCAACGTCGGCAGGGCCTGATCGTTGATGGCCTGGTTGGTCCCAGGACTTTGATTCTTCTTTACCAACTGACCGGTACCTACAAAATGCCCCGTCTTTCATGACGGCTGTGAGGAAAACGTCTGATGAGCTCCATTCTTAAAGCTCTGCGAAAAATAGAAGAAGAGAAACGCGTCGCTAATCACGCGGCTCCAGATCTGAGGATGGACCAGGGTAATTCCGGTAAGAAGGCACGGCCTTATCTACCGGTAGTCGCCGGCATCGCACTCGGCGCTGTGTGTGTCAGCCTCTTTGGTCTCTGGTTCTCTTCAGACACCCCTGAGATTTCGAACCAGTCTCAGCAACAGCCTATGGTTCCTGTCGTTGAAAGCAAGCAGGCCGTTCCGCCTGCGGTCGTGGCTAAAGAGGAGATGTTGGAAACTTCTTCAAAAAAGCCACAAACCGTTTCTGCTCAAGAGCCAATCACTGAGCCTGTTGCAGAAGCCGTTAAGATCCGTGAAGTGATTATGCCTGTGGAAGCTATGCCGGTGATCTCTATGCAGACTGAGCCGAAAAAACAGGAGCCAAAGATCGTTCCTGAGAGAAAGGCCCCGCTACCAGAAGTTGTTTTGTCTGAAAGCGTGACTACGAACATAACCAAAGCATCAATACCTGAGCCGTTGGTCGTGAAACCCAAAACATTGCCCGAGGGAGTTCTGCTCAAGGTCTCTGAGACTTTTTATCATGATGACCCCGTCAACAGCATGGCTGTCGTCAATGATCTTCCGGTCATGATCGGCACCTTTGTTGACTCAGCGGTGGTGTTGGAAATTCACTCTGATAAAGTGGTCTTTAAGATTGGCGACGACTCCTACGATGTCCCTGTGACACCCCCACAGTAACTTCTAGCAGCCTGTCAGACTGCTCATGAACTGGCTGCAAATTCGTTTTATCCCAACTTCCATAGAGTCGAATAATCCCCATCTGACTGTAGAATATTCTACCTTTTCCTGTGTTGACTTTCTCGCTGGTTGCAAAGGAGTCGCAGTATTGCATACTTACCGATATGGCACGCAATATGAAGAATCGATACATGAACTTTTGCTTAAGGGATTATTTATGAATCGTAAAAGAATATTGGTTAAGAGCTTTTTGGCTAACTTGGCATTCTTTGTCGGGCTTTTTTTGCCATTCAGCTCATTACATGCAGCAACTCTTGATCAGCTGGTTCTGGAGGCTTTGACTCATAATCCTGACCTGGCTGCTGCAAAGGCGCGTTGGCAGCAAGCCTCACACAAGGCTCCCCAGGTAGGAAGCTTGATGGATCCGGTTCTTTCTTTTGCCTTTTCCAACTATCCTCATGACGACTTATCTAGTGATACTGCCCCAATGACCGGCAACGAAGTGAAGTTGGCACAGGCTTTTCCCTTCCCCGGCAAGCTGGACGGCCGCTCTTCCATAGCCAATGAACAGGCCAACTGGTTCGAGTCTGTCTATCGCGATCAGCATTTTCAGATTGCGCGCATGGTCAAGGACGCCTGGTACCGCCTCTACCTTAAAGGCCGGATAATAGCCGTCACTGAGCGCAATTTGGCCCTGGTCGACGATATTATTCGTTTGACCGAAGTTCGCTATGAGACAGGTTCCGGTTTACAGCAGGATGTTCTCAAGGCACAGGTGCAAAGATCCCAACTTATGGAGCGGTTGATGTCTTTACGTCAGCAGCAGATAGCCGTGCAATCTGAGTTGAGCAGTCTCCTAAACAGACCTTCTGATAGCACTTTTGACATCCCGGAAGAGCTCGAATTGGTAGACACTGACGTCAGCCTTGATGCCTTGCAGGCAGCTGGCGAAGAAAATCGCCCTATGACGACTGCTTACCAGTCTTTGCTCAAGCGCTATCGGCAGCAAGGCAAACTGGCTAAACTCAACGATTACCCCGACATGACCCTCTGGACAAGCTGGCGCTTCCGTGATGACGACTTGCCTGATGGAGGCACCGACTTTGTCAGCGCCGGGATCAGCGTGAGCCTGCCTGTATACCGTGAAAAAAGACGCGCCGAGAAAGCTGAAGCGCTGGCAGGTTTGAGGATGGCCGAAAAACAGGCCGAGTCTTTCCAGAATAGTGTTGAGGAAAAAATCCGCACGGCCTACAGCCGCATGGAGGAAACACAACAACAGACCAGGCTCTATAGTGAAGGGATTATTCCCCAGACCAGCCAAAGTTTGCAGTCCGCCCTGAGCTCTTACCAGGTTGGCAAGGTGCCTTTTGTTAGTTTGCTTGGTGCCTTGATGACGACCTATCAGGCAGAAATGGAATATTATCGCGTGAGCACCGAATATATGCGTAGTCTGGCCTGGTTAGAGGCAGAGACGACCTTGCCGTTAATCGGTCCGCCATTGCAAGATGTTGACCTACAGACATCTGACTTCAGCAAATAATCAGTTAAACACCGAATTTGAGGACATCATGAGTCAAAGAAAACATTCCACCTGGATCATCGCCCTGGTCGGCATCATCTCCGCCATAGGCCTCAGCCTGGCTTTGACCGGCTGCAACAGCGACAAGCCGGTCGCCGGTACAGATCAGGCTGCCCCGGCCTCTGTCGAGACAGTTGAACAACCGGCCCAGCAGTATACCTGCGGTATGCACCCGATGATCATTACCGATGAGCCCGGACAGTGCCCGATCTGCGGTATGGATCTGACACCGTTAAAATCCACGGGAGGTGCGGCCTCAGACAAGCCTGCTGGTGAGCGCAAGATCAAATACTGGGCGGCTCCCATGGACCCGACCTACATCCGCGACGAGCCGGGCAAATCACCGATGGGAATGGACCTCGTACCGGTCTACGAAGATGAGGCCTCTGGCGGGTCAATGATCACTATCGACCCGGTTGTGCAGCAGAATATGGGGGTGCGGACTGCCACGGTGGGGCGGCGCACCCTGAATCGGTCTATCCGCACTGTCGGTCTGGTCGACTACGACGAGCCGCAGGTCTATTCGGTCAACGCCAAGGTTGACGGCTGGATCGATCGTCTCTATGTCGACGAGACCGGGCAGGTGGTGAAGAAGGGAGAGCCGCTGCTGGAGATCTACAGCCCCAATTTGGTGTCTGCCCAGGAAGAATACCTGCTCGCCTTGCGTAATCGGGACAAGCTCAAGGAAAGTTCCTTTGCCCAGATTGCTGATGGCGCCGACCGGCTGCTGGAATCGAGCCGCAAACGCCTAGAATACTATGATATCAGCGACCGGCAAATCGACCAGTTGGAGAAAAGTGGCAACGTGCGCAAGACCATGACCCTGTACTCCCCGCAGAAGGGTATCGTCATGATGAAGATTGCTTTCGAAGGGCAGTTCATCAAAGCCGGCATGGAGTTATTCAAAATCGGCGACATCTCAAATGTCTGGGTCTTTGCCGATATCTACGAGTACGAACTCCCCTGGGTCAAGGTCGGCCAGGAAGCGGAGATCCGGCTCCCCTTTGCCGGAGGTAAGACCCTGAGCGCCAAGATCAGCTACATCTATCCTTACGTCGAGCCTAAAACCCGCACGGTGAAGGCGCGCCTGGAGTTCGCCAACCCCGGATTCGAGCTCAAACCCGACATGTACGTCAACGTGCGCATCAAGGGGAGCGAGGTCAGGGATGTGCTGACTGTTCCGGTTGAAGCGGTGATCAACTCAGGCGAGAAAAAGCTTGTTTTCGTGGCTCTTGGCGACGGCAGGTTCGAGCCTCGTCAGATCAAGGTCGGGATGCAGGACGAGGAAGGGTATGTGCAGATTATCCAGGGGGTCCTCGAAGGTGAACGGGTTGTCACCAGCGCCCAGTTCCTGTTCGATTCCGAGAGCAGGCTGCGCGAAGCGATCCAGAAGATGCGTCAGCCCAAGCCCAAGCCCAAGCCCAAGCCCAAGCCTGAGCCTGAGCCTGAACCTGAGCCTGAGGACCATGCCGGGCATGATATGGCAGACCAGTCCGATGCGAGTCTTCAGGAAGAAGAGCTTGAAGATTTGTTTAAATGAATCAGTGAGGAGTTAAGAGTCAGGAGTTAGGGGACAAAGCATTTATCCGTCAACCCTCACCCCTCTCGCCTCACCCCTCACGCTTATAGGAATTTAATCCATGCTTGAAAAAATCATTGATTGGTCCAGTCGCAACCGCTTCATGGTCATCCTGGCAACGGCGTTCGTTGTAGTCGGGGGGATCTATGCGCTGCGCAATATTCCGATTGATGCCATCCCCGACCTTTCCGATGTGCAAGTGATCATCTTTACCGAGTATCCGGGGCAGGCGCCGCAGGTGGTAGAGGACCAGGTCACCTATCCCCTGACGACGCAGATGCTGGCGGTCCCGGGAGCCAAAGATGTACGGGGTTACTCCTTCTTCGGTCTCTCCTTCGTCTATATCATCTTCGAAGACGGCACCGATATGTACTGGGCCCGCTCCCGGGTTCTCGAATACCTGAATTACGCCGCGGGGCGACTGCCGAAGGGGGTCACCCCGTCGCTGGGACCTGATGCGACCGGTGTCGGCTGGGTCTACCAGTATGCGCTCAAGAGCGACCGGCATGATCTGCAGCAACTGCGATCAATCCAGGATTGGTTTCTGCGCTACGAGCTGACGGCGGTCGAGGGGGTCTCCGAGGTTGCCTCCATCGGCGGCTACGTCAAGCAGTACCAGGTGGCAGTCGACCCGGATCGGCTGCTAGCCTATCACATCACCATCCCCCAGATTCGCCAGGCCATCCAGCGCAGCAATAACGACGTCGGCGGACGGGTGATCGAGATGGCCGAGACCGAGTTCATGGTCCGAGGCCTGGGATACATTCAGTCGACACAGGATATCGAGCAGATCGTGGTCGGCTCGGATATGCGCGGGACGCCGATTTTGCTCCGGGATCTGGCCGAGGTCAAACTTGGCCCGGAGATGCGTCGAGGTCTGGCCGAACTCAACGGGGAAGGGGAGGTCGTAGGCGGTATCGTCGTCATGCGTTTCGGCGAGAACGCCCGAGCTGTCATTGAGCGGGTTGATAGAAAACTCGAGGATCTTAAAGTCGGACTTCCCGAAGGAGTGGAAATAATAACCGTCTATGACCGCGCAGGACTCATCGATCGCTCCGTAGCCAATCTCAAAGAAAAGCTTTTGGAAGAGAGCATCGTCGTCGCCCTGGTGATTATCCTTTTCCTCTTCCATCTGCCGAGCGCCGCTGTGGTCATTCTGGCGCTTCCCGTCGGCATTCTGATGTCTTTCATCATCATGTATATGCAGGGACTCAATGTCAATATCATGAGTCTCGGCGGCATCGCTATCGCTATCGGCACCATGGTTGATTCTGCGATCATCATGGTCGAGAATGCCCACAAGCGTATTGAGTATGAGCCGGATAAACCGCGTACCGAGGTGATCATCGCCGCGGCCAAGGAGGTCGGCCCCACCATCTTCTTCGCTCTGCTGGTAATCACCGTCTCCTTCGCCCCGGTTTTCACCCTGCAGGAGCAGGCGGGACGCATGTTCAAACCCCTGGCCTTCACCAAGACGTACGCCATGGCGACGGCCGCCATTGTCTCCATTACCCTGGTGCCGGTGCTGATGGTCTGGTTCATCCGTGGACGCGTCCGCAAGGAAACGGACAACCCCATCAATCGTGCACTCATCGGCGGTTACAAGCCGGTCGTCGATTTCGTTCTGCGCTGGCGCAAAATGACTCTGCTGGTGGCGCTGGCGCTGACGCTCTCCATCGCATGGCCCGTCAGCAAAATGGGCACGGAATTCATGCCGCCTCTCTACGAGGGGGATCTGCTCTACATGCCGACCACCCTGCCGGGGATCTCGGTCACCAAGGCGAAGGAGCTTCTGCAGCAGACCGACCGCATCATCGCTACCTTCCCCGAGGTGCATCATGTCTTCGGCAAGGTCGGCCGGGCCGAGACGGCCACCGATCCGGCGCCGCTCTCTATGCTCGAAACGACGATCATGCTCAAAGCCGAGGACGAATGGCGTAAATTGCCCACCCCCCGCTTCTACTCAGACTGGCCGCAGTGGACCGAATGGGTGAAGAAGCCGCTGCGTTGGGTGCTGCCGGAAGAGAAGACGATAACGGTGGCACAACTCACTGAGGAGTTGAATAACGCCATCCAGTTCCCCGGTCTGACCAACGCCTGGACCATGCCGATCAAAACCCGCATCGACATGCTCTCCACCGGTATCAGAACTCCGGTCGGCATCAAGGTCATGGGGGATGACCTGCAGACCCTCTCCGATCTCGGCGAGGAAATCGAGGCATTGGTGCGTACCTTGCCCGGGACACTCTCCGCCTTCTCCGAGCGTGTCACCGGCGGGAATTATCTCGATTTCGTCATAGACCGCGCAGAAATCGCCCGCTACGGCCTGACCGTGGCCGATGTGCAGGACATTATTCAGAGCGCCATCGGTGGTATGAATGTCACTCAGACTGTCGAGGGGCTGGAACGCTACTCTGTCAACATCCGCTACATGCGCGATTACCGTAACGACCTGCCGGCTCTCAATCGGGTCCTTATTCCCCTCAAGGACGGCGGTCACATTCCTATTTCCCAGGTCGCCGATATCCAGATCAAGAAGGGCCCTCCTGCGATCAAGAGTGAAAATGCCCGGCGCACAGCCTGGATCTACGTCGACCTGAAGGGGATCGACGTCGGCACCTACGTCGAAAATGCCCGCAAAGCGGTAGCAGAGCAAGTGAAGTTGCCGCCTGGATACAACATCGTCTGGAGCGGCCAATACGAGTACATCGAGGCGACAAGGGCGCGGCTCATGGTGATCATCCCGATGACCGCCTTGATCATTTTCCTTCTGCTCTACATCAGCACTCAATCAGTCGTGAAGACAGGCATCATTCTCCTGTCGGTTCCGTTCGCGCTTGTCGGGGCTTACTGGCTGATGTATCTGCTCGGGTACAATTCCTCGATCGGGGTCGCGGTCGGCCTTATCGCTCTGGCGGGGCTCTCGGCCGAAACCGGAGTGGTGATGCTCCTCTACCTCGATATTGCCTATAAGAGATGGCAGGACGAAGGTCGCATGCTGACCCGAGGCGATCTGCATCAGGCCGTCATGTACGGAGCGGTGCAGCGTATCCGTCCCAAGGCCATGACCGTGGTGACCATTATCGTCGGCCTCTTCCCCATTATGTGGAGCACCGGGGCGGGCGCTGATGTCATGAAGCGGATCGCCGCCCCCATGGTCGGCGGCTCCATCACCTCGCTGCTGGTCATCATGCTTGTCATGCCTATTATTTACTTTATCTGGCGCAGCATCGGGCTTGATAAATCGATGGAACCGACGATGGAAGACGACAAGCATTAAAGAAGGTTCCCATGCCATTCTGGTAATGGCTGACAGCCTCAACCTCGGCGTTATTGCTGAAGGAGTCGAGAAACGTTCTCAACTCGATTCCTGCGAGGAAGGGTCGGCCCATGAAGCAGACTACCAGGCGTCAAAAATTAACCCGGCGGCAATGCCGCCTCAACATAAATCAAGGAGATAAAAGATTTGTATAATAACAATGTCAGCTGGCAGCTGATCACAACCCAAAAGGAGATTCCACTATGAAACGTCTTACTTTCACAATGATGGCCCTGATTATTGCTATGGCCATGCCCATGGTCGCCATAGCCATGGACCACGGTTCCCACGACAAAGAAATGTCCATAGACATGGATCACGACAAGCACAAGGCCCATGACATGAAGATGGATGACGCCAAAGAGATGGATCATGACATGCACAAGGGTCACGATATGGCCGCTGAAGATGGTGATTTTGTAGAGATTGGTAAGGATACCCAGGATGGCGTTGTCGCAACAGTCAAGGTGAAGACCTACGATGAGAAAACCAGGGCAACTATGGCAAAAATGGGTATGAATGCGACTCACCACGTCATGGTCTTCTTTACCGATGAAAAGACCGGTGCCGCCGTTGCTTCTGGTAAGGCGGCTCTCAAAATTAAGGGTGAAGACGCCAAACCAGCAATGTTGATGCAGATGGGTACCGGCTTCGGTTCTGATGTTTCCGTAGGCGAGGGGATGGCGACCTTTGAAATCGGGACCAAGCTCGAGGATGGTAAAAAACGCCAGTTTTCGGTCATGTTCCACAATATGTAACAAAAACGGGAGCCGTTTTACGGCTCCCGTTGTTTATAAACAAACAAAACAGACTATTGTCCAAGTTGGTATCGATACTTGGATGGAGGCTCATATGAAGAAACTGAAGCTCGTTACAATTCTCCTCATGGTTCTTGTCACTGCACCTTTAGCGGCCTCTGCAATGAGTCACCAGGATCACGCTGCTGATGATCAGGGAAAAGCTACTGAAACTGATCACCATGGAGAGATGAAGCATGGGGATCACGGGAGCTCTCAAGCTGAACAGGCTGGGCACAACGGCATGTCTTCTGATGGAGCCATGATGATCGTCGGCAGTATGGTCAGTAAGGGAGTCAGGGGAATGGCCCACCTCAAAGAAGCTTCCGTCGCCATGGCTGACATGGGCATGAAAACAACTCATCATTTTATGATTGCATTTATTGATGAAACGACTGGCAAACAGATTGAGTCCGGGACAGTTGCGCTTAAAATAACCAATCCTGATGCCAAGGTCGGATACCCGATTGTGTTGATGGCTATGGATGGCCACTTTGGTGCTGATGTGACTCTCGATATGTCAGGTGAGTACCATTTCAGGCTTGGAACAGAGTTGGCCGACGGAACCAAACGCAAGTACCATTTTCACCACGTTGTTGAGTAACGTAGATTCAGCGAGCACGTGAAAGATAATTGTCTCCGTAACAGTTAAAGATCGAAAATATCGCTAAATATCGGGTTGATGCGCAGGTCATCAATAAACAAGCAAGCAATAAGAGCTAAAATATCCATGGCAGCCAGATCAAAGTCCAATAGATGAAAGCGTTATCATTCATCTTGGCAAACCCTGGTTGAAATCCTTTTATAGTAAGCTTCTCTTCAATCAAACCAAACCTTCAGGTTCAGAGTTTTCTTGCTCTTCGCTGCAATCAAAATTTCTTGTACAACTTGACCAATATACTCCAGGCCGATAGTTCATCCAACAGCTTCTGGTTGAGTCTTTTTTTATCCTCAGAATTAAGGTACCCTACCGCGCATCATGAACCCAGGAAGTAAATCGAAACCTATTCTTCGTTTATCCGCTCCCGTGCTTTGGGCGTTCATCATTTTCTGGCTGTCGTTAACGTCTTCACCTCCGCAACTTCCCGGCGTCCTGGGTTGGGATAAACTCCTGCATGCCGGTGCTTATGGTCTCTTGTCAATTTTACTGGCGCAAGCTTTCCTCTGCCCGCCATTTTCTATGAAAAAACCTTGGTGGTTGGCATGGACTACCGCTGTTGCTTACGGTGCACTTCTGGAAATTCTGCAACTTCTGTCACAGACCGGCAGGACCGCCGAGTGGTTGGACCTTTTCGCTGATGCTCTTGGTGCTTTTTTTTGCTGTGTCGTATTCCGTCATATACTGAAGTTATCCTGTTGCCATGATGAAAGGCCGGACACAAATAATGGATAAGGCTCTGTATCTTGCTGCCAACGAAGGCTCTCTTGTCTTAACGGTTAATGACCGTTTGTCGAGAAACTTGTCACAGCAATATGACCAGGTTCAACAGGAGCAAGGTGCAGCAACATGGCTACGCCCGGAAATCCTTGGTCTGTCCGCGTGGCTGAAACGTTGCCAAACACAAGTCGCAGGCCTTCCGCACTTTCTCAATAAAGTCCAACTTCAGTATGTCTGGGAGCAGATCGTTGCTGATGATGTTGAGCGAAGTGGCAACTATTTGCTTCAAGTGCCGCAGACAGCTCGTCGAGCCTTGCAGGCTCACCAGTTGCTGGTTCGATACTCTGCAAATTTTGGTGTTGATGAATCCTCAGAAGACCACAGGGCTTTTTTGCGTTGGCGTCAAGCATGGCAGGGCCAAGCGACGAGCCAAGGCTGGCATGATTCGATTGAGTTGCCGTGGTTGCTTGCCAAGGCGGTTGTTGAGCAACGCTTCACCGTACCAAAGAAAATTGTTCTGGCCGGTTTTGACGAGATCTCTCCAGACCTAGCTCATCTATGCCAAGTCATGGCGTCGGCTGGTGCTATGGTCGAAGAATGGCAGCCTCCGCCGTGTCTGAACATACAACGGCAGAGGGTAACGGCGGACGATCCTGTTGATGAAGTGAATTGTTGTGCACGCTGGATCAGAGGTCTTTTGGAGAAAAACCCGTCAGCAAAGATTGCAGTCGTTGCGCCTCAACTTGAAGCTTATCAGCCACTCATTGAACAGATTTTTTCCGCCGAGCTGGATCCTGAAGCGCTTCTTTCCGGCGTTGAGACGCCTGAAACCTTCAACATCTCACTTGGGCATAAACTGGAAAGGGAAGGGGTTGTCCACGCGGCCCTGCGTTTATTACGCCTTGGTATTCAAATTGGTCACGACGAAATCAGTTGGCTTTTGCGTACACCCTATCTCCAGGGAGGGATTTCCGAAGCTGACAACCGGGCGAAGATTGATCGTGAACTTCGCCGATTGAGGCGCTTTGACTGGTCACCGTCACGCCTTTCTAAAACGCTCAAGGGTCTCTCCAGTAAACACTCTGTCGCGGTTCCTGAGTTTATCTCACTACTGGACACCGTGAATGAGAACCTTCGTCAATCCTCCAGAAAAATGCCGGGGTCCTGGGCTGAGTCTTTTACCAACCTCCTGCATAAACTGGGGTGGCCTGGTTCTCGTGGTCTCTCCAGTCGAGAATACCAGGCAGTTCAACACCTTCGCGAGGCATTTGCTGAGCTGGCCAGCTTGGACAGCGTCTCAAAACCTATGAAGCGTTCGGAAGCAGTCAAGGTCCTTCTGCGGATGGTCTCTTCAACAGATTTTCAACCAGAGGGAAGTGCAAGCACAGTTCAGGTCCTTGGTGAGCTGGAGGCCAGCGGACTGATCTTCGATCACCTCTGGATTCTCGGACTTCACGACTCTGCGTTGCCTCGACCACCCAGCCCGAATCCATTTATTCCAATTCCCGTTCAGCGACGTTATCAAATGAAACGTTCAGATTCGGAGCGGGAAAGTCAATTCGCCGAGCAGGTCGTCTCACGTCTCTTTTCAGCTGCGCCTGATATCGTGCTGAGCTGGCCTCGACGTGACAAGGGTTCAGAACAAAGACCAAGCCCGTTTATTCGCCACATTGAAGAGGGTCACTTGGCTCTTGCTGACTCTTGCGCTCCGGACCTGGTCTATTGGAATAACCGGCCTGTGCTTGATGAATTGACTGATCAGATGGGCCCGCCGATCTCCAGTCGCAAACCTTTCACCGGCGGGACCGGTATCATCAAAGACCAGGCCCTCTGTCCTTTTCGCGCTTTTGCCCATCACCGGCTGCGTGCCGAGAAGCTGGATGAGCCGGACATCGGTATTGATAATATGTCCCGTGGCAGCCTTGTGCATACTGTCCTTGAGCTCTTCTGGGACAAGACGGTCGATCAGCAGGCGCTTCTTTCTTTAACGGATGAGGCGCTGGTAAACTCTCTGCGTGATGCCGTGTCCGGCGCTCTGGAGAGGCTTGAAAAAGAACGTCGCTACGATCTTCCGCCGAGGCAAAAGCAGATAGAGCGTCGACGCTTATTTCTGTTGGCGAGACTTTGGCTTGACAGGGAGTCACGCCGCAAACCTTTCCGTGTTGTTGCATCTGAAAAAAGTCACCAGATAAAAATTGGTGATTTGTTGATTCGCACCCGAATTGATCGTGTCGATGAACTTGAGGACGGCACCTGCGCAATTATTGATTACAAGACCGGCCAACCCGATCCTCTGCAGTGGCTTGATGACCGGGTCACTGAACCACAGCTGCCTGCTTATTGCCTCGGCATGTCGCAAGACCAGATCGGCGCGGTTATGTTTGCCGTGGTTCGCAGCAAAGACAAAGAATGTGGCTTTCGTGGTGTGGCACGTGATCTCGAAAGCTGGCCCGGGTCTAAATCACGTAAGCTCAGCTCGAAACTCGAGGAGAATAATTGGCTTTCTTTTGAAGATGTTTTGACTCACTGGCAGAAAAGTTTGCCTGAGTTGGGGAATGCTTTTGCGCGTGGTGAGGCGCTTGTCGATCCTGTTGATCCTGATCTTGCATGTAAATATTGTGACTTGAAGGGTTTGTGCAGAATCACTGAGAAAGTGGCAGGTTTGCAGGAGGTTGAGATCGATGATTAAGGCCCAATCACAAAAACCTGCGGATTGGCGAGAGCGTCAGACAGCAGTCGATATCACACGTTCCTGCATTGTTCAGGCTCCGGCCGGTTCAGGAAAAACAGAGCTGTTGGTTCAGCGGCTGTTGGCATTGTTAAGTATTGCAGAGGCCCCTGAAGAAGTCCTCTCTATCACCTTTACTCGTAAGGCCGCCGGTGAAATGAAGCTGCGATTATTGCAAGCTCTTGAAAGTGCTTGCGATGATGACCCTCCTGTTAAGCCTCATGCTTTTGAGACGTGGCAGCGTGCTCGAGCTGTCCTGGAGCGGGACCGTCAAAAGGGGTGGGGGTTGCTGGATAATCCGACTCGATTGCAATTAACCACTATCGACAGCTTTTGCTCTCTGATAACACGCAGGATGCCATGGTTGTCACGCTTTGGGGACCAGCCGAGGGTGACAGATGATCCCGCAGAGCTCTACTTGTCAGCCTCTGAATCTCTTCTCTCAAGGGTTGAAAATGGTGGTGCTGGCCAGGAAGCCGTAGAACGACTCTTGGTTCACCTGGATAATCGTCTGACTCTTTTGCGTGAGCTGGTGGTCGCCATGCTCGGACGTCGTGACCAATGGTTGCGTCACCTCATGACAAATCACGAACAGGACCCTCGCCAACTACTTGAGTCTTCGTTGCAACTCTATGTCTTATCTTTTTTAAGCCAGGTCCATGCCGCTTTTGGTGGCGAGCGCTGTGAGGAGATTTCGGAGCTCCTTCGTTTCGCAGCAAGCAGTATGGATGATGATCACCCTTTTGCGACCGCAGCTTGTGACCCTGTCGATTTTAAAGGCCTTGAGTTCTGGTCGGCAGCGGCCAACCTGTTGTTGACCTCGGCAGGAAGCTTGCGCAAGAGCGTGACTAAAACGATTGGTTTTCCTGCTGATAAAACGACACGGGCACAGGAGATGAAAGGCCGTGTTCTGGTGTTACTAGAGGATCTACAGGGGTCTCCGGTGGTCGAACTGCTGCAGACTGTGCGTCGTTTGCCAGCCACTGTTTATGACCACGGCCAATGGCAAATTCTGCAGGCCCTGATCGAGCTGCTACCGCTGGCTGTCGTCGAACTCAAGGAGGCCTTTCGTTCACAAGGACAGGTTGATTTTATTGAGATCGCCGGAGCCGCAAATGCGGCCCTTGGTTCAGTGGTTGCGCCTGAAGAGCTTCTCCTGCAGCTTGACAGTCGAATTCGTCACATTCTTGTTGATGAGTTCCAGGACACCTCCTTTGCTCAATATGATCTGCTTTGTCGATTGACTGCGGGTTGGGAGCCGGGTGATGGTCGTACACTTTTTCTTGTCGGCGACCCCATGCAGTCTATTTATCGTTTTCGAGAGGCCGAGGTTGGTCTATATCTGCGTGTTTGCAAAAGCGGATTCAACGATCTGCCGATTGAACGTATTGTCCTGAATACGAACTTTCGTTCGCAGGCAAAACTCGTTGATTGGGTCAACGATAACTTCGCCAGTCTCTTCCCGTTGAAAGAAGACGAAATCCGCGGCGCCGTTTGTTTTTCTCCTGCTATCGCATTTAACCCCTCTGCTAATCGTCCATTGGTTACTACGCATGGTTACGTCGAGAGACAAGATGACAATGAGGCGGCAAGGGTTGTTGAGCTGATCAGGCAGACGCAGAAAGATAATCCTGATGGTACGGTGGCCGTTCTGGTGCGTTCCAGAAGTCATCTCAAAGCGATTGTCTCTGCCTTGAAGAACAATAACTTGAGCTACCAGGCTCAGGATATCGATCCTTTGATAGACAGACCCGTCGTTCAGGATCTTCTGTCCTTGACAAAGGCTCTGCAACATCATGCAGATCGAGTCGCCTGGCTGTCTTTGCTCCGGGCCCCCTGGTGCGGACTTTCCCTCGAGGATCTGACCCGGCTGTGTGGTAAGGACCCGCGTTCCACTGTCTGGCAGTTACTTGCTCAACCAGCCGGGCAAATAGAGATGTTTGAGCAGATCAGCTCTGATGGAAGGCAGAGGCTTTCGAGAATTCTTCCTGTCCTTAAGCATGCCTTGCAAAACAGTGGGAAACTCAGCTTGAGGAGACTGGTCGAGTCGTCCTGGCTATCATTGAATGGACCGGCTTGTGTTGAGGCTTCCGACCTGGTTGATGCCAGGCAATTTTTCGCTTTGTTGGAAGATCTTGAGATGGAAGGGTCACTGGAAGTTCTGGAACAACGCTTGGCCAAGCTCTATGCCGCTCCTGATCCGCAAGCCGGGCCAAATCTGCAACTGATGACGATTCACAAAGCCAAGGGGTTGGAGTTCGACACCGTGATCCTGCCCGGACTGGGCCGGGGAGTAAGGTCACGAGATAAGGCTCTGCTGCGTTGGCTGGAGCATCCTGATTGTGGACTGCTTCTGGCTCCGATTCCAGCACTTATCAGTGAACAGGAAGAGCCAACCTATCGTGCAATAGGGCAGGTTCTGCAGGAGAAGGATGATTTTGAAGCCTTGCGTCTTTTGTATGTCGCGGTCACCAGGGCCAAGTCGCACTTACACCTGCTCGGACATGCGAAGATAAACTCTGGCGGAGACCTTGTGCCACTTTCCAGATCACTTCTATCTGTGCTCTGGCCGGCTTGTTCTGAAGCGTTCTATCAAGAGGCCCATGCTGCAGATCCCGGCAGCAGCGAAGCCCCCTCGGCTCTTACCATTAAAAGGTTGCCATTGACCTGGCATCCCCCGGTGCTAACTGAACGTCTTGTTATGAATCAGGACATAACACGTCGGGCTTCTGCCGACGGCCACTATGTTGATGACGCTGTCAGATCTCGTCTCACGGAGGAAGGACGCGTTGTCGGCATTCTTGTCCATGCCTGGCTGGAACGGATCGCCTGCGATGGCCTCAACATGTGGCCAAGCGCTGCTCTTGAGACCCGGTTGGAGGACTTCAAAACACAACTGAGCGGGCAGGGCGTGCCGTTATCACGATTGGATGCTTGCGCCTTGATCGTTCTGAATTGCCTGCTAAACACTGTTGCCAGTCCACGAGGCCGTTGGCTGCTCGGCTCACAGCAGGATGCCTCCTGTGAACTTGCTTTAAACGGTATTATTGATGGTCAGTTGATCCGTGCCACAATTGATCGCACCTTTCTGGATGAAGATGGTGTCCGCTGGATTGTTGACTATAAAACAAGCAGCCCGGGTGAGGGGGGAGAATCCGATCGTTTTGTCCGGCAGGAGTTGGAGCGTTATCAAGGTCAACTAAAGATCTATAAGGAACTTGTCGCACAGCTTTATCCTGAATTTCAGATCCGTACGGCTCTCTACTTTCCTCTTTTCGATGGCTGGGCAGAGCTTGAACTGTGAATCGTCAGCCCTAAAGAAAAACAGACCTATAACCAAAACAAAGGTTGTAAAAATTTAACGCAAAGGCGCAAAGGGGTAGAGAAAGTCCGCAAAGAAAACCACTTTAAAACACGAGAATATAACCCTTTGCGTCTTTCTTGGCTTTTCTTAGCGTCTTTGCGTTGGTCTTTTGATTTCAGCTCTTACCTGTTTTGGTGTAAAGATGTATTTCCTTTTTTTGGTTATAGAAACAAAGAAAAATGGCCCGATTCGGCTCATTATGCAAAGAGCAACCTTCGGGCCATTTCGATGGGTCAACAAATACGCGCGAACTGCTCCGCGAAGACGTGGGCGCCAGCTTGGCAGGCGTTTATTATGGCAGGCGTCTTTCCCTGCCGCGATAATTGCCACGACTCGAACTGCGGATCGCATCTCTGCCGACGACTGCCCAACCGGTGTTGCGCTTAAAGCTGGTGACAACCTGACGGTTGATAAGGTTGTCGAGCATTCCAGGCTTGACCATGTCGAACTTGCCGTCACTGTACATCACTCTGATCATCATGGTGCACCTCGTACATTTGAATTCCTCCAATTATATCATAAAGACGACGACTTTTTTCAAGGGCACTTATTATTGTAAAGTTATCGATCAGGTCAGTTGATTGTTGGCCTGTCTATGGACATAAGCTCAATCTGTAAAATCAGGGACTTGCCGGCAAGAGGATGATTGCCGTCGAGAGTGACTTTCTGCTCTCCAAGTTCTACAACAACCAGTTGGTGGGCTGCGCCATCGGCGGCAATGACCTCCAATTGACCGCCCAGGTCAAGCTGAAGGTCCTGAGGGAGGGCCTCTATGCTGACCTCTTCAACAAGCTTCTGTTGACGCACACCATAGCCATGCTCCGGAGGAATTGTGACGGTTTTACGGTCTCCGACTTCCATGCCCAGTACGGCGATCTCCATGCCGGGAAGAACTTCGTTCTCTCCCAGAATAAATATCAAGGGGGCACTATCATCCGACTCATCGAAAATCATGCCGTCGTCAAGAACACCCTGATGGGTTACTGTGACCTTGTCGCCTTCCTGTGCTTTATTCATCGTGATCGTAATCCCTTTCTTCTTTTTTTGATAACTTGTCCAAATTTGATTGTCAAGTTGATTGCCAGATCTATTGGATTTAGGTTACATTGTATAGCGATAAACAAATCTATGAAAATAACTTTGAAATATATGTAAAAGGTGGATTGAGATGTTTAAAAACAAGCGATGGATTCGAGCACTCCTGGTCGGTGTGAGTTTGCTGCTTACAGGTTTGCTCATTGCTCCGGCACAGATGAACGCAACAACTACGGAAGCAAGTCCTGATGAATTGGATCAGAACCGTGCGAGGCTTCTTACCTATGTTCTCAAGCGCCAGGTGGAAAACCATTTCAGTGGCAAGGAAGTCGATGACACTCTTTCCTCTGCGGCTTTTGAGCTCTATCTCAAGCAACTGGATTATCAGAAACGGCTACTGCTTGCCGAAGAAGTCTCCCAACTGGAAATATTTAAAGATCGTATCGACGATGAGGTGCAGAGCGGCCGGGTCGTCCTTGCTCCCCTCGCTTTTCGTCTGCTTGCCAACAGCATTTCCCGTGCAGAGCTCCTGGCAGAAAAAGCTCTGTCAGAACCTTTCTCTTTTGATGTTAACGAAGACTATGAAACGGACCCGGAGAAGCTTGAATTCTGTAAAACCGGAGAAGACTTGGCTGAACGTTGGCGTCTTGACCTGAAGTACAGAACCCTGAGTCGATATCTGGGCCTGCTCGAGGACGCGGGTGTTGAAGACCCGCTCAATGCCACGGCAGAGGAACAGAAGGAAAAAGAGCTTGAAGCACGCGAAAAAGTTCGTAAACAGTACAGTGAATACTTCGATCGCCTTAAAAAGGAAACTCTCAAGGATCATTACGATCGTTACCTGAACGCGTTTTCCCGTGCTTTTGACCCTCACACGACCTACATGCCTCCTCAGTCGAAAGAGGATTTTGATATCAGTATGCGTGGGTCCCTCGAAGGTATCGGCGCGACCTTGCGTGAAGAGGATGGCTATATCAAGGTTGTTAAGGTGATTCCGGGGAGCGCAGCAGACAGGCAAGGGCAATTACAAGGCGATGATGTTATCCTTGCCGTCGCTCAAGGCAAGGCTGAGCCCGTTGACGTTACAGACATGCGTCTCCGTGATGCCGTAGCCCTGATTCGCGGCAAAAAGGGTACCGAAGTACGTTTGTCCTTGCGTCGCCAGGGTCTTAAACCTTTTGTTGTGCCGATCGTCCGGGATGTTGTTGTTATTGAAGAGTCCTTTGTTAAATCAGCGGTCGTTGCAGACCCTGAATCAGGCAATCAATTTGGCTATGTCAAGATTCCCAGTTTTTACAGGGATTTTGAAACGACCCGTAACGGTGGTAAAGGCCGTAACTCTACCGATGACGTTAAGGCTGCACTGGAGGCTTTTGACAAAAAGAAAATTTCCGGGCTTATCTTAGACCTTCGCAATAACGGCGGCGGAGCCCTCACTGATGCTGTCGGTGTGGCCGGCTTGTTTCTCGGTGAAGGTCCTGTTGTGCAAGTTCGCAATGGGGGTGGTGACGCCAAGGTTCTGTATAGCTACAATAAGAAGATTGCCTATCATGGCCCGATGGTTGTGTTAACCAATCGGTTTAGTGCTTCTGCCTCAGAAATTGTTGCCGGAGCCCTTCAGGATTACGGTCGTGCCGTAATCGTTGGCAGTGACCATACCCATGGTAAGGGGACTGTTCAGGTCATTATGGATCTGGACAAAAGCCTGACTTTAAGGAATATGCGTCAGTACATGCCCCTTGGTGCCCTTAAAATGACCACGCAGAAATTCTACAGGGTTACTGGTGACTCAACCCAGTATCGAGGTGTTGTCCCGGACATCATCCTGCCCGACCGCAGTCGTTATAATGAGTACGGTGAACGTTATCTTGACAACAGCCTGCCGTGGGATCGTATCGATGAAGTTGAGCATAAGGAATGGCCTCCAATGGATCGTGCCAGTCTTGATACAAGAAGCCTGGTCAGGGTCGCTGAGAATGAAGACTTTATTGAGATTGTACGCATCTCAGAAGCCATGGGTAAACGGATCAAGGATACCCGCCAATCTCTGCTTCTCGCTGACGTTGTTAAGGAAAGGGATGATCTCCAGGGCATGGACGTAACCCCACACGGTGACAAAGATGAACCTGTGGATGGCGACGACAAAAAAGACTCTGCAGAGGATGAAGACAACGACCAGGATCCAACGGAAAAACTGATAGAGTCTGTCCTGAAAGATGTTTACGCCAAGGAGGCTATGGCCATCTTGCTCGATCTTGGTAAACAACAGAAAGAAATAGCCAACAAGGGTGCAGAGTAGCTTCAGCGTTCCTGGTAAGTTTAGATACAAAAGCGGGGGAGCCTAATAGGCTCTCCCGCTTCAGTTTGCAAACAAAGTTTTTAGTCTTGCTTCTGTGGTCGGCAATGTAGAGAGGATAATAGATCGTTAATCTGTTGCTCTTTTTGTAGAATTTTTAGCCTTAAAGACAAAAACAACACCGTCGGGTTTGCCCGACAGCAACGTCATTTTCTTTGTGTCGACAAAGAAAACTTGGCGCTGCGCTGGGCATGTTTTACTCGATTCATTCTGGTGGCAAATATCATTGGAATAAATCTTTGGTAGTCTACGCATCCCCCGTTAGCCCCGAGGCCCTTTAGAACCTCTATGACTCTGGTTCATGTTATTTGAGGTGTGCTTTTGTCTTTTGCTGCAAAAGACCACAACCTGGAAGGCCCTCGAACAGGGCCGGTTCTGCTTTGATCTTAAAAGTAAAGACCAACAGATTAACGATCTGTTGCTCTGAGACTGCCTAGATAACACACAGAAATACTTAGCCAGCCAGACAGATAAAAACAAACCCCACATCAATTCAATGTGGGGTTTGTCAACAATCTGAGGGCCTGTTAGACTCTCCCGCTTTTTTCGTTGTATCGACCTCACGCATTAGAACTGTTGCCTGCTGAAAGATGCCCAAGGTTGATAGTTAGAGCATTATCCCCAGGGCATTCAGTAGCCACTGGTAGGCTGGAAGTTTATCTATCTCTTCGGCCAGGGCGATAACCTTATCCTGGTCCGATCCCTCGACTTCAGGCAAGACACCAAGTAAATCTGCGGAAGCTAAAGAGGACAACAGGTGTGGTGCCTGTTTTTCAGCTTCACCGGGATGCTCAGGCATCTGGTTTATCAGATAGCCACTGATTTCCAGCTCCATTGCCCGCGCCGCAAAGGTCGTCAGCAATGTGTGGTTGAGTGTGCCTAGACGCGGGTGAGTGATGATGAGAAGAGGCATGTTCAACTGCCTGGCAAGATCAGCCATGATGTAGCCGCCTCGAATCGGTACCATCAAACCACCGGCCCCCTCAATGAGGACAAGGTCTTTACCAACGCGCAAAGTTTCCTGTGCGTCGATAATTTTTTTGACATCGATCGGGTCATTTGCAGCCGAAGCCGCTTGACAGGGTGCCAGAGGTTTCTCGTATCGATAAGGTGCGATGAATTCATCTGGGTCCGTGGCGTTGCAGGACCAGCGCAACAATGAGGCGTCTGCCCCCAGCGCTTGAGTGTTGGCGACACCCGTTTCAATAGGTTTCATAACGCCAACTTTTAGCCCTTTTGCAGTAAAATGACGGGCCAGGGCTGCCGTGACTATGGTTTTCCCAACACCGGTATCTGTACCCGTTACGAAAATGCCTGGACATGATTTGTTAGCAGCCACGTGTTGTCACCTCGATATCTTTAAACATTTGCAGGTCGAACTCACGATTACGTCCGGAGGTCGTCAGGTAATTGCCGATCATTGTGCCGCTGGCTCCTGCCATAAAAATCCACGATTGCAGTTCGCGTAAGTTCGTCTCACGTCCGCCGCAGATACTGATCGGTTTTTTGGGAAGAAAATAACGAAACATGGTGATTGCCCTGGCGCAGTCCATGGCAGAAATGGACTTGTGATTCTCCAAGGGTGTTCCTGCAATAGGGTTGAGAAAGTTCATTGGGATTGAGTCAACATCAAGCTCGCGCAGGGTGGCTGCGAGCTCAACCCGTTGTGCGTGTGACTCTCCCAGGCCCAAAATCCCACCACAGCAGACCTTCATGCCTGCGGCTTTCGCGACCTTGACCGTTTTGACATCTTCCTGATAATCGTGAGTGTTGCAAATCTCAGGGAAAAACGAACGGGCCGTCTCCAGATTGTGATGGTAGGTCACGCAGCCCGCCCCGGCAAGAGCTTCTGCAAGTTCTTCGGTTAATAAACCCAGCGAAGCTGAAGGTTCGACATCAAAACGGTCTCTTATCTCTGTTATGGAAGATAAGACCGTATCAAATTCATCTCCAAAGGTGGGTTGTGTTCCACTTGTTACTATGCCGTAGCAATGGGACCCTTCTTCCTGTGCTATCCGCGCTCCTTCGATTATCTCCTCACGTGATTTTAGTGGGTAGACAGGTGGTGATGATTGGTGATGTGCTGATTGGGCACAGAAGGAACAATTCTCCATACAACGACCAGACTTAGCGTTGATGATCGAGCAGAGCTGTGCTGTGTCAGCGTAGGCAAGCTCTTTTAGGTGGTGAGCCCCGGCCATGTAGGCTGTGTATTCAGCGCCATTTGAGTGAAGAATTTTAAGCCCTTCCTCCGTTGTTGGCGATTCTCCCTGTGATACTCTTTCAACAAGCTCTTGTATGTTTTGCCAATAATCCATATCTAATCCTCCAGTGGACTTATTCGAAGCCGGAATTATCAATGATGAACCGAGCATTGTCAACCACGCTGTCCGCACGGTTAACAACCTTGTTTGTACTATTTATGTGATTTATAGTACATATTTCGTTGACTTGTAATAAAGTGAATGATAGAACGTTATTTCATTTTTAATATTTATAGGGTTTTGATGACATGGTAAAAAAATTAATTGGTAAAAAGTTAAAAGCGACAAGACTCCGTAATGACATGACAATACAGGAACTTGCTGTCAGTTCAAACGTCTCATCAAACATGATTTCACGAATAGAGCGAGGCCTGACGACCCCTTCAGTTGAGATTATAGTCAGGCTGGCAAACTCCTTCGGAATGAGCATTAATTATTTCGTTGAAGAAGCCGAGAAGGGGTCAACAATCGTCCACACAAAGAAGGGGCAGGGCGAGCCTATCTTCTTCTTTGAAGACAAGCATCAAATCATCAGTCTGACCCAAGGCTTGCGCGATCCTAACTTTACAGTCTTTTTCGACACCATAGAGCTGAACTGTAGCAGTGGAGATGGTGGGATGGTCCATTCCGGTGAGGAGTTTGCGCTGGTTATGGAAGGCACCCTGGAATTTATTGTCGACGATGAGAGATTTGTTCTGGAGGAGGGTGATTCAATCGTTTTCAAGGCCTCTCTTCCTCACCGTTGGCGTAATTTACATCAAGGTAAAACCAATGTCCTGTGGGTTGTTTCTCCGGCGCCGAGCCTTAACTGAGATTTTGTTTGTAACTATCTGGAATTAAGAGAACTCTGCTATGATATTGAAGAAAATTGTAGGCAAAAAGCTTAAGGCTATTCGCCTCAAGAACGATATGACCATCCAGGAACTGGCGTCGCAATCCAAGGTCTCTTCAAATATGATCTCCAGGGTGGAACGAGGCTTGACAATCCCTTCAGTGGAAATTTTGATGAAGCTTGCTGCAGTTTTTGATAAGAGCATCAATTACTTCGTTGAGGAGGTTTCTACAAGCCACGAAATTGTTTTTTCTTCACAAGGGCAGCGGGACACCACGGTGTATGATGATGAAAACAACATGCATACTGAGTCCTACACATCAGGGCTTCGAGACCCGCAGTTCATGTCTTTCCTCTGCACGGTTCCTGTGGGTGGAACCAGCGGTTATCAGAATATGTATCACCCGGGAGATGAGCTTATCGTTTTGCTTGAAGGTCAACTCAAGGTAACCATAGCTTCCGAGGAATACAGCCTCTCTGGCGGCGATAGCCTGTCTTTTAAATCTCACCTTCCTCACCGCTGGGAAAATGTCGGAGATGATGACGCACGTATCATCTGGACCCTGTCACCCTTTACAACAATCTGATCATCATTCCTCCATTCCTCCACTTAAATCCCACAACCATCTGAAAATACAGGTTGTTGGGCTTGACAGCGCACAATGGCACAGTAATATAAATATAATTTACTTGGTTACTACAAAAAGTTAATCACTCTTTGGTGCCAGCCATATACACAAGTGCCTTGTTATTGGAGGAACACATGAATAAGTCTGAACTGGTCGAGACCTTAGCGGCTCGTAACGCTTTGACGTATAAAAAATCTGAGGAGATCGTTAATATCATTTTTGATTCTATGGCAGACACTCTCACTTCCGGTGGCAGGATAGAGATCCGGGGCTTTGGTAGTTTTGTTGTAAAGGATTACCAGGCCTACATGGGGCGTAACCCCAAAACGGGTGAAGTTATTCAGGTCAAACCCAAGAAGCTTCCCTTCTTTAAGGTTGGCAAGGAACTGCGCGACAAGGTTAACAGTAAAGGCTGACGCTTCTTACTGTGTGATATCACTATGATGGCCGGGGAACACTCAGTGTTTTACCGGCCATTTTTTGTTTTGTGAATGTTGGTCTTTGATAAATCCTAAGAGGTAACTCCAAGTGCCTGTATTCAAAAGAACTATTCTTAACCACTTCTTTTAAACAAGTTCTGTTGGTGGTATGGTATTTGCAATCCCTTACTAAGATAACCAGTTGAGCTGAAAGGTGTTTTGCATCTCATGATACTCAAACATAAAGGGTCGACACCACAGATTGCACAGACAGCATTTCTCGCCCCTGGAGCTTGCGTGATTGGCGATGTCCGTATTGGCGAGCAATCAAGCCTTTGGTTCAACGTGGTTGTGCGCGGTGATGTTAACTCCATCCGCATTGGTGCTCGCACTAACATTCAAGACGGTACGATTATTCATGTCACTCGTGATACTCATCCAACCATTGTCGGTAATGATGTTTCCGTAGGTCACGGTGTACGCCTGCATGGCTGCAACGTCCACGACAATTGCCTGATTGGTATTGGTGCTATTATTCTTGACGGCGCCGAAATTGGAACGTCCTCGTTGGTTGCTGCAGGCACTGTTGTGGCACCGGGAACAAAATTTCCACCGAATTCATTGGTTATGGGTCAACCCGGGCGTTTGAAAAGGGTCCTGACCGAGGAAGAATGCGAGAATATCCATTCTATAGCCGGCCGATATCTTGAGTATCAGGAAGATTATCGTACTCAGGTGGAAAGGATTAGTTGATTTTGTCCTTTTCAGATGGTAAAAAAACGAGTTTAATTGGCCCCCGCAAAGGTATCAAACGTTTTATGCTTCGTTTTGCTTTCTATATCTGTTTTTATGCATCTCTTTTGACCATAACTGTCGCTAATTCCTATGCGAGTTCTGGTCAATATGGCGACACTGGCTTGATTTCGCAGCCAAAAGCCCAGACGCTTAATGAGGGCAATATCTGTGTCGGTATCTGGGCTAATTGCTCAGATGGGATCAACACACCCGCAACGAACGCCGGTGACGGCAGCCTGATCATTCCAGCAACTATCACCTTAGGTCTTGGTACTTTTCTGGAGGCCTATGGTTCCTACCCGAATTTGTCTTTCAACGGCGACGAAGATAGCAGCGCCCGTGGCTTTGCCAATGCTGGATTCAAGGCCCGTATTTTCGGTAAACGTTCTGACCCTTTCCGTTTAGCCTTAGACCTTCAGGGCCGCCTGTCAGTTTCTGATGATCCTAATTTTGATGGCCTCAATGATTATGTCAGTCGCTTAATTGCCTCGTTCAAAACAGATCGTTTGGGTTTTCACTTCAATGTTGGCTATGCTTTTAATGAATCACCTGACATGGTTGACTACGAGGATCAAATACTTCTTGGTGGCGGTGTCGAATATTCCTTGGCAACACGTTTGCGCATGATCACAGAGTTCTCCTACGAGTCTGAAAGGATTTCCGGCCAGGAGTCCCCCTCCGAGGTTACTGTGGGGATGCAGTATTATGTCACTCCTCACCTGACAATGAACCTTGGTGTCTCTGCCGGGCTTTCTGATGCAAGCCCTGACTGGCGTATTCTTGCCGGATTGTCCACTTGTCAGGGCGTTGGCACATTTAATAGACCCGTTCCTAAGCTCGTCGACCCGGAAGATCTTCTTGATGAGCCTGAAAAACCCGTTAAACTGACTAAAATCAGGTTGTTGACACCTCTCTTAAGCAAGAGAGCTATTCCAGAGTCTCCGACAAGTCACCTCGAGATTCCGCTAGCGGATCCAAACGAAACCCTGATCATAAATCCTTCTGATCGACTTAGCTCCCCAGGTATTCAGCCTCTTGGTGCTACAGCAATTAGCCCAATGGTTTCACTGTCTAAAGTCAGCAAAACATCATTACCTAGCGAGCCGTTCCCGGCTAAAGTTCGTCGTCTTTTCCGCTTTCCTGAATTGACTTTTTCTTTGAATCAGTGGGAACTCTCAGATGCGGGGCGTAAATCCATCTCGCTTGTTGCCGAGGAGCTTCGCAAGGATAATCAATTTTTCATTGTTAGTATAGAAGGGCATACTGATGATGTAGGCTCTGCCAATTATAATCAGGTTCTTTCTTTTAAGCGAGCCGTTGCAGCTGCAACGCATATGGTTCTTCGTGACGGATTCGACCCGACACGAATATTTGTCAAAGGGCATGGCGAAAGTCGACCAATTGAAGACAATGAAAGTGCCAAAGGCCGCGCCCTGAACCGCCGAGTAGAACTCCTCATTCTGGTTCCTGAGGGATATGAAGGCGTGACTATGAATGTTGAAGATAGAAACTCGCAAGGCTATGATAGCGCGTCGCTTCAACAAGAACCAATAATTGACCCTTTGGCAATAGAACAAGCCATTATGGAAAAAATCGGTTCAGATATAAAAACTCCGGCGGGGGCCTTCGGTCGCGTAGGCAGGTCACAGTGAAAGTCGATTTAAAACCAACCAGCAGGGGGGTATTTTGCGAATATTTTTACTTTTAATATTGACCGTGGGCATGCTCGCACTTCCTGCCTTTAGTCACGCTTCAAATTCATTTGATGCTTTTGTTAAAAGCCGTGAAGTTGTTGAGACCCTTTATTTCAAAGTAAATGCTGAAGACTTGTCAAAAACAGACAGAGAGCGTTTAAACTCAACTGCCCGGCAATTGCGGCAACTCCAGAATAGCGGTCGTATGATCCGTGTTGAAGGCTTCTCAAGCAATGAAGGTGATCAAGAGAAGAATTTTATTCTTTCTTTCTTCCGGGCACGCTTTGTTGCCGACATAATAGAGTCAATGGGTTTGTCTACTGAAGTCACTCTAACTGGTTATGGTGATTTGCGTGCTGATTCTGATGACCATGCTAAGGAAAGACGTGTCGAAATCGTTTCCTATGTTATGCCGGTCAAAATGAAAAGAATTAAAGTTGCCGACAAGAATAAGGAAGCTAGCCCTGCTCCGAATCGTTCCGCAAACACTGCCCATATGGATCAGGAAATCGACTCTTATCGCGTGGACCAGGCGATCCGCTCGAAAATTGACAATATGAACAAAGAGGTTACAGACAAAATAGACTCCGATGACGAAGATCTTTCACCTGGGTTGAGTCAGGAAAAGCCTATTCAAAAAGATCTTCTGGATCGTGGTTACAGTCAATGGCGTAGAAGTGTCGACCCCGGGATTTCCTTGAAACTATCTCAGTCAAAGGCTTCAGCTGACGGTGATTTGAAGCGCGGCTACAGCCAGTTCCAAAAGAGTCGTGACACGGAGATATCCCCAGATGTAACCCAAATCTTGCCAGCACATTCACCGGTTATCGATGCACTTATGATCGAGCAGGCCATCATGGAAAAAATTGGTGTCGAACCAACGGCAGCTTCTGGGTCCGTCACCTTGGTTGACCTCAAAAAACAATAATACGAATCACCAAATTTATTGAATATGGTATGATTCCAACACTAAGTCATCTTGCTTATAGTGAACACCTACAGAAAGCACCTGCGCCATGGTAACAGCCAAGAACTTTATCACAATTAAAAATAGCACGCTTCTTCACGATCTTTCCGATGAAGATCTAGACAGACTTGCTACCTGTTGTGAAATCCGCACAATGAATGAAGGTACGACCGTCTTCATAGAAAACATGCCTGGGGAATCGCTCTTCTTGATCTCTAAAGGTTCGATACGCATTTCCAAAATGTTTGCTGAAGGTGATGAGAAAACCCTTGTAGCTCTTGGTCCAGAGGATGTCTTTGGGGAGATGGCTGTGATTGATGGCTTGCCCCGTTCTGCAACGGCTCGTGTTGCCGAAAATGCCGAGCTCATTAGCTTTAAAAAGCAAGACCTGGAGCGACTTTGTAGCGAAGATGCTACATTGGCTTTAAAATTGGTCAGTAATATTGTCCGGGTCTTCAGTAAGCGCGTGCGGGAGTCAAGCGAGGAGTACCGAGACATGCTGATCTGGTCAATGCAAAAACCATGAAAACAAAGCGGAGTGCGACCATGCCAACGAAATTCATCCTGGTTGTTTCAATCCTTCTTCTCTGTTCTGCCTGTTCCGTTAGCGTCTCGCCGATAGCCACACCTACAGGTATAATCAATCTTGAAGAAAAATCTCTAACAGAAACCCATGACGGTGTGTCTTTTACTGTTAAGCTTGATCAACTGAGTTTTGGTCCTTATCAACAAGTCGACAACATCACCTCGTTTCATGTCAACATAAACAATCAGACAGAGAACCCGATCTCTTTTCCCTCCAGGGCTTTTCTCCTTAAAGACGGTAACGGTCGGCAGTATCGTTCAATAACGCCGGAGAGAGTCAGGGAGATTGTTAGTAAAGATTCTGTTTATCTGCTTCCATATCCTTATGTTGGCTACTACTACCTTGAGGACCAAGCAAGAGTTGCTTACCAGGATACCTTCTCCAGTTCATTGCCTTTCTATGCTGAATACCACCCTCAGGACATCTTTACTCGTGCTCTTACTGAAGAACCCGTGCTCAAAAAATCAAAAGCCTCCGGCCTGGTTTACTTTGTTGCCGATCTTGAGAGAACCAACTATGCCGAACTCCTGATCTTCCCAGACCAGGAGGCTTCCGGAGAGCCACTGCTTAAATTCCCCTTTGCCATTGAAAAGTAATCCCCTGTACAGTATTTTCGCCTCCGTTTACGGGGGCTTTTTTGCTGGAAGAAAGTTGTTTCTCCGGGGCCAATAATGCTGGAACTCATATTAAATCAGAAACTGATATTTGGGCTAATGGGCGGTCTGGGCCTGTTCCTGTTCGGCATGAAAATCATGTCGGAAGGCTTGCAAAAAATAGCCGGCAGCCGAATGCGAAAGATCCTCAGCGCCCTGACCAGTAACCGTATTGTTGGCACTCTGGTAGGCATTGCGGTGACCGCAATGATCCAATCATCAAGCGCGACAACCGTCATGGTGGTCGGCTTTGTGAATGCTGGATTGATGTCACTGGTTCAGTCGATTGGTGTCATCCTCGGTGCTAATATAGGCACCACGGTTACGGCCCAGTTGATTGCTTTTAAAATCACCAAATACGCCTTGCCGGCAATTGGCATTGGTGCAGGCTTCAAGCTTTTCACAAAAAACAAGAAATGGAGCTATTTCGGCGAAATTCTGCTCGGCTTTGGCCTACTGTTTTTTGGGCTCTCAGTTATGAAGCACGCCTTTGACCCACTGAAGACCAGTGATGAGTTCCGCCAACTCTTCATGATCGTTGGCGACAATCATCTCATTGGTGTCATGATCGGTGCGATTCTAACTATGATCGTACAGAGTAGCAGTGCAACGATCGGTATTACAATTGCCCTGGCAACCAGTGGCATTCTTTCTTTTGACGCAAGTGTCGCACTGATTCTCGGTGAAAACATCGGCACGACGATTACTGCTAACCTGGCGGCCATTGGTACCAATCTGGCTGCACGTCGGACCGCCTTTGCTCATTTTCTTTTTAATTCGCTCGGTGTCTGCTACATGCTGCTTTTTTTCCCATTCTTCCTGAACTTTATCTCATCGATGAGTCCCGGTGATGCTGATTTTGTCATACAGACTCAAGACCAGGCTGCTCGAATGGGCGGAGAGCTTGGTGATAAACCTTTTATCGCAAGGCATATCGCAAACACCCACACCATGTTTAATATCGTCAACACAATTATCTTCCTGCCTCTGGTTGGACTGTTGGCTAAAATTAGTACAGTTGTTATCCGTGGTCGTGAAGAGGATATGGAATTTCATCTTAAGTATCTCGACAACAGGGTTTTGAGCACCCCTCCTATCGCTTTGGCTCAAGCCCGTTCTGAGACCAGGCGTATGGCTCAAATTGCCCGGGAAATGGTCGACGAGACGCTACTCTTTTTGCAAGATAATGACTTAAAGAAGCTCCCCGGCTTGGAAAAGAAAGAAGATCTTACGGATGTCTTGCAGAAAGAGATTACTGATTTCCTGGTCAAGTTGTCACAAAAATCAATCACTCAGGAAACCTCCCAAGAGGTTGCTTCGATGATGAACATGGTCAATGACCTCGAACGCGTTGGCGACCATTGTGAAAACCTATGGACTCTGAACCAGAGAAAGCTGGATCAGAAAATTACTTTCTCAGAAATAGCTATGAATGAAATTTCAGAAATTTCAGACCTGACCCGTGAATTCCTGGCTACAATCGTTCAAGCGCTCGAGGACAAAAACACAGAAATCTTCGACGAGGCTCACAGACTGGAAGACGGTATCGATGATATCGAGGAGCGCCTGAGAAACAACCACATCAAGCGCTTGAATACCGGAGAATGCACAGTTAACTCAGGTCTTATCTTTATCGATATGCTGCACAACTTTGAAAAGATCGGTGACCATACCTACAACTTTGCAAAAGCTGTAGTCGGTAAAAAATAATGTTGGCTGCGATTGATGCCGGAAGCAACACTCTGCGTTTGCTGTTAGGCAAGGTTCAAAACGGCATGGTTGCCCCGTTACTTTACGAGCGCCGGATCTGCCGTCTGGCTGGTGGATTTAAAAATGAAGAGGGTTTATCTCCTGAAGCGATGGAGAGAACCCTCTTTGCTTTTCAAGAGTTTGCAAAAATTTGTGCAATGAACCATGTCAAGAAGGTGAGGGCGGTTGGTACAGCAGCCTTTCGTCAAGCAATAAACGGCGAAAAGTTTGTGAGCGAAGTCTGTTCTAAAACTCAGCTGCCTCTTTACGTTATCTCCGGAGAAGAGGAGGCTGAAACGATGACGGCAGGCGTGCTCTCTGCTCTCGACCCAATTCCTGATAATGCCTTGATCATCGACATTGGTGGCGGTAGTACTGAGTTTGTGCTTTGCGCTAAACAGAAGATTCTTTGGGTCCGCAGTTTATCTTTAGGTGTCGTGCGTCTCATAGAAGGTCATGAGAGTCCGGAGTCCAGGCAGCATTTCATCACACAGACTCTTGCACAGCTTAACGTCGAATTGGAACGAGTTTGCTTGTCTAATAATGTTGATGTTGGTTCAGTTGCTCTCGTTGGAACCGCAGGGACAGTAACGACGCTCGCTGCTCTTGATCAGCAAATGACTGAGTATAACTGGAGGCAGATTAATAACTACGTTATGCCTCTTTCAAAAGTTCAGCATTGGCAAGAACTCCTTGCGCCTCTAACACCCCTCGAGCGTGAGTCCTTGCCGGGCATGGAGGCTGGTCGCGGCGACCTGATCCTTGCGGGAATTGAGATCATTCTGGGTGTGATGAAGCTGCAGAATAACGCGTCTTTAACGGTAAGTGATTTCGGTATACTGGAAGGCCTTCTGCTTTCACTGGAAAGCTCAGAATAACAGAGCCATTTCGTTGACAATTCTGCTCAGTCTCCGCTATTATCAAGACCCTTTTGCCCACAGCTTGAAACGTGAGTTGTGGTGGCAATACATCAAAATATTTCAGAGGTTTAGTCTATGCAAAAAACGATTTTGTCCGGCAATGAGGCTTTCGCCCGTGCCGCCTACGAGGCAGGTGTTACCGTAGCCTCAGCTTACCCGGGAACGCCTTCAACAGAAATCCTGGAAAACATCACTCAATATGAGCGTATTGACGCTTCCTGGGCGCCCAATGAGAAGGTCGCTTTAGAAGTTGGTATTGGTGCCAGTATTGGTGGTGCCAGAACGATCGTGACGATGAAGCATGTCGGCGTTAACGTCGCCGCCGACCCACTGTTTACTTTCTCATACACGGGGGTCCGTGGCGGCATGGTTCTAGTGGTTGCGGATGACCCTGAGATGCATTCATCCCAGGATGAGCAGGATAGCCGACACTACGCCCGTTTTGCCAAGGTGCCGATGTTTGAACCTTCTGACAGCCAGGAAGCCCTTGATTTCACCCGTCTGGCCTTTGAGGTCAGCGAGCAGTTTGATGCTCCGATCATGGTGCGCAGCACGACTCGCATCTCCCATTCCAAATCTATTGTCGAACTGGGTGAACCCCTCATGGAACTCCCTGAAACGGGGCTGGTTCGCGATCCAAGTAAATTCGTAATGTTGCCGGGCAATGCCCGGATCCGGCATCCACTGGTTGAGAAACGTCTCGTGGACATGGCCGAATGGGCCTGTTCTCAAGGATTCAATCGTGTCGAGGCCGGCAACGGCAAGATAGGTATCATCACTTCAGGCGTGGCTTATCAGTATACCCGCGAAGTTTTCCCGGAGGCCGACATTCTTAAGCTCGGCCTGGTGTTCCCTCTGCCTAAACAGATGATCCGCGATTTTGCCGAACGCTTTGAAACGATTTATGTGATTGAAGAACTGGATCCCTTTATCGAAGAGCAGGTTAAGGCTATGGGGATCAACGTTATTGGCAAAGAGAAAGTGCCCATCTGTGGCGAACTAACACCCGGTCGCTTACGTCAGGCTTTTGATATCGACCCTCCAAGCTTGCCACCCATTAAGGAAGAATTGCCTCCACGTCCACCAAACATGTGCCCGGGATGCCCACATCGTGGTGTATTCCACGCGTTGAATCGACTCAAAGCTTATGTGACTGGTGATATCGGTTGCTATACGTTGGGGTTTATGCCGCCGCTTTCTGCGATGGACACTTGTATCTGCATGGGCGCCAGTATCGGCAACGCGACTGGCTTGAGTAAGGTTTTGAACGAGGAAGACCGTAAGAAGGTTGTTGCTGTTATAGGTGATTCAACTTTCCTGCATACCGGCCTCAATGGTCTGATGGACATGGTTTACAATAAATCGACGGCCACAGTACTGATACTGGATAACAGCACTACCGGCATGACAGGTCGTCAGGACAACCCGGCAACCGGTTACACGCTGGACGGAGAGTTTGCCAATCAAGTTGATCTAGAGGCACTCTGTCGCGCCCTCGGGGTCAAGCACGTTGAAACAGTCGACCCGGCCCAGATGGATAATACTCGCAAGGTCATCAAGGAAGCCATGGAGCGCCCCGAGGTTTCGGTCGTTATTACGCGTCGCCCCTGTGTCTTGATAAAGCATGAAAACGTCGTGGAGGATCTGCCCCCTCTGTATGTCAAGTCAGATAAATGCGTTGCCTGCAAGGCTTGCCTGACAATCGGTTGCCCGGCGATTGAATGGGAGACGGGTAAAGATGGCTCAAAGGGGAATTGCAAGGTCGATCGTTTGCTTTGTAATGGCTGCCAGGTTTGTATGCAATTATGTAAATTCGATGCTTTCGGAGTGTGCGATGACTGACAATAAAGTAACCAATATATTGATGGCCGGTGTCGGCGGGCAGGGAACCCTTCTAGCGAGTGAAATCCTTTCCGAAGTTCTTATGCAGGCTGGCTTTGATGTTAAAAAAGCCGAAGTGCATGGTATGGCTCAGCGCGGCGGCAGTGTCGTCTCCCACGTTCGTTTTGGCAAAAAGGTTTATTCGTCAATCATTCCGGAAGGGGAAGTGGATGTCCTCTTCGGTTTTGAATTGCTTGAAACCTATCGTTATCTGCCGTTGGTCAAGGGGTCGGGAGCCGTTGTGGTTAACAACCTTAAGATAGCGCCACCGTCAGTTGCTCTTGGTAAAAGGGAATACCCTGTTGATGTCGCTGCCAAGCTGAAAGAGTTGGTCGCCAACGTTCACGTTGTGGACGGCCTTCAGCTTGCCGAGCAGGCGGGCAATTCGAGAACTGTTAACACCGTATTGTTAGGCGCGCTCTCCAATACCCTCGAGCCTACTCATGAGCAGTGGATAGACGCGATTAAGAGCTTGGTCCCTGAGCGATTCCTTGATGTTAACTTGAAAGCTTTTGAGTTGGGGCGTCAGATTCGTTAATTAGCCTAGATCAAAGGCGATAAGCTTTTAACGCAAAGACGCAAAGGTTAAAAGAAAGAGCGCAAAGAGAAAATAAAAAAGTTTTTCGTTTGTAACCCTAGCTTCCCTTTGAGTTTTTATTCTCTTTGCGGCTTATATTAGATTTTCTTTGCGGCTTTGCGTTACGCTTTAATCTTTAAGTTTAAACAGCATCATTTCTCCAAAAGCATAAGGACTTAAAACATGATCTGGAACGACGAGTTTGAAACACTGCCACGAGAAGCTCTCGAATCCCTTCAGACTAAACGCTTGCAGCAGGTCGCTGAACGTGTTTATGCCACGGTCCCTTTTTACAAGCAGCAGTTTGATAAGGCCGGCGTTAAACCGGAGAAAATCAAGTCTCTCGATGATCTTCGTCGCCTGCCTTTTACGCTCAAGCAGGATATGCGGGACAACTATCCTTACGGCCTCTTTGCAAAGCCGCTCGACCAGATTGTTCGGATTCACGCCTCTTCGGGAACGACGGGCAAGCCGACTGTTGTTGGCTACACGAAGCGTGACATTGATAACTGGACTGAGTTGATGGCTCGCTCTTTTACTGCGGCCGGAGCTAATCGTGGTGACATCCTGCATAATGCCTATGGCTATGGGCTCTTTACCGGCGGTCTTGGCGCTCATTATGGAGCTGAAAAGATCGGTGCTTCTGTCATCCCCATGTCCGGCGGCAATACCAAAAAGCAACTCATGATCATGCAGGACTTTGGTTCTACAGTACTCACCTGCACGCCGTCCTACAGCCTCTACCTGGCCGAAGCGGCTGCGGAAGAGGGTCTCGATATTCGCAAGTTCAAGCTGCGCATCGGTATCCTCGGTGCAGAGCCATGGTCAGAAAAACTACGCAACGAAATTGAAGAGAAGGTCGGTATCAAGGCAATCGATATCTACGGTCTTTCAGAAATTCTTGGGCCAGGTGTCGGCATCGAATGCATTGAGGCCCAAAGTGGTCTGCATATCTGGGAGGATCATTTTATCCCGGAGATTATCGATCCGATCAGTGGTGAGTCCCTTCCTGATGGTGAGCAGGGTGAGTTGGTGATTACGACGATCACCAAAGAGGGTATCCCGATGATCCGTTATCGGACCCGGGACATTACCAGAATTATTGCTGAACCATGCATCTGTGGCCGAACTCACCGTCGTCTGGAACGTATGTGTGGCCGTTCGGATGACATGCTGATTATTCGCGGTGTCAATGTGTATCCGTCTCAGATTGAAAGCGTTCTCATGGATATCGAGGGCGTTGAGCCGCACTATATGCTCATCGTTGACCGTGAGGGAACTCTTGACACCCTGGAGGTTCAGGTTGAAGTCAACGAGCAAACTTTCTCTGACGAGATCAAGGTCCTGCAGGGGCTTTCCCGTCGTATCGAAAAAGAAATCAAGGATCTGCTCGGTATCAGTTGCCGTATTCGACTGGTTGAACCTAAGACCATTGCTCGCAGCGAAGGTAAAGCACAGCGGGTTATCGATAACCGACCGAAAGAGTAAAAGTGAGGGATGATTATGAAAGTTGAACAGATTTCCATTTTTATTGAGAACAAGTCCGGTCGACTCGCTGAGGTGGCCAGAGTCTTGGGAGAGAAGGGAGTCAATATCCGTGCTCTGTCTCTGGCTGACACGTCTGACTTCGGTATTCTAAGGTTGCTCGTCGACAATACAGATGTCGCTCAGAAAACCCTCAAAGAGAATGGCTTCACTGTTAACAAAACAGAAGTTGTCGCAGTTGAGGTTCCGGATGATCCGGGCGGTCTCTTCAATATCCTGCAGGTGCTCGATGAAGCGGAGGTCAACGTCGAGTACATGTATGCTTTTGTAGAGCGTAATGCTGGTAATGCAGTGATCATTTTCCGTTTTGACGAAGTTGATAATGCAATAGCTGTGTTGAATGGGAAGGGTGTTAGTATTTTGTCCGGAGAGAAGCTCTACAGCTTGTAGACAGATATTTAGACTGTAGTGTTAATGTGATAAATCAACTTTTACGGTATCTATTGTGAACCATAATATTTGGGACCCCCTCCACGAATGTCTGGAGCGCAAGGACCTTGAACGCCTGCAGCTAGAACGATTACGTTCTACCCTGGAACGCGTTGCCAAGGTGCCATGCTACAAAGATAAATTTGCAGCTTCAGGCATTTCCCCCGGTGATATTCACTCTCTTGACGATATGGCTAAGCTGCCATTTACCACCAAGGAAGATTTGCGGCAGAACTATCCTTACGGCATGTTTGCTGTGCCGATGAGAGATGTCGTCAGAATCCATTCCTCGTCAGGCACTACGGGCAAGCCCACCGTTGTTGGCTACTCCCGTAAAGATCTGGACGACTGGTCTGGTCTGGTCGCCCGTTTCATGACCGCGGCCGGTGTTTTGCCAGATGATATCGTCCATATAGCCTTTGGTTATGGTCTTTTTACCGGTGCGTTCGGCTTGCATTATGGTGCAGAACTGATTGGCTCTGCGGTTATTCCCATGTCTGGAGGTAACACCGAACGGCAAATCATGATCCTCAAGGATTATGAGGCCACGGCTCTTGTCTGCACACCTTCATATGCTCTCACACTTGCTGACCGTATAGAAAAGATGGGCCACGATCCAAGAACTTACCTCAGCCTGAAGGTCGGCTTGTTCGGTGGCGAACCCTGGAGCGAAGAACTGCGTCGTGAGATAGAGAAACGTCTGAATATTGTTGCAACTGATAATTACGGACTCTCTGAAATTGTTGGGCCCGGTGTAGCGGGTGAATGCCTGTGTAAAAAAGGCATGCATATCTTTGAAGATCACTTTATCCCGGAAATCATCGACCCTGAAACGGGCAAGGTGTTGCCTGAAGGCGAGAAGGGTGAACTTGTTCTGACCAATATCGTTCAGGAAGCAATCCCTCTGATTCGATATCGAACACGAGACATTACCCGTCTCCATTATGATAAATGTGATTGCGGGCGGACCCTGGTGCGTATGGAAAAAACCATGGGCCGTAGTGATGACATGCTGATTATCAAGGGGGTCAATGTTTTCCCCACTCAGATAGAAGAGATCTTGTTTCAGGTTGAAGGCTGCGAACCGCACTATCAATTGATTGTTGAAAGGGAAGGGACTCTCGATACTTTGGAAGTTCAGGTTGAGGTCAACGAAAACATCTTCTTCGATGAAATGAGAAAACAGCGTGCTTTTGTAGAGATGCTCGAGAAGCGTCTCGCAACCAATATTGGCCTGCATGCCAAGATAAAACTTGTTGAACCCTCAGCCATACCTAGACATGAAGGTAAGGCCAACCGAATTATCGACAAAAGATACAAATAATTATGTTCTATCTGTCTGTTTTTTAAAGTCTTTTTGAATGTTTTTCGAGCTATGATTATTGCTTGACAAAAGGCTGGTTATAAACAATAATTCGAATCCGTCGGGCTGTAGCGCAGTCTGGTAGCGCACTTGACTGGGGGTCAAGGTGTCGGAGGTTCAAATCCTCTCAGCCCGACCAAATAAAAACAAAGACTTACAGGTTTTTACTCTGTAGGTCTTTTTTTGTTTTTCATTTTTTGTCCCCACACTGTACCCACAGATATGATTCCAGCATAAAAAACCGCCCCTTTTCAGGAGCGGCTCTAAAGCAAATTGGCTAACTGGAAATGGTGGTCCTTTTATTGTTTATCAGGGTTTCTAGTAAACACCTCAAACACCCCTCTTCATATCATCAAAACAATGCGAGAGGACTTTTAGTAAATATCTCCTCATTACCACTGAACAGTATATCTCCCACAAAACCATTCTTATAACCCATGAATTCAATTCAGCCTTTTGAAATTATTGACCGCTAATGTTTTAGGGCTATACTTATTCAAATTATACTAGGAGGGCATAACATGAGAGCCATACTTTTTTTAATCACAATTCTAGCTTTTCTGTTTCTGGACTTGCCCTCCTTACTGATGAAAAAGGTGAAATCACTAAATAGAAGCACTCCTTCGCTTAACAATTAGTTCCATATCTATATCCGGTGCAGTAGAAGAAAAACGGCTTCTAATTGATTGTGGTATTCAGGAAGCTTTTTAATCAACAAATGATACCCACCTGTATCAATTCCGAGTGGCCTTTTATTACTTATCAGGGTATGTGAAAAATATTCTATTGAGCCTATTTTTTTAAAAAAGGAGATTTTTAAATGGAAGATATAATCGGCGTCATAGTTGTCCTGGTTGCAGTGTTTGTGCTGTTTCTTTTCCTTTTCCGAGGGAGGTGATCTTTTGGAAGTTGCAGGTTTTATTCTTGCTGTATTTGTTCTTTTAATCATTTGTGTTTCGGCTTTTGGGTATTTACATCGAGATCTCCGCTACCCAGAGTGTGGCGAAAAAATGACCCGCAATAAGAACAAAACATGGACATGCGAATCCTGCCAAACAAGGCATCCATGTTATCCATGAAGATCAGACACTTTTTTTACAATTCACGAGTTCTGAGACGAAAAACGGCTTCTTATTGATAGAGGTACTCAGGAAGCTAATTCATCCTCAAATTTATGGCCACCAGGGTTCGATCCTTGGTGGCCTTTCCTATTTGTCAGAATTTCTAGTAATTGAAGAGATCCGCCGATTTCAAATCTAACTTGCTAGCACAACGACGAGGACACTCCTGTCTTTGACGTATAAACATCACCCGCTATACTTAGCGAGTGTTACAATTGCTTGCTGAAGAAGGCACACAGAGTGTAAACCTCACCTTTTTATCTGAGACAGTCGATGCTTTGGGTCTTGGAGACGATTGCCGCATACAAGCGTGGGTGCATTGAATAAATAGGGAGTAAGTTTATGACACGCGAAGAAATAATGGCCATCATCGAAGAAAAGAACGTTAATTTTTTCCGACTGCAGTTTGTTGATATTTTCGGGTTCATGAAGAATATAGCAATCCCCCGAAGCCAGATCAAAAAAGCTCTCGATGGGCAGATGATGTTCGACGGCTCGTCCATTGACGGCTTCGTCCGTATCAACGAATCAGATATGTACCTGAAGCCCGACTATGACACGTTTTTGGTTTTGCCTTGGAGAGTTCACAACGGCGTGAATGCCGCGCGCATTATCTGTGATGTTCACAAGGCGGACGGAACACCCTTCAACGGATGTCCCCGCGTCAACCTGAAAAGGGTTCTTGCCGATGCCCGGGACCTTGGCTATACCATGAACGTCGGCACGGAATGTGAATTTTTTCTGTTCCAGAAAGATGAAAAAGGCAATCTAAAAACGGAAACTGGAGACGTTGCCGGTTATTTCGATGTCGATCCGGAGGATACCGGGATCAACTGTCGTCGTGAGATCATTGAGACACTAGAGTCGATGGGGTTTGAGGTTGAGGCATCCCACCACGAGGTGGCAGTCGGGCAGCATGAGATCAATTTCAAGTATGCGGACGCTCTGGCAGCAGCAGACAACACCGTCACCTTTAAATGGGTTGTTCGCTCGATTGCCGCAAAGCATGGTTTTCACGCCACCTTCATGCCGAAACCGGTTTTCGGTATAAACGGATCCGGTATGCATACGAACCAGTCATTGTTCAACCTAGACGGGACAAATGCTTTCTTTGATGAAAAAGGTCCCCTTAAGCTCAGCGAAACAGCCTATCACTACATCGCCGGTCTCATGAAAAATGCTCGTGGTTTTACGGCAGTGACCAACCCTCTCGTCAATTCATACAAACGTCTTGTGCCTGGTTACGAGGCTCCGGTTTACGTTGCATGGTCGGCCTCAAACCGTTCCGCTTTGGTTCGTATCCCTGCCTCTCGTGGTCTCAGCACAAGAACCGAGGTTCGGTGTCCTGACCCGGCCTGCAATCCCTACCTCGCCCTTGCGATGATGCTTAACTCTGGGCTTGACGGGCTGAAGAACAAGCTTGAAGCGCCAGCGTCGGTCAATGTGGATATTTTCGAGATGACCCTGGCGGAAAAGGATGCCGCAGGCATTGACAGTTTGCCCGGGACCCTTGAAGAGGCTATTTTTGTACTGAAAGAGAACCCAATCGCCAAAGAAGCACTGGGTGAGCATATCCTCGAAAAGTATATCGAAGGAAAAACACAGGAGTGGGATTCGTATCGGACTTGGGTCACGGACTGGGAGACCAAAACATATATAAAAAATTACTAAAAATGACGACTTCTGAGACGAAAGCGGGCTTCTTGGATTGCGCTATTTGTAGGAAGACCTGATGAAGGTATACTTAGTCACATGGTAAGCGTTGCTAGTGTCTTGAGTCGGGGTGCGTAGCCAGTCACGTTTTTCTTTTCTCAGGTTGTAAATGATTATCTTACCCGATGGTACACAAGAGTTGCGCTCGTGTTCGTCGTCTGGGCGTGGAGATACTTTGCCGGTGATCTGAAGACATTTTGGAGGCAATGGACCCAGATGTCATCGACTGGCCAGAATACAAACAAAACA
>JARUHP010000019.1 GCA_030005635.1 Deltaproteobacteria bacterium IMCC39146
CCTGATTGCTCCAGGTTCCCCAGATTGACCGCCACATCTTCGGTCACCGCTTCGCTATCGCTGTCGCCAGCTCCAACGTTGACGCTGATCTCGGAAAGATCGTCAGCACCGTTAATGGTGATGGTGACGGTCTCGCTGTCAGAGAGCGGCGTGCTGCCGTCGTCTGTCGCGGTGACCGTATAGGTTAGCACCAGCGTCTCGTCAACCGCCAGGTAGTCAAACGCTTCGCTTCCTGAGTTAAAATTCCAGTCCAGGGTGTTGCTGGTTTCGGTGTTGTCCAGGATAGAGGCTGGATCGACACTGAACATCTCCAACAGTTCGGCGTCCGTCGGGGCCGCCGCATCAGCACGGTCAGACGTGCCGCTCACCAACAGAGTGCGACTCGCGCTCACCACATCGGTAACGTCTGCATCGCTGACTGTCAGGGTACCGTTTGTGCTTAACCCGACGTCAGTCTCGTCATGATCCAACGGATCGGGACCGTCGGTAATCACAGGCGCGTCGTTCTGATCGTTGACGGTCAAGGCAAACGTTTCGGCATAGTCCAAACTGCCGGCATCGGTGGCAGTGACAGTGATGCTGAGGGGCGGTTCAGTCTCAAAATCCAGACTTAAGCCATCCTTGAGCTTGAGCTCTCCAGCAACCACCTCAAAGCGGTCATCATCTACCGAGAAAGTGTGGCTATCGCCAACGTCTTCGTCGGTGACGCTCAGAGTGCCGATGATGGCACCTGCGTCATTCTCATCCACGGAGCTGTTTGATAGAGAGATTTCGGTCGGTGCCTCGTTGACATCGGTGACATAGAGTTCAATGTTCTTAATGTCAGAATTGCCTGCTTTGTCAAATGCCTCAATGCCGTAGGTGTAGATATTCGGGGGGCTTGCAAGGCCATCATTTTCAAAATCGTTGGTCTCCGCTCCAACAGCTGCACCGAGCGTAGTTAGACTAATTTGCCCGTTGTCAGCAATGGTGAAAAACTTGTCGGCGCTCAGGGTAGGGTCTAAAGCGTCAGCATAGGCCTCGCTGAAACGGTAACTGCTGACCCCCCATTTATCACTGGCAGCAACCGTAGCGACTACAGCACCAGAAACCTGATTCTCCGCATAGCTAAAAATTTGTCCGGGAGCAATTTCCGGAGGGGTCGTATCAACACCGGATGTGGTTGCGACCACATTGAGTGTAATGGTTTCGGCAGCATCAGACCACTTCCCGACTGCATCACCAGCCTGAATGCCGTAGTTGAAAGTGTTGTCCCCGGTATCGAAATCGTTATTTACGCTAGCAATACCGACGTCGGTAAGGCTGATCTGACCGTTCGCATCTATTGAGTAGAAACCGTCAGCACTCTGGCTGGTTTCCGTGGCGCTAAAACGATAACCGTTGACACCAATATCGTCACTGGCAGCAACAGTAGCAATAACAGGGAAGCCTGTATCCGGGTCTACTACCTGGTCTTCCTCGTAGCTGAAGGTCTGGCCAGCAGCCACCTCAGGTTTTTCCTCGTCCATGTTGACGACATCAACTGTGATGGTCTGGGATATCAGGGAGTCAGTTATGCCGTCATTGGCAGTGACTTTCACCTCGTATGTATTGTTGCCGTCGCTATCGAGCGGACTCTCATAATCCTTAGCCGCCATAATCAGTTTGCCGGATCCGTCGATACTAAACAGCGCGGCATCCGCACCACCCGAAACCCTGAAGGTCGCGGGAATGGTTCCGACCGTATCGGCATCCGTTGACGTCAGGGCCACGCTGAACGCGGCGTTCTCGTCAACCGACTGTGTCGCACTGGTCGTGATCTCCGGAGCGTTGTCATTCACGTCGGTCAAGTTGATCGTGAGGGTCTGGAGCGAGGAGTCATTGACACCATCATTGGCGGTGACTTGCACCTCGTAAGTGTGAGCATCGGTTTCATAATCAGGGGCGTTAATAAACTGCAGATTGCCTCCGACAATATCGAACAGCAAGGCATCTGCGCCACCGGTGATCGTGAAAGTCGCAGGGTTGGTCCCTACCGTGTCAACGTCGGTTGAGGTAAGTGCTGCTACCAGGGTAATGTTCTCAGCAACCGACTGTGTCGCACTGCTCGTGATCTCCGGAGCATTGTCGTTGACATCGTTGACGGTCAGGGTAAACGTCTCAACATAGGGCAAACCACCGGCATCAGTCGCGGTGACGGTGAGATTGAGACTTGGCTCGACTTCGTAGTTGATGCTTTGACCGACCTTGAGTTGGAGCTGATTTCCCACAACCTCGAAACGGGCGTCATCCACTGTAAAGATGTGACTGTCAACAGCGTCTTGATCGACAACACCCAGGGTGCCAATAACAGCGCCAGAGTCGTTTTCGGACACGATGCTCGCTGACAGGGTGATGTCACTCGGTGCCTCATTGACGTCGTTGGCGGTGACCGTAATGGCCTGCACGGTGTCGTTAACCCCATCGTTGGCCGTTACCTGGACTTCATAGCTATTATCAGCATTGCTGTCGGTCGCGGCTTCAAAGTCCTTGGCCGCCATGGTCAGGTTGCCGGACCCGTCGATACTAAACAGCGCGGCATCCGCACCGCCCGTAATCGTGAAGGTCGCAGGGATGGTCCCTACCGTATCGGCATCAGTTGACGTCAGAGCTACGCTGAACGTTGCGTTCTCGGCAACAGATTGTGTCGCACCGGTCATGATCTCTGGAGCATTGTCATTCACGTCGGTCAGGTTGATCGTGATGCTCTGAGGCGCAGAGTCATTGACACCATCATTGGCGGTGACTTGCACATCGTAAGTGTGAGCGTCGGTTTCATAATCAGGGGCGGCAATAAACTGCAGGTTGCCTCCGACGATCTCGAACAGAGAGGCATCCGCGCCACCGGTGATCGTGAAGGTCGCTGGGCTGGTCCCTACCGTATCAACGTCGGTTGAGGTCAGTGGTGCAACCAGGGTGCTGTTCTCCGCAACAGACTGTGTCGCACCGGTCGTGATCTCTGGAGTATTGTCATTCACGTCGGTCAGGTTAATAGAAAGTCCTTGGGGTGCTGACCAGTTGCCAGCAGCATCACCAGCCTCGATGTCATAGGCAAAGCTGTTAACACCGCTTTCAAAATCGTTACTTTCGGCAGCAACCCCGGCAGCGGTGAGACTGATTTGACCATCAGAAGAAATCGTGTAGAAACCATCTGCTGTCAGGTTGGTGCCGGTGGCGCTGAAACGGAAGTCGGTAACCCCGAAGTCATCAGAGGCAGACACGGTAGCAACCACGTCGCCCTCCAGCTGATTCTCCGCATAGTTGTAGGTCTGGCCAGTAGGAACCTCCGGGTCGGCCTCATCAACGTTGGTAACGTTAAGGGAAATGTTCTCGATGGTCGACCATTTACCCGCCGCATCGCCCGCCTCGATGTCATAGGTAAAGCTGTTAACACCGCTTTCAAAATCGTTACTTTCGGCAGCCTCGCCGGCAGCGGTAAGACTGATCTGACCATCAGAAGAAATCGTGTAGAAACCATCTGCTGTCAGGTTGGTGCCGGTGGCGCTGAAACGGAAGTCGGTAACCCCGAAGTCATCGGAGGCAGACACGGTGGCAACCACGTCACCTTCGGTCTGATTCTCCGCGTAGTTGAAAATCTGGCCAGTAGTAACCTCCGGGGCGGCCTCATCAACGTTGGTAACGTTAAGGGTAATGCTCTCGGCAGGCGACCATTTGCCGGCGGCATCGCCAGCCTCGATGTCATAGGTAAAGCTGTTAGACCCGGCCTCAAAATCGTTCTGAGCCACACCAGCGGCAACTCCGGCGGCTGTAATGCTGATTTGTCCATCCGCGGCTATTGCGTAGAAACCGTCAGCACTCAGGCTGGTGCCAGTGGCACTGAAACGGTAATCGACCACACCAACGTCATCGGAAGCAGACACGATGGCAACAACCTTGCCTCCCAGCTGATTTTCGGCGTAGGTGAAAGTTTGGCCAGGAGTGATCTCCGGGTCAGAAAGGTCATATTTTTGGCTGTCACTGCCGATCAGGCTCGGATTTCCCGCATTATCAGGCCCAGAGACGATGCTGGCCTCAACAAGCCCTTTGCCATCAACCAAACCAGAGCCGGCAACGTCAATGCTGAAGCTCAAGTCAGACTGGACCAGACCGGAGTATTCGAAACCTGTTACCGACAGAGTGATCGTGTCGCCAATCTGTGCATCACCGCCGACGGTGCCGGTGATCGCCACATTACCGCCAGCATCAGCAATTGCGATGACGTCATCTGCACTGATACTGGCGTCAAGTTCGATTGTCGGAGCAGGAGCCTTGATGTCGACACCGTAGCCCTCGGTATCTTCGCCGGGGTTGGCAGACCCGGCAGAGGTGATGCTGGCAGCAATAGTGTAATCGCCATCAGCAACCAGATCAGAACCAGCGACATCGGCACTGAAGGTCATATCAGCCTGCACCAGGCCTGTAGAGTTAATACCATTAACTGTCAGTGTGACGACATCTCCAGCCCTGGCGCCACCGCCAACCGTACCGGTAACCGTGACGTCACCCCCTGATTCAGCAATATTTATAATGTCGTCAGCGGTGATGTTGGAATCAAGCGTAACCATCGGATCACTGATATCTTCCATTATTTGGGCGGCTTGGTAGACCGTTGGCCGAGGTGTTGTTCTCGGCATCACCGGATCAGAGGTCTCCTCAAGGAATGAACTTGGATCGGTAGCACCAGTCCCAGGCCCCTTGCCATCCAAGGCAGCACCGCTGCTTGCCGTTTCAACCGGTTCAGACAAAGTAGTTTTGTCTGTCAGAGATGCTTCATTTGAGGGGGCAGGATCATAATCATGTTTTTCTGGATCAACGTCTTCTTCCAGCGCTTGCAGGACCTCGACATTTTCGCTCACAACCCTTACGCTGCCAGCCCCTGCAATTCTGGTAATCCCTACCATTTTAAAAAGATCACCTAAGGTACCCTGATGATCATTGCTGCTGTTATTCGTCGTAAAAAACACTGTCTGCTGGGAGTCAACAACAGCATCAAGCGCGCCATTCGGTATGATGACAAAGGTGCCATCGGAAAAGCGCAACAATAAATCAACATCCGCTATAGCAACGGACTCGAGATTTGCTTCAGACTGTGAAATGGAAATTGTTCCGTCCGGGGCAATCAGGGCGACCTCAACCTGCGCCCCTTGCTCAATTCCTTCAGTCACGGTATTTCCTTTTTCGCCGTCAGTGCTGTTTGCCATAACAACTCCCATTTGCCATTTTTATCGATATTCCACAACTAGCAGCCTGTCGGACTTACAATGAACTGGCTGCAAGACACGGAACAACCTCGGGCCAATTGTGAAGAGCTGAGGTCAATTCACAGTGGCAGCAAAATCATTCTCTAACTCTGTAAATCTGCGTCATCTTTTTGTCTCTGTTGATTCACCAGCAAGCCAAGCAGCTTGTTCGACTCCTTAGCATCCGCGGTCATATGAATCATTAACTCGGAAACCTGGTTACAGATCTCATCGTTACCCTTGTCCATAACATTGAAGATGGTCTCGAGTTGCCGGCCCAGTTGCTGCAATTCACTGCGGAAGCTATTGCTGGCCTCAGCCTGTTCATTCAAGGTGCGAAGCATGTCAGAGCGCTGTTTTTGGAAGTCATCAATTTCAGAAGACAGTGCTCGCTGTTGAACGCGTGCCGCCTCAGCTAATCTCTCTTCGATGTTGTAAGAATCGAGAGTCTCTTTCAGGCCTTTCTGTTCATCTAACTGGTTGGCGAGCAGACTCCGAGACTCCTGAGCATCCACAGCCAGGCGAGCTGTCAGCTCGGAAATCTGACTGCTGACATCACCATCACTCTTCTTGATAAGATTACAAATGCTGCCAAGCTGACTGCCAAGCTGCTGCAAATCAGTGCGGAAGTTATCACTCGCATCAGTCAGAAGGAGATGTGACTCCTTTGCATCATTCGCCATATGAACCGTCAGTTCGGACAGTTGACTGGAAACCTCGCCACTGCTCTTCTCAATCACATCGAAAAGGGTGCCGAGCTGACCTCCCAGCTGTTGCAACTGATCACGGAAAGCATTGTTCGCCTCGGTCTGCTCGGTAAGTGTACGCAACATATCAGAGCGTTGCTCTTGAAGCGTATCCTCTGCGGAAGCCAGCTTTTGCTCCTGCAATTTTTCCGCCAAAGACAACCTTTCTTCAAGATTGTAAGACTCGAGTGTTTCCTTTAAGCCCTTCTGCTCATTCACCTGCATAGCCAACAACTTACGCGTTTCCTTGGCGTCGCCAGCCATATGAACTGTCAACTCAGAAATTTGGTTACAGACCTCACCGTTGCCCTTCTCCATAATATTGACAAGAGTGCCGAGCTGCCTGCCCAGTTCCTGTAATTCACCGCGGGAGTTATTGCTTGCTTCGGTTTGCTCGATTAAAGCACGCAACATATCAGCGCGCTGTTTTTGAAAATCGTCTATTTCAGAAGACAGCTTGCGCTGCTGCAGGCGTGCCGCCTCGGCTAATCTTTCTTCAATTCGAATCAGAACTTTGTACTCATCTCCGCTGCGTACCGCCACTCCGCCGACTTGACCGGCGGAAACAGCGGATTCAAAGGAAAGAGCAAATTCGATGTGATGAGCAACTTCCGAATGAAGCAAAGAGAAGATATCCCCCTGTAAACGACGAACTCCAACCATCATCAAGCCGAGGATGATGGATCCCAGCAAGCCGAACATAGAGGCCGAAAAGGCAATCCCCATTGACTGCATCGGGGCTTTCATCCGTTCAATCATGGTCCGGAAGACAACCAGAGGACTCGCAGTTTTCATGTCAATTTCTGCAAAGCTGCTGATCAGGGTTGAAATATCATTAAGGGTCGCGAGCAAGCCAATAAATGTTCCCAGCAGTCCCATACCGACCAACAAACCGGTCAGGTATTGGGGCAAGGCATTTCGACGTTGCAGGCCAGCCCGTGCATTTGTCAGTTCATTCTCAATGGCGACCTGTTCCTGGTGGGAAATGAAGCGCCCGGTCGATGAAGCGACCATTTGAAATAAGCAAGCAACAGCGCCCGTATAACCGCTGGCGATTTCCTGCAGAGAGTCCAAATCAATTTTCGCGTGGATAGCTCTGGAAAAATCCACCGCTGTCCTGGCTTCTTTTACCAACTGGCGGGCATTGACAACGATCAAGCAGCCCCCGAAAAGGATAATAATAAAAATGGTATAGTTGATTTGCGGATGAGGATTGCGGGTTATGGTCATCTGAATCGCGTCAAAAAAAACTGCAGAGCCAGTAAGCAGCAAAACAAAAGGCAGCGATATAAGAATGTAGTAAATCTTGAGTTGTTTAAACATAACACTCTCTCTCTAGATTTTATTTGTCGGCAAAAGGCCGGTTAAACTCCACAAACAACTGGAATAAAAAGCTTAATTGGCACGAAACGCCCCATCACGAAATTTCAACAAAGGAGAAAGGATGTACGACAGCACCGTTCGCTTACCAACGGCAATATCAACGCTTGCGGCCATGCCAGGCATCAGCACACCTGGCTGGCGGGCACGTGACATGATAGTCGACACATCGACTTCTATATTCACACGGTAATAGTGATTTTCTCTCTCATCGACAAGCGTGTCAGCGCTGACGTTGGTCACATGACCTTCAAAAGTGCCATAGGTCGCATAGTCATACGCACCGATGCGCACACGTGCCGGCAAGCCAGGGCGGAGGTGGGCACGATCATTAGGATTTGAACGGGTCTGAATCACAAAGCGTTCATCACTAGGCGTAATTTCCAGCAATATCTCACTAGGCCGTACCACGGCGCCAATGGTCGAGATGTTCAATTTATTGATGAGACCCGCAACCGGGCTCCTGACTACATTCCGGTCGAGTCGGTCGACGCTGGTATCAATCTCATGACTTAGCTTTTCAAGATGCTCACGCACTTCAGTCAACGCAGAAGACGCTTCGGCGCGAAAGCGGGCAATAGCTTCTTTTACCCGCGATTCTGATTCTGACTGTGCCGCCTGTAGGCGCGGAACAGCATTTGTTGCTTCTGATATTTGCGATTTAAGCTTTTGTATGCGGATCTGGCTATCAAGAACTTCCAATTTGGAGGCAGCGTTGTCTCTCCTCAGATCATCAATAACCTGATGTTTTTTCGTCGCCAACGCCAACTCTTCGAGAAGATTTTGCCGTTTCAAATTTATTTCCGAAAGTTCGTTCTTCTTTTGCAGACTTAAGGACTGTAACACCTGAGCCTCTTCATCCAGTTGAGAACGACGAGCCTGCCATGCACCCGTTTCCACACGGATCACATTGGGATCATTAAGTTTTTCTGGAAAGGTAATCGTGTCAAAGCCATTTAATTCAGCGATCAAACGTGCTTCACGACCACGCAAGGCATCTAGCGTTGACTGTTCCTGCCCCAAGTCAGAGCGGGTCTGCACACCGGACAACTCTAGCAACGGTTCTCCAGCAGCAACAACCTGACCTTCCTGTACCAGAATTTTTCGAACAATGCCTCCTTCAAGATGTTGCACAATTTGCGATTTTCCGGCTGGAATGATTTGCCCCTCGGTGCGGACAATAACATCGACCTCAGCAACTCCAGCCCACACGAATAAACCGATACTACTAAACAGCAACAGCAGGACAAAGACGACCCGAGGCGACAAGTCGGCAAAGGCATTACGTACCTTATGAAATAGGGAAAGTTGCATAAGTCTTATTTACGTGGCCTTACCTTGACGATTGAGGCGTTGGCCTTGTTGTTTCCTTCAACCACCGAAACGTCAATGTTTTCTTGGCGAAGTTCCATTTCAATCAGTAAATTCCGCACAGACATCGCTCGATAAAAGCCCATACGTTTAGCTTCTGAAAAGCCAGCGGGGACTTCAACGGAAATACTTGCCTTCCCTGCTGCGGCAATGGGCTTCAACACCTCGAGCAACCGGTCGTGTTCTGCAGGCATAAATTCAATGGACTCAGCCATGAACCGTACAATAATTTCTGTCTCACTAGCCAAGCTCTTATCAAGACCATTCTGCGGTACCGCCACAGGCGACGAGCCCTCCACAGTTTCAACCACACCACCTGCTTGCAAAGATTCCGGAACCTGCTTTGCAAGCTCCATCTTCAAGCGCTGGATTTCAAGCTTTAATGCAATATTTTCCTGAACAGGGTCCGCGTCTTCCATTGAGACACCTCCCATAGGGGTTGCTTCCGGATCTACTGTCTTGGCAATGACAGGTGGGTTTTCAGGCTTAGTCGGACTGGAACGCCCCAGCTCGAGAGCAAACATGAAGACGGCAACCATCAAAATAGTGAGGAGGAAGAGAAGGTTAAGGATCAGGTTGGTCGTAGCGTCTACATAGCCGGGCCAGAAAATATCTGAGCCATCATTATCTTCATGACGTGAGTCCATATTGATTATCCACCCTTAGTTACGCACTTGAGTTTCACTAAACCCTTGTTTCAGCTGTATCTATCTTCAAGTGGCGCCGATGAAGTTTTGCTTTGCAACCTAAATTGAAGCACGAGGTCAACGTTTAGAACCTTTTAAAAAAAGCTTCTACTCAGATCAGCAAAATCCGCTTTCAATCCCCCTGAGAAGACCTTGTTGCAGAATTCTCCCACGGAGTACCGAGTGTCAATCGAGCCAACTGCGCCACCGTATTCATCTCAAGCGTGTGCAAGCTGACTAAACGGGCACGGACCTGGTAATGCTGGTTATAGACATCCAGGAGATCCAGTAGAGACTGGTTTCCAGAAAGCATCCTTTTTGACATGGCTTCCGACGCAATGGAGATCGACTCCAATTCCTGGTATCCGGACTTAATCCGGTCCCTTGTTGATGCAAGAGCAGCATAATTGGCGGAAAGGGCTTGAACAACGCTACGGCGCTGATCGTCCAGACGGTACTGCAATTCTTTATGTCGCGCTACTTTTTCAGCATGATAATTGTAGTCGTTGCCGCCACTGAAAAGTTCCCAGTTCAACACCAGCATGAGGCGCTTATCTCTCTGGTCATCTGAGCTGGGAGCGCCACCCGCGTTTTCGGAGTAGGTATCTGTGTACTCAGCATCGACACGTGGCAGATAGCGGCCTTTTGCTGATTGCTGATCAATTTTTGCAGCCTCAAGTTCGGCTGTAAGCGCTGCAATATCAGGGTTGTATTGCATAGCAATAGAAACCGCCTCATCAAAGGATTCCGGCAGCAACGACGCTCCGACATCCTCGACGACCGGAAGCCGAACCTTTTCAGGGACAAGGTTGGTCAGCCGAACGAATTCAGAACCCGCGGCCGCATGGGCAGACTCAAGCTCCAATCGAGACGACACAGTCGCTTGGCTACGCGCGAGAACACGGGTCATGTCAGAAACGCTGGCGGCTCCGGCCGCGGATCTTTTTTCGATATAGGTCAGGAGTTCATCAAGCTGTTTTTCAAAGTCGCGCGTCACATCTGCCTGCAAACGACTGGAGACCAGAGAAAGGTAGGAGCTGACAGTGGAGAGATAGGCATCGCCGTCGTTTCCCCGATAACCCTCATCGCGAGCCTGTTCTTTGACCTTGCGCCGTTGCCAATCCAGAAAGATGGGAAGATCAAACAAAGGCTGACGTATGGTAAGCGCAGTATCGGTCCGGATGTGTTTATCAGAGTCGATAAGTTCCCCGGTTTCTTCATCCACGACAACTGAAGGTTCGGATGTCTCATAGCCACGATTTGCCCGAATTGTAACGGAAGGCAGCAGTTGGGCAAGAGCCTGCCCGGTTTGCGCTTCCGCCTGTTCAACACGCGCCAAAGCAGCAAGACTTTCGCGATTAAAACCTCGTCCGGCTCGGATAGACTCCTTAAGGTCAGTTTCTCCGACCTGGTTGGCGAATTCATCATTCAACACTTGATTAACTGCCATACTTTTCACAAACTGCCCTTCGGCGTCTGCGAGCACTGAAATTTCAGACCGACCAACTAATCCCGCCAAGCTTCGCTCTCCCAACACATTCAAACCATCTGCAACCGGCTTAGCTTCTTCAACACTTTCTGCTGCAGAAGCTGTCTCCTTGATATTGTTTGATTGAGTAGACTCTTTTTGACCTGAAGGTTCGTCAGATTCTTCAGGAACAGGGGAAACTTCCAGATCAGCCGTCTTTTCAACATTCTCAGGCTCGACGAATACAGATTCTTGTGCGCGGACATCCTGAGCTGTTTGTCCGGCACCGGCCACCGGTATCGTTGGGTTTTCAACCAAAGCAGGAAAGACACTGAGCAAAACAGCCGGGGCAACATCAGATTCATTCTGCTCTGAAGCCTGCGATTTATCGGTATTCAGCGCGAGAGCGGGTTCTGCTTCAGCGAGCGGCGCGAGTTCCTCTATTTCTGCAGAGGCTTGTTCTTGGGATGAAGTGACAAAACGACTGACTTCAAGCTCAGCCAAAAGCTCGCGACCAGCAGGGGTTCGCTCCATAGCCAACAGGGCAGCGCCTATGCGCTTCCTGAGCTCACCATCAACACCTGGATGGGCAGCCAACTCGCCGTAAGGCAAAGCCGATGAAGGACTTGAGCTTTGAGCCAAACGAAAGACATCACCCACAGGGAGTTTATCGAGAAATTTTTTACTGAGCCATGCCGCATCGATTTCCCTGAATCGAGTCAACCAGCTATACAGCTGAGCTTCTGTACCGAAGCTGCGCATCGTGACAGGGACGGACAGCTGGGTTTGAAGATAAAGACCGATTTTCACCCCGGTTTTGGCAGATTGAATCAGAGCACCATCATCCGCGACGAAACCGATCAAAACCTGTCCCGTCCCATCAGTCTTTCGCAGTGCTGGAGAAGCCTTTAAAATGGGGTTTGTTCGTGCAAGTTTTTCTTGTTCCAAAAGCTCAGCTGATTGAGCTTTTGGTCTGCTGACAACCTGCTCTGCTTGCCCGGCAAAAGTCACCGGCACTGACGAGGTTTCTGCCAATGCAGGAACAGAGCTGGACAAAAGCGCTGGTGAAACGTCACGACTTTTCGATTCCGAGACGTGCGATGGATTGTCGCTCGCCGCGACAGAATCGCCAGTCTCGTCCTGCTGCGCGGTCTCTTTTAGCTCTAGAGAAGGTTGCCTCTGATGAGGTGTAACAAAACCACTGATCTCAAGCTCGGCCAACAGCTGGCGCCCCGAGGAGGTTTGCTCCATGCTCAGTAGAGCATCACCTATCTGCGTGCGAAGATCACCATCAAATCCGGGACGAGCGACGAGTTCTCGGTAAGGAAACACTGAAGAAGGACTTGCGTTCTCTGCCAGGGGGAAATTTTCTCCGACGGGGAGTTCATCGAGGAATTTTTTGCTGAACCAGGCAGCATCAACCTCTCTGAAACGAATTAACCAGTCATATAACTGACCTTCTGTGCAAAAGTTGCGTGCCTCAACTGGGATGGAGAGACGTTCTTGCAGGTAGAAACTGAATTTCTCCATATTTTTTGATGGCGATAAATTATCGCAATCATCCACAATAAAACCGATCGAGACATGTTCGGAACCATTGGCGTTCCGAGATGGGGGAGAAGCGATTAACACGTCGGCTGCTCTTGAAGAGTTCGCTGGCTCTAAAGGCTCGACAAATTCTTCTAGCGCAGGGGAGTTATCCAGAGCATCAAGCTCCTCGTAATCCTCGGCCTCGAGGAATCGAGATTCTGGCGTGGTACTCCTCTGAGTTGCTCGACCGGCAACAAACACCGACATCGGGATGCCTTTGACCTCATCAGGAGATGACCCAGGCTTTCCTGTCGGCACAACCACATCTGCCACCTCTGAGAGCTGTTTTTGAGGTGGTGAAAAAAAATGTTCCACTTCAAGTCGAGCCAGCAACTCCCGCCCCGAAGAGGTTTGATCCATACTCAGAAAAATATCACTGATCCGTTGACGGAGTTCACCATCAAATCCGGGGTGAGCGACGAGCTCTCCAGAGGGGAAAAGAGCAGAAGGCCCTGGGCTTTGAGCCAGAGAGGAAACGTCTCCGACGGGGAGGCTCTTGAGGAAATCCTCACTGAGCCAGGCGACATCAACCTCTCTAAAACGAGACAACCAGCTGTATAGCTGGTCATTACTGCCAAAACTACGCATCTTGACCGGCATGGCTAGCCGCTCTTGCAGATAGAGACCAACGGCCTCTAAATCTCTTGAGAAATCCCGAGGCTCACCCATCTCCATAGCAAAACCCATCACAATCCCCGCTGGCGCCGTGATGGGATTGACAGAAGGCTCAGACCGACTCGAAGAGGCACGGGTTGGTAATGTTGATTCATTGGCTCCCAACTGCATTTCGGCAGCAGAGGTCGGAATAATCGGAGACGCAACTAACTGCAGAACCAAAAGGAGTGAACAGCAAACACACCACCTGAGACTAGCAAGCACAACCCTGCTCCTTGCAATCAGAAATATTTCCTTGCAGTTCAAAATCATAAACTTCAGCTTTTCGATGTAAGGTAAAAGGAGGATTCACACGGAATTGATGTTTGTTTCGCCTTATCATCAAAGCGAGAAAAAGCGTCTTCCCCCAAAGAACAATTTAGGCCCTTTCCCTGCAAAGAGCACAATAACGCGGTAAAATATCATAGTTTAGCAACAGTGAAAAGGCCATTATTGTCGCTCTAAATAAGGGAGTTACGCTGAGCTCATGCCCTCAGAAGAGGCGCAATGACCTCCATTTAATCATCCCTGGCCTTAAAAAGGGTTAAAAGTGCCCCAGATTATTGCTGCAACATCAGTTGATGCAAGCATCAGGCCTGGCTTGCACAAACCTTCACCACCTTGCCCCCCTCCCTCACTGCAGAGTGACCTCGTCAATCAGCCTTTGTGAATATTAGTTGAAAGTTGGAGCGCAATTTGTTACACAAACGACAGGGAAACATAACCAACAGATGACGCATCAAAAGGTCATAAAGTAATGCTGCCACCCGAACAACACAAAGCCTACTGCAATTTCTACGACACTGTTCGCAACGAAAAGCATCTCGATTCTCGCACCACAGCGATGATAGGGTTGGCTGCCGGCATGGCCCGGGAATGCCAGCCATGAGTCGAATACTACCTTGGCGTGGCCAGGGAACAGAAGATTACAGACGAAGAAATCGGCGCTATCCAGGGGATTGTCATGGCTGTTGCCGCCGGCAAGATCAACGTCATGATGCGCGACATCCCCTCTCCTGCCCAAGACTGAACCGCACCCTTAAAGGCCACTCTGTATCATACCAGGAGGTGATCCATGTCTGATCGCCGCGCGCTCCTGCGCACTCTACCCGCAATCGATCGTCTGCTGGGTTCTTCTCGCCTCAAAGAGCTTGAGAAAAGCCAGCCTCACATGCTGATTCGTGAAGCCGCCCAGAAGGTTGTTGACGACCTGCGCCAACAGCTTCTCGACGAACAAGCTCCTCTGCCCGGCCTCGGAACTGAGGCCGTTGCCAAGCTGGTCGCCGTTCGGGTCGCGTTGATGGCCAAGCCCTCTTTACGTAAGGTCATCAATGTCACCGGTACGCTTCTGCACACCAACCTCGGTCGTGCTCCACTCTGCAGCGATGCGCTGCAGGCGATCAAAGATATTGCTCAGGGTTATTCCAACCTTGAGTATGACCTCGAGGCAGGCCAGCGTGGTAAGCGTTTCACCCATGTTGAAGAGTTGATCTGCAAGTTGACCGGTGGCGAAGCAGCGACCGTGGTCAACAACAACGCCGGTGCGGTCATGCTCGCCTTGGCAGCCTTGGCAGGTGGTCAGAGTGCCATCGTCTCTCGCGGTGAGTTGATTGAGATCGGTGGGTCTTTCCGTATCCCGGACATTATGGCTACCAGTGGTGTCGAACTGGTTGAAGTCGGTACCACTAACAAGACCCATCTCAAGGATTACGCAAACGCCATCAACAAAGAGACGTCGCTGATTCTCAAGGTCCACACCAGTAACTACCGGATCCTGGGTTTCACTGAAGCGGTCAGTGGCGAAGAACTGGCTGAACTTGCTCATCAACAAAACATTCCGGTCCTAGAAGACCTCGGTAGTGGCTTGTTGATGGACCTGACACCTTATGGGTTGCCGCGTGAACCGACCGTACGCGAAGCACTGAAAACCGGTATTGATCTGGTCACCTTCAGCGGCGACAAACTTCTCGGCGGGCCCCAGGCAGGGATCATTGTTGGCAATAAAGACGTTATCGACAAGGTGCGTAAACACCCGATGGCCCGCGCCCTTCGGATTGACAAGCTGACCCTGGCAGCCCTCGAAGCGACCCTCAGACTTTATCTTGATCCGCAGAACGCTTTGCAACAGATCCCCACCCTGAGGATGCTGTCACTGCCGGTCGAGGAGTTGCAGCGCCGCTGCGAAAACCTTCTTGCCCAACTATTGACTCATCTTGGCGACAAAGCAGACTGCAGCATCATCGAAACAACGGCAACCGTCGGCGGCGGCGCGCTGCCTCTTGCGGAACTGCCCGGATGCGTCATCGCCCTGGCACCAAAACAAATCTCTCTCAATGAGCTGACAACGCGACTACGCAGTTGTGAACCGGCTGTTGTTGGACGCATTCAGGACGATCGTTTCCTAATCGATCCCCGGACCCTGAACCAGGAGGATGAAGCCTTGCTTTTGAAGGCGCTGAAGCAGATTTTCTGTTGATGATATTATTCAACGCGGAGGCGCGGTGACGCTGAAAAGCTTTACCTGAAGTTTCTCTCTGCGTCACCGCGCCTCCGCGTTGAATGACTTATTACAGCCCCAGAAACGATTGATACGGACAAACTATTTATGAACAACACAACCCGCTACCACATTATCGGCACCGCCGGCCACGTTGACCACGGCAAGACCGTACTGATCAACAAGCTCACCGGCATCAACACCGACCGCCTGAAAGAAGAGCAGGAACGAGGCATCTCCATCGATCTCGGCTTCGCGCCCTTCAAGCTGGCCGATGGCAGCATGGCCGGGGTCGTCGACGTTCCCGGCCATGAAAAATTCATCCACAACATGCTCTCCGGTATCGGTGGCATCGACCTGGTCCTGCTGGTCGTGGACGTTAATGAAGGCGTCATGCAGCAGACCCGCGAGCATCTGCAGATTTTACAACTGCTGCAGATCCCACGTGGCATCCTGGTGCTGACCAAGTGTGACCTTGCCGAAGACGACTGGATCGACATCGTTGAAGAAGAGGTTCGTGAAACCCTCGAAGGGACATTTCTCGAGAAGGCTCCCTGCTGCCGGGTTTCCGCTTTGCAGGGTGAGGGCCTGGAAGAGCTTCGACAGACGATTCAGGAGATTCTCAAAGAGTTGCCGCCGCGTGATGAAGATGGTCCAACTCGACTGCCGATCGATCGTCATTTCACGATCAGCGGCTTCGGTACCGTGGTCACCGGTACGCTCCTCTCAGGAAAGATCAAGGTCGGCGACACGCTTGAAGTGATGCCGCCGGGCGAAACCGTCAGGGTCCGCGAGGTCCAGGTTCACGGAGAAAAAGCAGAGGTAGCCAGAGCAGGGCAACGCGTGGCACTCAACCTGGCCGGACTGGAACGTAGCAACCTGACCCGAGGTGCCGTGGTGGCGACTCCCGGCTTCTTCACCATGACCGAGCGTTTCGACGCCCGGCTCAATCTGCTGAAAGAAGCACCACGGCCACTCAAGTTTCGCGATCCCATTCATCTGCATATGGGAACCGCCAAGGTCACCGCCCGTGTTGCTTTGCTAGATCGCGACGAGATGCAGCAGGGAGAAAGCGTGCTCGCACAATTTCATCTCGACAGCCCCCTGGTCGCCCATCGCCAGGATCGTTTCATTGTTCGTTCCTACTCACCGATGGCGACCATCGGCGGCGGCCAGATCATCGACCCCACACCGGTGAAGCATAAACGTTTTCGTGATGGGGTGATGCACGCCCTGAAAGAGCTGGAATCGGGAGAAGGTTCTTTTATTGTCCAGAAACTTGCCGAGCTTGGCTGCGTGAAGCTAAAGGAGCTGGAACAGGCCTCTGGATTGGGCAGGGAGAAAATTACAGCTCTTCTGGAAAGCCTTACAGAAGCCGAGCAAGTCAGCAGGATTGGCGATCAATGGGTGACAGTGGAAACGGCACGAGCCTGGCAACGCACCCTTCTGGATGCAGTTGACAACTATCACCGGGACAATGCTCTGCAACCCGGCATTCCTCATGCAACTCTCAAATCTGCCTTGCCTCCAAAAGTGGCTCCGAAAGCTTTTGAACAACTACTCAGAGGCCTGTTTGATGAGGAGCAACTGGTTCAACGCGGGGAATGGCTGGCAAGAATCGACTTCACTCCTCAACCGACCGAGGAGCAGGAACAGCTGTTAAAAATTCTCGAAAAAGTTTACCTCGATGCCGGCGTTGAGGCAAAAGGCCGCGTCGACATGCTGGCTCTGGCCGGAGTTCCCAATACACAGGTTGAATCATTACTCGCGTTCCTCTTTGCCAACGGCGTCCTGATTCGCCTCAACGATGATTCATTCCTGCACAAGGCGGCCTACCAGAAAGCGCTCACCTCTCTGGTCAATCATTTCAGTTCAAAAGAGACCCTGACCCTGGGCGAATTCCGCGACCTGATAGGCAGCGCCCGCAAGCAAACCCAGGCAATTCTGGAACTCTTCGACAGTCTCAAGTACACTATGCGTAAAGGTGACGAACGCGTCGCCTGGCAATTACCTAAACAAGGGTAAAAGGTTAATGGTTCAGGGCGAAGGGAAAAGCTTGGTTTTCCCTTAACCCTGCTCTCTGTACCCCGAACCCATGGAGCGAATAAAATGAGCGTAAAACTATCTCACCTATCCAAAACCAGCGGTTGAGCCGCCAAGATGGCCCCCGGGCCATTGGCGCAGGTGCTGCGCCAGCTGCCGACAGTTGAAGATTCAAACCTCCTGACCGCGTCGATTCCCTTCGCGGATGCAGGCGTTTATCAAATTTCAGAGGACTGTGCCCTGGTACAGTCGGTCGATTTCTTCACCCCGATCGTCGATGACCCCCGCACTTTTGGGCGAATTGCTGCGGCCAACGCCCTCTCCGACATCTATGCCATGGGCGGCAAGCCGCTCACGGTGATGAACCTGGTCGGTTTTCCGGCTTGTCTCGAACAGGAGGTCCTGGTCGAAATCCTCAAAGGGGGAGCAGAAAAGGTACACGAAGCCGGAGCGATTGTTGTCGGCGGGCATACTGTTGAGGATGACGAGCCAAAATTTGGTCTGGCGGTAACCGGTCTGGTTGACCCGAAGAACCTGGTCACCACTGCTAACGCCAAGCCCGGAGACATGCTGGTTCTGACCAAACCTCTTGGGGTTGGTATTCTGGCAACAGCATTAAAGGGGGAGGTCATCGAGGAAGAGCAGATGAAAGAGGCCATTCAAGGCATGGAGACCTTGAACCACGCGGCCTCAGAAGTCATGCTCAAGGTGGGTGTAAATGCCTGCACCGACATTACTGGCTTCGGCTTACTCGGTCACGCTCAGGAGTTGGCAGCAGCCAGCCAGGTCGGGCTCGAAATCGACGCATCTTCTCTGCACGTTTATCCTCAGGTAATAGATCTTGCTGAAATCGGCCTGGTGCCGGTCGGCAGTTATCGCAATCGCGAGCACTATATGCCTGAAGTGGTCAACCGTGAACGGGTCGCACCTGTGATCGTGGACATTCTCGCTGACCCACAAACCTCCGGTGGCCTGCTGATCTCTGTCGCGCAAGATAAATTATTGAAGCTCACGGCACAACTTGAAGCGGCCGGTTGCAATGCCTTTCACATTGGTCGGGTTGTCGAAGATCATCCAGGGAAGCTGACTATAAAATAACGACTCTATACCCCCATAATACTTAACGCTAAGGTGCAAAGACGCAGAGTAAAAGTTACTGACATCTTAGTTAAGCGCTCAACCTGAGGCCTCATCCTCTGCGCCTTCGCTTCTTTGCGTTAATCAATAGCTTATGACTTTTTTATAACATGGCACCAGCAAAAAAAGCTTAGACGGTTCACTCGTCTGAGCTTTTGATTTAATTGGCGCGCGATGCAGGATTCGAACCTGCGACCTCTGCCTCCGGAGGGCAGCGCTCTATCCAGCTGAGCTAATCGCGCATAGGGGATGGTTTATACCACTGCTTCGTAGGCTTTTGCAACTGGTAATCAAAGCTCATCAAGACAGTTGCCGGAACGTGCAAATCCCTGCTATGATGACCAATATGCGTCGAATTCTACTGATCATTCTGATCCTAACATACATATTGACAACCGGTTCTTTTGCAGCTACCCCCAAGGAGAAACCAGCTCCAATCGGGGCGGCAGTCGCAGTCGTCTCGGTGCAAGACAGCTTCCAGGTTGAGCCGCTGTCAGCCGGTGTTTTTGCGGCTATAGCCAACCCCGGTGGCAAGGCGACCACCAACGCGATCTTTGTCATTGGCAAAGAGTATGTTGTTGCCGCAGGGGCTCACATGACCAAAGAGGTCATCGACGACCTGCGCAGAGCTATCGCATCCCGCACCACGAAACCGATCCGTTATTTTGTCCTTGCTCACCATCACGCCGGCTACACCTATGTTGATTTCGATTTCCCGCCGGGCCAAGACGTTTTGATGAGTTGGCAAACCTGGAAAAGCATCGACTCAGAAGTCCGCCAGCCGGAGTATTCGACGATGTTTTTCAACGAAGGTTTAACCTTGAAGCCCGGCGGCGTCTCGGTCGTACTGACCAATATCGGCAAAGGACATACCGATGGGGACATCGTTGTTTTCATCCCTGAAGCCGAAGTGCTGTTCGCCAGCGATCTACTTTATATTAACAGTGTCGGCTACATGGGCAACGGTTACATGACCGACTGGCTGCTAGCTCTCGACTTCCTGGAGCAGATCGATGCCAAACAGATTATCCCCGGCTATGGACCGGTCGGCGACAGTGAAGATGTTTACGAGTTCGGGCAGTTTTTTCGCGACTTCCTGACGGAAGTTCTGAAGTACATCGAGCGCGGCAAGACCCTGGAACAGACTCTGGCAAACTTTGACCTGCCTCAATATCAGCAGATGGATGGCTACGAACAATTAATCAAACTCAACCTCAAACGCGCCTACACTGATCTCAGTAACAACTTTCTTCCCTAGCAGCCAGGTCATTGATTGTCAGACAGACAGCTAGAGTTCCTTTGCAAAGAAAGCTTTACAAACAACCAGGGGCGCTGCATTCGAGATGCAGCGCCCCTGGCTTTAAAATCCTCGCATTTTTTGATCAACCGCGCTCTTCTTCCTCGTAAGCTTTCCTGACCAGAAGGAAGATCACTCCGGCAAGAATAAAGAGGCCGAGCACAGCACTTCCCCAGAGTTTACGCTCCTGGATCGTTGTATCGATTTCTGCTACTTGGTTACTGATCTTACCGACTTCGGCCTGCACGTCTGCAGTCTCCGCTCGTACACGTTCAACGTCGACACCATGGAAGATGCGGTGAAAACTATTGCGCTGGTTAAAAAGGCCGTCTTCCATCTCATCGACCGCGAAACCGAGCCGGTAGAGTCGTTCAAGATCAGCCTCTGTCGTATTAATCATCGTATCCGTTTCAACCAGAGACAGTCGGATCAGAGCGGCCCGCTCATACGAATGACATTGCGAACAAGCTTCTTCATTGATCAGGTCCAGGTTTGCCCTCTGGATCGCGTGATTGCCGTGGCAGACCACGCATTGCGCCGCGCCAGCTTCGAGCGCTTGTCCATGAGCACCCCCTTTGTAGGCATCGGCAACACCCACATGACAACGGCCACAAAAATCTGGGACATCCGCATACTCCGGAGCGCCAATGAAACCTTTATCGGGGCTCATCGCCATAGCGTAATCGGTGGGATCGCCGCCGTGACATTCGTGACAGGAGATGCCGTTCTCAGCGTGGACACTGGTGCGCCACTGCCCAACGGGCTCGCCGAGAGGGCCTGGCTGACCGCCGTGACATTCGATGCACACTGTGTCAGCTGCCAGCACAAGCGCAGGAGCCGCCAAGAGCGTAAAAAGCATCAGGACAAAAAGAGAAATAGATGTGCGAATCATGAGTAATGCCCCCAGACAGAAATCGCCACGAAAACAAGGATGGTAAGAACGTAGCAGGTGATAAACAACGGACGCTTGCCCGGCCGCCTCTCGGGGCTCCGATCAATAAAAGGTAGCAGCGCCAGGAATGTCATAAACGCACCCTGTACACCCAGTCCGATAATTTCACTGGGGAAAATTTTCAGAGTCTGGTAGGCCCAAAGGAAATACCACTCCGGCTTGATGTGCGGCGGAGTCAAAAACGGGTCTGCGGGCTGGAAGGCAGACTCGGGGAAGAACAGACCCGGAGCATAGAAGATGATCGCAAGCATAAAAGCGATAAAGAAACAGATAACAGCAGCATCTTTAACAAAATAGTTCGGGAAGAAGGGAATGCCATCCTTATGCTTTTCATGCTCGAAGAAAGGCAGAGGTTCGGAAGCCTTATAATCCTCTCCAAAAGGAGGAGCAGAAATACCGCGACGTTTAACGCAGAAGAGATGGACGCCGATCAGGCCAAGCAGGATCAAGGGCATACCGACAACATGCAAAGCAAAGAAACGACCCAGCGTCTGGTTGCCAACGGTCGCCCCACCACGCAGGAACTCCACCAGGTAATCGCCAATCACCGGAATCGCGCCTGCGGCATCTGTCGCGACCGTGGTCGCCCAGAAGGAGAGCTGGCTCCAGGGCAGGAGGTAACCGGTCAGGCAGAGTCCCATGGTCAGATTAAGGATAGTAAAACCTGTCAGCCAGGTGAACTCACGGCGACCTTTGTAACTGGACATAAACAGCACAGAGAGCATATGCAGCAGCAGGGCAATCATGATGACGTTGGCGCCAACGGCATGGAGCATACGGAAGAGCCATCCATAGGGCACATCATTCATAATGGCCTGAACACTGGCGAAGGCCTTTTCCGAATCCGGCACATAGAACATAAGGAGCAGGATGCCGGTAATAATCTGGATTTTGAAGAGCACCAGGAGCACCGCGCCAAGGGTGTACCAGGCATTGACTTTCCGCGGTAGCAGATAGCCATGCAATTCCTTGTTGTAAAGATCTCTGACCCCGAGACGGGTATCAACGAAATCGACCAGCATTTTTATCGGTTGCATAAGTTCCCCCTATCCGACTTTGAGCTGGTCGCCATCAAGCTCGACGACTAGAGTTTCAAGTGGTTTTGGTGGCGGGCCGCCAAGGACCTGGCCATCGGCAGAGAAGCGGCCGCCATGGCAAGGACAGAGGAACTCCCCGGCCTGATCCTGCCAAGCAACAACGCAACCGAGATGTGTACAAACCGCCGACAAGGCAACAAAGTTGCCCGGAGTCGGTTGCAGAAGAACCGCCGGCTTGCCGCGATAGTCGAAGAAATGGGCTTTTCCCGCCGCGACCTCACTACGCGGGACAACAACCTGGTCGTTGCCGCTACCACTGGCGACAGGTGACAGGAAACGGAAAATGGGCCAAGCTGAGGCAGCGCCGATCAGGACACCGAGACCACCGAGCATAGTAAAGAGAAATTTGCGCCGTTGTGGTGGCGAGACATGAGTAGGCATGCAGGCTCCTTGAACAAAGTTTGTGAGAGTGATCCCTGAACGATCGAGGACAAAACGGCTCAAGTATAGACCACCTGACAGCTCTTTCAACCTATAAACGATAAAATGAAGCAGTCTCTGTAAAACTTATCGGACTTATAACCCAAACAATAGATTGTAAGTATTTAACGCAGGCGCGAAGGGCTAGAGAAAGCCCGCAAAGAAAACCACTTTAAAAAGCGAGAATAGTCTGCCTTTGCGTCTTTCTTGGCTTTTCATGGCGTCTTTGCGTTGGTCTTTTGATTTCAGCTCTTATCTGTTTCGGCGTAAAGACGCATTCCCTTCGTCTGGGCTATAGACTCGAAACTTAGTTATTAATTGTTGCGTATACGGGAATACGGAGCTCGTTCTTGGGAACGCCGACAACAGGCACCAGAACATAGCCGCTGAAACGTTCCTGGCCAGGCTTGGGCGTCAGTTGTAGCTCGATGGTCACTTCAGAGCCACTAACAAAATCAACTTCAGGCATCTTGACCAGAAGTTCAGCCGCAGTCGCATGTGGCTTACCGAGGGTCAAAGTTTCTTTACCCTGGTTACGCAACACAACCTTGGTGGTCAAGAGATTTGCTGCCTCCACCCTGCCAAAGTTTATCTGAGCAGGTTCGACGGCAACAATTTCAAGAACATTGCCTTTAAGATGGAACTGCATGGTTGGCCGGACAGGATCGTTGCTGTAGAGATAAATGGTTTTGGAAATGGCCCCTCGGAAGCGGGCACTGTCGAAGTTTGCCTTCAGCTCGCCTTTACCCCCGCGAGGAATGTTTTTCTCGGAGACCAGAACCGCAGTACAACCACAGGAACTGCGGACACGATCAATAACCAGAGGATCTTCCCCATGGTTGGTAAACTCGAAGGCATGAGGGACTTTATCGCCCTGGTAGATCTCACCAAAATTAAAAGTCGGCGTTTTAACTTGCAAATCCGGAGAGGCAAAAGCGAAAGACGTAAAAAGACACAAAAAGACAAGGCTGGCAAGAACAATGGTACGCATCAAATTTCTCCTGACATGAGATACAGAAACTGCGCAAGGTGGCATGTTTCACATTTCTGAGAATTATCTACAGGGCTATAAACTGATGCAGATTATAGCATAGGATTTTGCGACTGCCTCAATGGAACTTCTTCGACCTAAAAAATTGACATAAATCAGCCGCTTTGCTATAGAATAGCCGACTATGACAACCTCTAGTACCCCCCAAATAAAGCTATCCATGACGCCCCTTTTTTCTGCTGATGATATTGCCACAAGAATCAAGGTCCTCGCCTCCGAGATAGATAGAGATTATCAAGGCAAAGAAATCTTGATGATCGCTGTCCTTAAAGGCTCCTTTCTCTTTATCGCCGACCTGATCCGAGCCGTTGAAACTCCATCAGTCATCGATTTTGTGCGCCTTGCCAGTTATGGCTCTGCGACCCAGTCTTCGGGCATCATCGAGGTCCGCAAAGATCTTGAGATGTCGATCAAGGACAAACATGTCCTGGTCGTAGAAGATATTGTCGACAGCGGCCTGACCCTTGAATCACTTCGTGAAATGTTGCTCAACCGGCAACCGGCCAGCTTGAAAATTTGCACCCTGATTGATAAGCAGGCCCAGCGGATTACTGAGGTACCGGTCGATTACGTCGGCTTCTCCATGGACGACGGCTTTATCGTCGGCTATGGTCTGGACCTTGACGAAAAATATCGAGACCTGCCCGACATTCGTGTCGTTGAGGGCACCTGAAATATAGAGGGAGAAACTGAATGATTATTCAGTGTGAAGCATGCCAAACCCGTTTTCGCTTAGCCGATGAGAAGATCAAGGCTGGTGGCACCAAAGTCCGTTGCTCCAAGTGCAAGGAGGTCTTCACTGTAATGCCTCCAGAAGCGGAGTCTGTTGAAGAAACGGTTGACTACGGTTCGTTCAACATGGAGAAAGTTACTGACGAGACTCCTGCAGGGGAGACTCCGTCCAGCGAAGAACCCCCCGCTGAAACTTCTGCAGCTGAGGACGCGGCACCACCGGAAGAATCGGCTCAGGAAGAAAGCGGTACTCTCGACTTCAGCGGTCTGGAATCTGAAATGGGTGATGCCGTTTCAAAAGAAGCGTTGGCAGACGAGTTCTCCTTTGTTGACACAAGTCAGCTTCAGGACACAGAAAGCGAAGCAGGGAAAGACACCGCAGAAGAGGGTTCCCCGGCCAACGAAGGGCCACAGGAAGAGAACGCCTCTGACGAAGCGACTGACTTCGACAACGCTTTCAGTGAAACTGATGAGCCCGATGGAGCAATGAAGTTTGAATTCAACGAGGAGCCGGAAGCTTCAGAATCAGCATCCAGCGATGAAATTGATTTCTCTACGGACCAACCTGCCGCCAACGATGAGATCGACTTTTCAGCGGATAAGCCCTCGGTCGTTGACGAAATTGATTTTTCCACAGAAGACGACGCTGGTTCATCGGCTCTATCTTTCGATGACACGACAGAAGACACTGAAGAGCAAGAGGCTTCAGAGGAGTTTTCCTTTGGCAACGATTCTGGCGACGACGCCTTCGCCTTTGGTGATGCAGAGGAAGGGTCACCAACTCCGGCAAGCGAGGAAACAAGTGAGCCTGACGAGTTTTCTTTTGACGACGAAGACCCGTTTGCTGATGATTCCTCTTCCGATTGGGAAGAGAAGGCGGCCAGCGATGACTCCTCATTCGACTTTGAAGAACCCCAGTTTGACAATAATGAGACAGCAGCAGAAAGTCCGGCGGCACAGTCCGGCAGTGATGACCTGCAATTCGGCGAGATAGATTTTGCCAGCGACACTCCAGATGAAGAAGCACCCGGCTTTGGCTCTGATGATGATTTCTCCGGCGCGTCGATGGAACAGAAAGAGGAAACGGAGTCTTTCAGCCCAAGCCAGGAGATTTCCAGACCACCTGCAAACGACCATGACGATGAAGAACCGCTGCCGGCACCACCGCCACCCAAGAAGAGCTCTCTCTCGCGTATTCTGGTTCTGTTGGTGCTTCTGCTCGTTATTCTGGGTGGAGCGGCAGGCTTCCTGTTTATCCAGGAAGGTGCAATCAACCTGAACACCATCGGCCAGTATCTGCCGTTCCTGCAGGAATATATTGGCGAAGCTCCAGTCAGCTCACCGGGGGACCGGATCGGCATCAACGTTTCCGGAAGCTCCTATGTGAACGGCGAAGCAGGACAGATGCTGATCATTCAAGGTGCGGCCGTCAACAATTACCCGGCTACTCGCTCAGCGATTACGATCAAGGGTGTCCTACTCGATGCTCAAGGTCAAACACTCTTGCAGCAGACTGTTTTCTGCGGCAATAAGCTTGATAACACCGCTCTTAAGAGCATGACCTTTGCAGCCATCGAAGAGGCGATGAACAACCAGTTCGGCGACAGCCTTTCCAACATGAACGTTGCCGCCGGAGCGTCGATCCCCTTCACCATCGTTTTCCGAAACCTGCCTGACGGCCTTGCCAACATCAACGTCGAGGTGGTTGACTCTAAACCCGGCGCCGGCTGATCTAGCCCCTCTCTATAAACACGGAAGGCCGCCCCTGAAATCAGGGGCGGCCTTCTTTTTACGCGTATTACAGAGGTGCTTAGGGAGCTTCGATTGCGGCAACAGGACAGCTGTCAACACAAGCACCACAGTCTGTGCAAAGTGCTGCGTCAATTACATGCACGTCACCCTGCTCACTGATGGCGTCAACCGGGCAGGTGTCTGCGCAAGCGGCGCAATTGATACACTCGTCATTAATTGTGTAAGCCATGGAATATTCCTCCTCTTCGATAGATTTATGGTTCACAAACTTTGAGGAGTTTACCGCAAGAAAATGATTCTGTCCAGAGCAAACAGACAGCGCTTATCCCTTAAAAAACTTGCAATTTACAACCCCTTACATTACCCTCTCACAACACGTTTTACACCTGTAAACCATTATAAAAGCTGACTTAAAAAAAATTTAAGCGCGGCTAAAAAAACTCACATAAAACATCATTCTGTTTTTAGCCCTAAAATAATTCATACATTTCGAGGAGGAAAAACTTATGGATATCCTGGCACTTAACTGCGGTAGTTCATCTGTCAAATACCAACTCTATGATTGGGAAAAGAAAGAAGTTATCGCTAAAGGCATGGTCGAGCGCGTCACAATAGGTGACTCCTACATCATTCACGAAGTCCCCGGCCGGGAGACCTATCGTGAAGAGTATGAGTGTCCCGACCATAAGGTCGCAATTCACCTGATCATCAAAATCCTGACTGACAAGGAATATGGTGTCGTTGAAGAAATAACCCAGATCTCAGCAGTCGGCCACCGTGTTGTTCATGGCGGAGAGAAATTTACCTGCTCGGTAACAATAGACGATGCAGTTCTGGACACCATTAAAGCCGTTCAGCATCTCGCTCCTTTGCACAATCCACCTAACATTTCTGGTATCGAAGCGGCCCAGTCCGTTCTGCCTGACGTTCCGCATATTGCGATCTTCGACACGGCCTTCCATCAGACCATGCCTGAACCAGCCTACACCTATCCCCTTCCCCACGAATGGTACAAGAAATATGGTGTCCGCCGTTACGGCTTTCACGGCACCAGCCATCTCTATGTTTCCAAGCGTGCCGCAGCCATGCTTGGTAAAGACCCGAAAGATTGCAATATCATCACTATGCACATCGGCAATGGTGTCTCCCATTCTGCCATTAAAAATGGCGTCTCTGTAGACACATCGATGGGTCTTACCCCTCTTGAAGGAGCGGTCATGGGAACCCGATGTGGTGATATTGACCCTGCGATTCCGGCTTTTATCATGGAGCAGGAAGGCCTCACCCCCATGGAGATCGACAGCGTTCTGAACAAAAAGTCCGGTATTCTGGGAATCACCGGTCAGTACACTGACCGCCGTGATGTCATCGAAGGCGCCGAAGAAGGCGACAAGCGCTGCAAACTCGCACTTGATGTTGAAGCTTATCGATTGAAGAAATATATTGGGTCCTACGCTGCGGCGATCGGTGGCATTGATGCTGTGGTTTTCACTGCCGGTGTCGGTGAAATGGGTACTCTGATTCGCGAGAAAGCTGTTGAGGGGCTCGAGTTCATGGGCATCATTCTCGACAAAGAGAAGAATCGCAACACCATGACCCGCAAGGCAGAGACCGTAATCACCACCCCGGACTCGCCGGTTAAAGTCTTCGTCATCCCGACCGATGAGGAATTGGTTTTCACCGAGGACGTTGTCGCCATCCTTGAAGGAACCTACACGGATCACATGAACTTCAAGTACAGCTTTGCTTCTTCGGAGTTTCAACGTAAGTAAAAGTTTGGTTTCCATCTTTTCAAAAAAAGTAAAGGCCAGGAATTTTCCTAGCCTTTACTTTTTCTTAGCACACTCGGTAGAACAGTTTCAATACGTCAATCAGATTCCAAACAATAGGTTCCCAAGGTACTCACAATATGCTCAGTTGACATCTCATCCATCTCAAAACCACTCTTACGGAGGAAGTCCAAACCTTCCTTGATCGCCTTTTGCAAAGAGGCTTCATCCTTAGGGCTCTTCGCCGGTATACAGATCAGAGTGTGTTTGTTCTGCTTCAGTCGATAGAGTAGATAAAGTTTCTTCTGCTTTCCCTGCTTCAGAACAACCATAAAAGCCATACAGTATTGTGAGGGATAACCCTCGATAGCCATCTGGACATTAAAGACGGTTTCCCATGCCTTGAAGACTTGACCTGTTGAGCGACAGGGCAAGCCCTGAAGACCCCAATCCGGGCGAAAGAAAGCACCTTTCTTGGGCGCGGGACGCACTTCATGAGGTAAGGGCTTGGAGGTCTTTGGCGACTTTTCATTCTCAACCGGAGCAGCCGACTCAACGGCACCCTGCCCTTTTTTCACGGTCAATGCCTCTGCTAGCGAAACTTCCTGCTCAGCAAGTTTTTTTTCAACCGATGCAAGCTCTTTGGCCAGAGTCTTTTTAACAAGGGTCTCCCCTTCCAATTGAACCTCCAGAGATCGTAACCGTTCTTCCAGTTCCAGAACCCTGTCATCGTCCTGCTGCGCTGTGGAAGCCTTCCAGGAGCTCACTTCCAAACCACTATTTTCTGTCTCACGGACCATTTTTTCAAGAGAATCAATGATCTTATGAGACTCCAGAAGTTCATTGTACAGGGACTCCCTCGCAGCTTTCTCCTGGTCGAAGCGAAGAGTCAACGTCTTCATTTCCTGATCTAGAGCGGCAGAGGATTCAGGCTCAGCAGCCTCCGATCCGGACTTTAATTCTTCAGCGGCAGACTCAGCCTGTTTCAGAGGCTGTTCAAGCTCAGAGATACGACGATCAGCCTCTGAAGCGCCTTTCTCCAGACGTTTGCGGAGACTACGTTCCTGATCAAATTCTTCACGAAGGCTCTCGTTCATCTTGACCAGTTCGGCGCACCGACCTTCCATTTCTTGCATCTCGGCACGCTCAACTGTATTGGCCTGACTCAAGCTGTTTGCCTCTTCGAGACTCTTCTGTAAACCATCATGCTTTTCAAGAGCCAAAGAGAGTTCTTCTTTCAAATTCTCATTTTCCTGCCCCCATTCGGCACAGCGGTCTTCCAACTCCTGGAGTTCGAGATGCTTGGCGGCATTGGCCTGCCCAAGGCTCTCAGCCTCCTCAAGCCTCTTCTGCAAAGCCTCTTGCTTTTCAACAGCAATCGACAGGTCCTCTTTGAGGCTGTCCTTAAGAGTGATCGTCTCGTTAAGCTGTTCCTCTGCCTTGTCCAACTGGGCCTGCAAGTCGTCCGAGAGCTTAACGGCTTCACTGAAACCATCAGCCCTCTGCTCGGCGGTCTTAAGCTCTTGATCAAGAACCTTAATCCGGAGTTCTGCCTCTCGGCAGCTTTTATCAAGCTGCGTCGCTTCAGACTCCTGTTCTCCGAGCTGAGCAAAGGCCTCCTCTCGAAGGTCTTCAGATTCTTTAAGACCCTTCTGCAAAACAACAATCTGTTCATTGGTCGATTTGACATCATCCACAAACTGTTTTTGCTTCTCCTGTTCTTCAACCAAGAGTTCTCGAGCAGAAACCAATTCAGCCTCTAGCTCTTTTATGCGTCCATTCAATGCGACAACCTTGCGCTTCTGTTTCAAGACATCTGAGGACTGAGTCTCGACATCAACCAGAATCTCCTCGAGTTCCTGGATGCGTTTTTCCGCAGCAGCAGTAATGACCTCGCTGATTTCTTTTTCTGAGCGTTCCGAATCAGCTGTGTTTTCTGCTTCTTCCAGCCTGGCCGTAAGATCTTTAATCTGGGCCAGAAGTGTCGCCATCTCGTCAGTAGCCTCTTCTTCAGGAGAGAACAAAGCCACAAGAAGTTCTCGCAGTCCACCAGCCCGTTCCTGCAGGCGCTTTTCATTGCTCAGCTTGAGAGCAGCTCTTTTCCCCTGCGGACTTTCGGGCTTTACGTCACAGGTTGCCCGCAGGTCGGCAAGTATTCGTTGGTGCTCTGTTCGTTGCAGTTGTGCTTTGGCGGGAGAGGCAATTCCAGGGACATCGCGCAGAACAACTTCAAGCATGGCGGGACTGAGCTGAAGATTAACGTCTTCTAGCTGATAGCCAAGGTCAAGAAGGGCCTGGTGACCGTATTGCCACACAGAAGTTTTTCCTGTGCCAGCAACGGTAAAGACCATGGCCTTTTTCAGGCTTTTGTCATAGAAGGCGATGCGACAGCGCTGTTCATCTTTATCCAGATAATCGCAAAGTGAGGCCTGTAGTTCATACTTTTTTTGATCTGGATTGCCAAAGGAAATGGCGAAAGTTGAGCGGCAGAGTTGTTGAATCTCTTTCGCTTCAGCTTCGATGAAACCATCATGTTCGTAGAGAAGCATTCTTTCCCCCCGGAGACAGGTGCAAAGCCCTCTTCACAAAATGCCATAAGTTATGGGCTGATAGCAAGCTACCAACCCTTAATCTATAGCTAAACATTTATTATTTCACTAGCAGCCTGTCGGACTTTCGGGGCTGAAGCGAAAATTCGGCCGTTTGAGAACAGATTTTGGCTCTTTTGAGAGCAATAGCCGTAGCTATTGGTCGAAAAGGAGCTGAAATATGGGCCAAAGAGACGAATTTGCAGCCAGTTCATTGTAAGTCCGACAGGCTGCTAGCCCTGCGCCTGCACTGCTGTGATCGCCGAGACCGAGACGATATCATCGACAGAGCAACCTCGAGAAAGATCATTCACAGGTTTGGCCAGGCCTTGAACTATTGGGCCAACGGCTTCAGCACCGGCAACACGCTCGACCAGCTTATAACCAATATTACCGGCATCAAGGGTTGGGAAAATAAGGGTGTTGGCTTTGCCGGCAACAGCAGAGCCCGGGGCCTTCTTATCACCGACCTTGGCCAGCAAGGCTGCATCAAGCTGCAGTTCACCGTCAATCTGCAGGTTTGGGTCAAGCCCCTTGGCAATCTCGAGAGCTTCAAGAACCTTGTCACAATCTTCGTGGCTGGCGCTACCCTTGGTTGAGAAAGAGAGCATAGCGACACGGGCATCTACACCGAGGAAACTCTTACAGCTGCTCGCAGTGGAGATAGCAATCTCTGCCAAGGCCTGGGCGTTGGGGTTCGGATTCACCGCGCAGTCAGCGAAACACAAGACACCGTTCTCACCGAAATCAGGGTTCTTGGTTACCATCAGGAAGACGGAAGAGACTGTCTTCATACCCGGAGCGGTACCGATGATCTGAAAGGCTGCACGTAGAACATCACCAGTGGTGTTATAGGCACCTGCAACCATTCCGCCGGCATCATCTTTACGGACCATCATAGCACCAAAGAAGAGGTTGTCTTCTCCGGTCAGGCTTTCACGAGCCTGTTCTGCCGTCAGCCCCTTTTTCTCACGCAGCTTCACCAGCTCTGCGACATAACCATCGAGTTGCGCGGCATTCTTCGGATTGATCAATTCCACTCCGGCCAAAGAGACACCAAGCTCACCGGCTTTTGTTACAAGAGCAGCGGCGTCTCCAAGCAAAACGACTTTTGCCAAACCATCTTTGGTGATCATCTCTGCTGCCTGAATCATACGATCATCGTAACTTTCCGGAAGGACAACAGTCTGGAGACTAGTGCGAGCTTTAGCTTTGATCTGGTCTACGAGATGCATATTCTGCTCCTTTAAGGACAAAGATTGGCTTTATTAAAGATGAAAAATATACCGGATGGCTTCTGAGGCGTCAACTTCTTTCCCTGTCAGAAAGATATGATAATCTGCCTATTCCATGGTGGCAGAAACCTGTGCAAGTGTATTACAATAAGACGTTTGTTTACTGAGGGAACATGACGTCCGAACAAAGACAAAACCGAATCATTGCTGGGTTCATACTGCTTTCATTGTTGCTGCATCTGCTTTTGCTGCTGCTGCCCAAAGACAAGCTGTTCCGGGAAGAGGCCCCACCGGAACCGGTCTATGTCGAGGTACGTCCTCCCCAGCAACAGGAACGGGAACTCGACCTGCCGATTCGCAGGGAGCTAGAGAAACCTCGTGAGAAACCGGCCAAGCGTTTGGCCGAAAAGGATCAGGTCGTCGAAAAAGAGATGGCGCCCGAGGCTCAGGACACCGAAGATCGCGAAAAAGTTGTACGTTCGCCGAAACCTGCTCCGAAGGTTCCCCCTAAAGAGCAAGCGAAGCCGCGTAAAGAAGTCGTCGAGAAAAAAACCGAACCTGAACTTGAGTTACCCTTTACGCCGGACGGATGGAGGCAGAAGCCTGAGAAGACGCAGGCCAGGGAAGTTCCCGACCTTAAGACCCTTTCACAGATTTCACCTGCCACCCTGTCTAAAATTGAAAGTGACTGGCGGCACAAATACCGAGTCGATGTCGCACGAGGCGACACCGTATGGATGGACAGTCAGCAAGACTTACTCCACTCATTCATGCGGAGGTTCCGGACTAACATTTATAATGTTTGGAACTATCCGAGCTCTGCGGCCCAGAGACGTCAGCAAGGAGCCTGCCTGCTACGCATCACCATAGATCGTCGGGGCAACGTCAGCAACGTGGAACTGCTCGAGAGTTCCGGGTATCGGATTCTGGACGATGAAGCGATAACGGCCGTCCGCCAGGGCGCCACCTACGGTCCCTTACCAAGAGCCTTCCCACATGAAGAACTGAAGATCATGGCCTTCTTCGATTACCGGCTCAACGGCAATGTCAACAGATCCTCCCGTCGCCGACCTGGGGCGATTTACTAAAGCACCAGGCAAGGGGGCTGTCCTTTGTCCGCCGACTTTGTCCGCCGACTTGATGTCTGATCACTGGATAGCCTATAGTTATATAAGGCAGTATTTCTGTTGTCTGAAACAAGTGTTAGCCTTCAAACATTCAAGCATGTGGAAAGGAGTCTGTAATGACCCGTTTGCTCTCTATTTTTCTTTTGTCCTTCGCCCTGGCCTGTTTATTGGCGCCACTGTCGTTGGCAGAAGAGCAGGCTCAACAGCCTGCGATCAAGATATACAAAGCCCCTGGCTGAGGCTGCTGCGGCGGCTGGGGTAAACACCTTGAAGACGCAGGCTTTCGAGTGACCTCTCAGGATGCTCGTAACATCTCTGAGATCAAAGCCCGATACAGCGTCCCGGTGAAACTCCAGTCTTGCCATACAGCCATCGTTGATGGCTACGTATTGGAAGGACATGTACCAAAGACAGAAGTGCTTCGGTTGTTGCAGGAAAGACCTGATGTGATTGGTCTGAGCGTTCCGGGAATGCCGATCGGTTCTCCTGGCATGGAGATGCCCGGCAGAGAGGCTGAACCTTACGAGGTTTTGTCATTTGACAAACAAGGAGTCATTCAGGTTTACGGCACCTATCCGAAATAATCTTTACTTTTTGCGCTGCGTTTTGATTTAATTATCAACTCGTTAGAAATGAAATGGCCGGTCTTCATCAGACCGGCCCTTTCATTGTTACATTGCATTCATCACACTTAAATTACGTATCCTCTTGCCAACGCAACTTCGGCTTACGCGCGGCTTTCGTCTCATCAAGACGTCTCACTCGCGAACGAACCGGTGCCTGGAGAAGAAGTTCAGGGTTATCGCGAGCTTCACCGGCTATGGCGACCATGGCATCACAGAATTCGTCCAGCACTTCCTGGCTCTCCGTCTCGGTCGGCTCGATCATGATCGCGCCCTTCACCACCAGAGGGAAGTAGATGGTCGGGGGATGATAGCCATAGTCGATCAGACGCTTTGCGACATCCAGGGTGTGGCAGCCGCCTTCAAGGTCTTTATCTGAGAAGACAACTTCATGAAGGGAACGGGTTGTGTACGGAAGGTCATAAACACCCTCCAGCCGGGCTCGCACATAGTTGGCGTTAAGAACCGCCATCTCGCTGGCGTGCTTCAAGCCTTCGCCACCCAAGCTGCGGATATAGGCATAAGCACGCAGCATAACGCCGACATTGCCATGAAACGCCAGCATGCGGCCAATGGAATCTGTCTTGGGCGTTTCAATCTGATATCTCTCGCCATCGAACTCGATGCCCGGACCAGGCAGATAGGGAATAAGCTCCTCGGTCACACCGACCGGACCGGCTCCCGGACCACCTCCACCGTGAGGAGTAGAGAAGGTCTTATGCAGATTGAAGTGCATCACATCAATGCCCATATCACCCGGGCGGGCAATGCCCATCAGCGCGTTGAGATTGGCGCCGTCACAATAAACCAGGCCACCACGTTCGTGGACCAGCTTGCAGATCTCCTCAATGTTGGTTTCAAAAAGACCGAGAGTGTTCGGATTGGTGACCATCAAAGCAGCCACACCATCATCCATGTGCGCCTCAACCTCTTCCAGAGTCAGCACCCCGTCGGAAGCGATTGGCACAACATCATAGCCGGTCAATGATGCGGTCGCCGGGTTGGTGCCATGAGCCGTATCAGGGATCAGAACCTTGCTGCGTTTGCTGCCACGGGCTTCGTGCCAGGCACGAATCACGAGCATCCCTGTCAGCTCGCCTTGAGCGCCTGCAGCCGGTTGCAAGGTCACCTTGGCAAAACCGGAGATTTCCGCCAGGTCACCCTGTAAACGATACATCAGCTCCAGAGTTCCCTGGGCCAGATGCGAAGGCGTTGCCGGATGGATACCGGCCAGACCCGGGATGCGGGCAACAACCTCGTTGACCTTGGGATTGTATTTCATAGTGCAGCTACCCAGAGGGTAGAAACCTGAGTCAACACCATAGTTCCAGGTCGACAGTCGGGTAAAGTGACGAACGACATCAACCTCGGAAAGCTCCGGGAAGCCGTTAATTTCTTCTCGGCAGAGATTGCTCGGCAGTTCAGCAGTCGGCACGTCGAGCTTCGGCAGGCTGTAGCCTTTGCGACCCGGGTCAGAATGTTCGAAAAGCAGCTTTTCATTAAGGACGAGTCCACTGGTACCTACGATTGTCATGCTGCACCTCCCTGCAGTGCAGCGACCAGCGCGTCAATCTCTGAACGCTGATTCTGCTCTGTTACGCATACCAGGAAACAATCCGCCATTTCAGGGTAATCTTCACCGAGTGGAATACCACCCAGAATTCCAGATTTCTCAAGCTGCGACAGAACCTCTGCGACCGGTGCTTCGGAGCGAACCACAAACTCGTTGAAAGCCGGCCCATCAAAGACCAGACTGAAGCCTTTTATGCCTGAAAGTTGTTTGCGGGCGTAAGCAGCCTTGGCAAGGTTCTGCTCGGCCATCTCGCGCAGACCCTGCTTACCGAGCAGACTCATAAAGATAGTTGCCATCAGGGCGCAGAGCCCCTGGTTGGAGCAAATATTCGAGGTCGCTTTGTCACGGCGGATATGTTGCTCGCGAGTCGCCAGAGTCAAGACAAAACCGCGCTGACCTTCGAGGTCTGTCGTCTCGCCAACCAGGCGACCCGGCATAGCGCGTACATCTTTCTGACGAACCGCAAAGAAACCGACATAGGGGCCGCCAAAGGCGAGTGGCAAACCAAAGCTCTGACCATCACCGGCAACGATATCGGCACCGAGCTCACCCGGCGACTTGAGCAGACCGAGCGCGATCGGCTCAGAGACTGCCGTCACCAGTTTAGCACCGTACTCGTGGCTTTTTTCTGCCAGAGCGGCAACATCTTCTATGACGCCAAAATAGTTTGGATAACCGGCCACAACAACAGCGGTGGAGTCATCCAGTTTGGCAGCAAGGTCCTCAAGATCGGTGCGCCCGTCGACGGCAACAGCAACATCGACAAGCTCCATACCCAAGTAGCGGCAGTAGGTTGCCACAACCCCACGGTAGCGAGGGTTGAGTGCCTTTGACAAGAGAACCTTTTTGCGACGGGTCAGGCGCACGGCCATGAGCACGGCTTCAGCACAAGCCGAAGCGCCATCGTACATTGAGGCGTTGGCCGCATCCATACCGGTCAATTGGCAGATCAGCGTCTGAAACTCGAAGACAGCCTGCAAGGTTCCCTGGCTGATTTCCGGCTGATAGGGCGTGTAAGCCGTATAAAATTCGCTGCGTGAAATCAGAAGATCAATCACGGTAGGAATAAAATGATGATAAGCCCCGCCACCGAGAAAACTCTTGTGCGTTTCCGGGGTCGCATTTCCCAACGCGAGTGTTTTCATCTCGCGCAGCAGCTCTGTCTCGCTGGCCGGCTCCTGAATATCAAGAGGACGTTTAAGCCGAACAGATTCCGGGACCTCGACGAAAAGGTCTTCCAGGGTAGCGACTCCGATCTTTTCCAGCATCTGAGTCACGTCTCCTGCAGTGTGCGGGATATAACGCATGGTCCTTAGCTCTCCTCTGCGATCAGTGCCTGATACTGGTCAGAAGTCATCAGTGCATCAGCATCAGCGGCATCAGTCATCCGGATCTTGATCATCCAACCATCAACGTAAGGTGAGGTGTTAATGATCTCCGGGGCCTCGATAAGATCTTCATTGATCTCTTCAACAGTTCCTGAGATGGGAGCATAGATATCAGAAACCGCTTTTACCGACTCCACGACACCAAAAGCCTTACCGGCTTCGAGGACAGCACCGACCTCAGGGAGTTCGACAAACACCACGTCACCCAGTGCATCCTGGGCAAAATCGGAGATACCAATCACTGCGATTTCTTCTTCAACCATGACCCATTCGTGCTCTTCTGTGTACTTGAATTCTTCCGGAAAATCCATGCCAACCTCCTCTTGTCTGTAGGCCCCTGAGTCTCAGGGGTGCAAAATAATCTCTAGCAGCCTTTCGGACTAGCGATGAACTGGCTACTAGCGAAACAGTCTTAACTATTTAACAAATGGCGGACGAGTTACTTTGCCGCCCATGCGTCGGTTGCGAATAGCGACCTCTAAATCGGTGTCAGCCTTGGCAACATCAGGGTCCACCAGGGCGAGTGCGACACCAACCTTGAGAGTCGGAGACATGGTGCCACTGGTGATGACGCCAACTTGACGATCACCGGCGAAGACAGGATAGCCCTCACGCGGGATACCGCGCTCCTGCATCACCAAACCAACGCGCCGACGAGGGACACCGGCGGCTTTTTGCGCGACCAGAGCCGCTTTACCAACAAAATCATCCTTATCAAGCTTGGTAATCCAGGCAATGCCTGCCTCCAGTGGCGAGATCTCTTTGGAGAGCTCGTGCCCATAGAGGGCATAGCCTTTCTCTAGCCGCAGGGTGTCGCGCGCGCCCAGGCCAATCGGCAACAAACCTTGCGGAGCACCGGCAGCCATCAGCGCCTGCCAGATTTCTACCGCTGACGAAGCAGGCAGATACAATTCAAAACCATCTTCACCGGTATAACCGGTCCGCGAGATGATCATCTCTACGCCGGCAACAACGCCTTCGCAAAAATGATAATAAACCAGGTCGGCCAGAGCAACATCCGTCAATCCAGAGAGAACCACTTCGGCTTTCGGACCCTGCAGGGCAATCTGGGCAAATTCATCGCTGCGGTTAGTCAAGGTGACGTCGTTGATTGCCGACTCGGCAAGAACCTGCTGCATCCAGGCAAAGTCCTTGTCAGTGTTCGAGGCGTTGACGCAGAAGAGATAACGCGACTCGTTGAAGCGATAGAGGGTGACATCATCGACAACCCCACCTTCGGGATAACACATCGCCGAATATTGAACCTGGCCATCGACCAATTTCGCCGCATCGTTGATCGTCAGTTGCTGGATAAAAGCCAAAGCATTGGCGCCGCTGACCTCGACCTCGCCCATATGCGAGACATCAAAAAGACCGGCAGCCTCGCGCACAGCCTGATGCTCATTAATAACACCGGAATATTGCACCGGCATATCCCAACCGCCAAAGTCGACCATCCGTGCGCCAAGCTCACGATGGGTTTGATTCAAAGGGGTTTTTTTCACGGGATATCTCCTTAAATTAATGGGCTTGACCAACAACCAGGAAAAAGCTTTACCACAGTGTCACAAAGGGTACGGAGGAAACCAAGCCACAATAAGCCTCTGTCCTACTCTGTGTCCATTGTGACTCTGTGGTGCATATTTTTATTCTTCGGACTTACAACCAAACAAAAGCTGTAAGGACTTAACGCAAAGTCGCGAAGGGGAAGAGAAAGCCCGCAAAGAAAACCACTTCAAAAAAAGAGGATAGTCACCCTTTGCGTCTTTCTTGGCTTTTCTTAGCGTCTTTCTTGGCTTTTCTTAGCGTCTTTGCGTTGGTCTTGTGATTTCAGCTCTTACTGTTTTGGCGTAAAGACCTATTACCTATTGTTTGGGTTATAGGCCCGTTATTTTTTGATTAATAAGTCGAAGAGCTAAAGAGCATGCTCTCGACCTACAGCCTTATCCTTTAAGCAAGAATCTCTGGGATCTCGTCTTCATGTCCCAATGTCATCAAGTGCACCCCCTGACAAAGCTCTCGTGCCCAGGCAACAGCTTCACGAGCAATCTTAACACCCTCTGTCAAAGGCTTTTCCGCTGAATCCAGACGCTGCACCAGAGTCTCGGGAACCTGAACTCCGGGGATATTGTCATTAAGAAACCGAGCCATTCTGGCGCTGCGAATCAACAGGACACCGGCAATCACCGGCACCTGCAAAGGCTGCATAGCGAGCATAAAGCGTTCCAGTGTCTCTCGATCGAAAACCGACTGCGTTTGAAAAAAGCGCGCACCGCTATCAACTTTTTTTGCCACTTTCTGGAACATCAGCTCAAAGGGTTCCGCCGCAGGGTTCACTGCTGCGCCAGGGAAAAACTCCGGCACACCATCAAGGAATTTACCGGCCATATCGGTTCCTGCCATAAGCCCGGCAGTCATATCCAGCAGTTGCACGGAATCAAGGTCAAAAACAGGCCTTGAATCGGGATGATCTCCAAATTTACTGTGATCACCGGAGAGCAGCAAGAGATTTTCGATGCCGAAAGAGGCCGCGCCAAGCAAATCCGACTGCAAAGCCATGCGGTTACGATCACGGCAGGTCAACTGCAGGACGGTTTCCGTGCCTTGCTGCTGCAACCGGGCAGCCAGCGCCAGTGACGACAGGCGCATATTGGCACCCTGGTTATCAGTGACGTTCACAGCAGTAATACCTGTCAACTTTTCGACAGCGGCCAATGCCTCGCTGAGATCGGTACCTTTGGGAGGCGCAATTTCAGCCGTCACCACAAACTGACTATTGCCAAGCTGTTCCGATAAAAGCGACATCAGCGTTCGCCATCTTTCAGACGATAGCGACCTGGTTGAATGCGCCGACTCCAGTTCTTCGGTGGCACGCGCCGGGCAAAGACGCCCTGCCGCTGCTGACTCTTTAAACGCTCGTAAATCAGGCTCCAGGCACACTCAATCTCGGCATCGATCTCACAGTGCCCGTCTTCCATGCCGCCACAGGGACCATTCAGCAAGCCCTTGGCGCAGGTGGTCACCGGGCAGATCCCGGCGGTTTCATTGAGGATGCAATCGCCACAGAGGGAGCACATCTCCTCGTACTGGCCGAAGCGACGGACATTGCCCAGAAACATGGAGTTCAAGCCACCCACCACGCGTTTATCTACGTTGGATGAAATCGACTGAATCCCCGAACCACAGGCGAGCACCACCAGAGCGTCCGCATCCTGCAGCGCGGTCTTGTGATGGCGCAAATCGCGAGCAGCGCGTGCGATATGACAAGCTTCATCAATGATCACGCTGCCGGTCGCATCCTTGCCCTGCTCATTCAGCCACTCCTGAAACTTGAAGACCTCATCTTCACCGCCGGACTTACAAGCCGTAGCGCAGGCGGCGCATCCGACAATAAAGAGCTTGTCAAAGTCGGCCAAGGCCTGCTGGAGTTCTTCAAAAGGTTTCAGTTCGCTGATTATCATATTAAACCGGGGGCTGGCGTTTGGGGGCTGGGGACTGGCACAGAACTCAAGCTCTCAAACTTAAGGCAAAACGGCCCGGGACGAAGAATTCGTCACGGGCCGTATAAGGTACTTACTGATTGGCGAGGCGCTTGGCACCTTCGACAGTATTATAAAGCAGCATGGTGATGGTCATGGGGCCGACACCCCCTGGAACCGGGGTGATTGCGCTAGCGCGTTCCTTGGCCGCCTCGAATTCAACATCACCGACCAGCTTCTTCTCGCCGACGCGATTAACACCGACATCGATAACAACAGCGCCTTCCTTGATCCAGGCGCCTTTAATCATCTCAGGGCGACCGACCGCAGCGATCACGACATCGGCCTGTGCGACCTTGCCCGGAAGATCTTTAGTACGGGAGTGGCAGAGGGTTACGGTTGCGTGCTGGGCCAGACACATCAAGGCAACAGGCTTGCCAACAATGTTGGAGCGGCCGACGACAACGACTTCCTTACCCTTCAGGTCAACGCCGGTATGTTCCAGCATCTTCATAACACCATAAGGTGTGCAGGGTTGGTAAAGAGGATTACCGGTGACCAGACGGCCAACATTATAGGGATGGAAGCCGTCTGCATCCTTGGCCGGAGAGATCGACTCCAGGACCTTGCTCTCATCGATATGATCAGGCAATGGCAACTGGACCAGGATGCCATGAATACGCGGATCATTATTCAATTCTTCAATCAACGCCAGCAGCTGAGCTTCGGTTGTTTCAGCGGGGAGCTTATGCTCATCAGAGAAGATACCGGCTTTTTCACACGCCTTCTCCTTCATCGTCACGTACACCCGGCTGGCCGGATCGTCACCGACCAGTACAACAGCCAGACCAGGTGTTACACCCTGCTCTTTCAGTTTCACTACATCAGCGGCAATCTCTTCACGAATTTCAGCGGCAATCGCCTTACCATCAATGATCTTATCCACGTAAAAAAACCTCCCTTGACCTGCACCATTGAGCACATTGATCCAGGTAATAAATGAAGTATGACTATACGCAACGAGGGATGGATTGTAAAGATGTCTGGATGAGTAAAAATGTCGAAAAAGTGAACGAAAAAAGCTCACCAACAAACAAGTACCTTGTAACTCATAAAATGTCGCAAAATTGCGAGAGGATTTGATGCACCAACAAGGCGAGGCAGAGAGCCGATAGCACCGCTATGTAACCGAAGCCACAACGCAGTTAGCGTACCAAAGAACAAGCAATATGCGTTAGTTTATGGGTTACACGTTACCAGAGGTTGCCATCATTGTTAAGCAGCCACGAAATGAACTGCCTCGCAGCAAGCTACGAGGTATCAACCGCCTGTAAGTTTGCTTTCAATACATTCGGAATCTGTTTTTAGCCGCGATCAGAATCTATAAAAATCTTTACAAGCAAGAAAACTTACTCACAGGAATGAAGGGGATTAAGGGGACAGAGTAAAATCAGGCAAAGCTTTGGACTTTTTGTTTCGGTTCTATTACTCAAAAGAAATCTTAACGCGGAGACGCAGAGCACGCAGAGTAAAAAAGCTTTGAGGGTAAAAGGACGGACACCCTGGTCAATCTTCTCAGCGTCTCCGAGTCTCTGTATTAAATTATTGGACTGACCTTACGTTTGAAGACTTACATCCCTTTAATCCCCTTCATCCCTGTTAAATTGCTTTAACATTAATGGTTTTCTTAGTGGTTAGTGGTAAATAGCGGTTACAAGATCTCTTGTTTTTTCTCTAACCATAGCTGTTGATAGACTTTCACCTTGGCTAAACAAAGGTTGTTGCTTTAAAGTTAAACAACGCAACAAGCTTCGGGGAATATGACCCATTTTTTGATTAAAGCTGGCCCCCGGTTTGCCCCTCAAAAATAGCAATAAATCTCTGTATGCGATTTAACTTGCAATGGACTTATAACACGTGGTAGTGTCCGCTATCTTAAACGTTTGTGCAAAGATGTTTGTTGGACGAGATTAAATGTTAATCAGTCGCTAATGAGCCACGCAAACCTATTTTGGTTGTGTGGTTTTTTATTTTTAAGCAGATCTGGTTTGCACAACAAAAAGTTCCCACTAAGGGAACATGGAGTTAAAAATGGCTGAAGGTACTGTGAAGTGGTTCAACGATGCAAAAGGTTTTGGTTTTATCGAGCAGGACAATGGACCGGATGTGTTCGTACACTTCTCTGAAGTCCAAGGCGACGGTTTCAAATCTCTCGCTGAAGGAGATAGAGTAAGTTTTGATGTAACTGAAGGCCAGAAAGGCCCTCAGTCATCGAATGTATGCAAAATCTAAGTTTGCATTTTACAGATATCAGAAAAAAGCCCCGCGGATTTCCGCGGGGCTTTTTTTGTTCAGAAACCACGCCTAAGAATGTTTGCAGCGCTTCAACCCATTGACTTTAAAGTTATCTGGGTAGCTATTCGCTCCAGAAAAAGTATCTCAAAGAAGTGAACCCAGAAGGACACAAACTCTTCACGCCCGTTCGCGCTGCTCACTCGAGCCACAAAGGCCACTGCGTAAAGTTAAAACTAGCAGCCTGTCGGACTATCAGGGCTGAAGCGAAAATTTGACTGTTTGAGAACAGATTTTGGCTCACTTAAGAGTAATAGCCGCAGCTATTGGTCGAAAAGGAGCTGAAAAATGAGCCAAACAGACGGATTTGCAGCCAGTTCATGGTTAGTCCGACAGGTTGCTAGCCCTTCTCTTTACGCTTCTGGTTCTGCACCCTCTTATACATTTTGCCGAAGTCCTTGTCCTTGCGTCTTTTTTCCACCAGAGTCTCATCGGCCCGCGCCTGTTCGGCAATCAACTTGAGATAGTTGGAGAGACGACGCGGATCAAGTTCGTCATTCTCGGCCGCTTCCGCCACCGCACAGCCGGTTTCCCCCTGATGTCGACAATCATTGAAACGACAGTTACGAGCGACCGCCTCTATCTCTTCAAAAAGCGAGGCGACTCCTTCTTCACAGTCGCTCAATTGCAACTCCCGCAACCCCGGGCTGTCCAGCAAAAGGCCACCGGCTGGCAAGATGTGCAAGGAACGCGAAGTGGTGGTATGACGGCCCTTGGCGTCACCTTCGCGAGTCGCACCGGTTTCCTGAACATCAGCGGCAGAGAGAGTATTGACCAGGGTGGACTTGCCAACGCCACTCGACCCGGCCAAGGCCACAGTCTGCCCTTTACTGCACCAGGGCCTCAAGGTTTCAATAACGCTCGCATCCCTCGAGTTAACCGCTTCCACAGCCAGATCATGACGAAGAGTCCGCGCCTTGGTACGAAAGGTTTCGACATCGGTGATTAGATCAACTTTGGTCAGAACGACCACCGGTTCAACGCCAGCGTCAAGGGCCATAGCAAGGTAACGTTCCAGACGTGACAGGTTAAAATCGGCATTACAGGAAGTGACTATGAAGAGGGTATCAACGTTGGCGGCCATCAGCTGCACGCGGGCATCACGACCGGAAGCCATGCGTTTGAAGAGGCTGACACGTTCCAGAAGACGAAGCGGTTGGCCATCGTAATCAATAAGCATCCAGTCGCCAACGGTCGGCAGCTCCTCTACTGAGTAACGCAACCATGCGTGCGGCAGGGAGAACTTCTGACGTCCGGTTTCCCCGACGCCATCAACCAGGTGACGATTCAAGGCGAAGACCCGCACCGGAGTGGTCGTCTCCAACTCCTCGAGGCTCATCTGCTGCTGAAAAAAATGTTTCCACCCAAGTTCCGACAGGGCGTTTTTTTGTTGAGGCATCTATTATCCCGGAGACGTAATTGTTGAAAGCATGAAAGCTCAAAGAATCTGGAGTTTAACGCAGTCCTTGCAGGCAAGCAAGCAGAGTGGGCCGACAACAATACAAACACACATGCCAAAGAGGCAATAAAAATCATCAGAAGAGCTAATGAAGAATCAACAGAAAAGGGGGACGGAATTTTCATTCCGTCCCCCTTATCAATATACCTCGGTAGAGCTCTACTCGTTGGCTGCCTTCGGACAACCGGCACAACCGCCACCGCTGTCAGCAGAAGCACAAGACGCTGCCTTACCGCCATAACCCTGATCGTACCAGCCGCCGCCCTTGAGGGCGAACCCGGCCTGCGAGATCAGCTTGGCTACTTCGCCATGACACTCTCTACACTCGGTGAGCGGTGCATCGGAAAATTTCTGTCGGGCCTCAAAAACCAGCCCGCACTCTTTACATTGATATTCGTACAACGGCATAGGAAACACCTCTTATAATAAAATTCGTCGGTAATTTAATGGCTTTGAGAGCAGATGTCAACCCCCCAGAAAATCTTCGACCAGACGAGTGACTTCCAGAAAATCAGCGTCCTCAAGCAACAACCGTTTGTGACGGGACGTTTCACCAGAGATAATCTTAACATAACTCCTGGGCAGACTGCAGAGTTTGGCCACGAAAAGACAACAAGCCTTGTTGGCGGCGCCATCGACAGGCGGAGCGGTCAACGCAACCTTGAGTTCCTCTCCTTGAAGTCCGACAACCTTATTGTGACTGGATCGGGGTTGGATATAGAGAAAGACTTCGACACCTGCGTCGGTTTGCCGCAGGCAGGGCAGGCTCACTTGAGAAGGTCCTCTTCACCATTGGGATCATTCGGATCGAGATCGAAAGAGAGTTCAGGAGGCTCATGTTCGAGAGGTGACTCAGGTTCTTCAGCCGACGGCAGCAGAGACTCTACCTCATCAAACTCAGCTTCTTCGACAGGCGCTTCTGCCGGGCCATCCGCTTCCGCAGTGGCCTCCTCTACGGTGGAGTCATTTTTTTCAACAAAGGGGAGCGGCTCTTCAAGCATTCTGGCGTCAGCATCAGGGGCATCGAGAGCCACGGTATTCAGATCCATCATGCGGATATGCTTTTCCAGCAAACCACGCAGGCTGACTTCAAAATCAATCTTCTGACGCTTGATCTCCTGGATTTCCTCAATCAGCTGCCCGCGACGCTCTTCTGCATTGTGCATCAACCGTTCGGCCTTGATCTCGGCCTCAGCCATCATGACATCAACCTCACGACGGGCAGTCGACTTCAAATCTGCAGTAATCTTCTGGGTCGTCACCAGTGTTTCCTTCAGGGTCTCTTCACGTTCACGCATCTCACTCAGGGTCGCGTTAACCCGATCAAGAGACTCCTGAAGGTTCTGATTCTTACCGATCAAGCCCTCTAATTCTTCGGCCAGCATTTCCAGAAACTGATCAACAGCAGACTTTTCGTAACCGAAAGGACGCGATTTGAACTGTTTCTGCTGAATATCGATCGGACTGATTCGCATGCTCACCTCAGAATCCGCGGCTGAACTGAACAATTATATTCAGCAGTATCTTTTCAACAATCGTCAGCGCAAACAGCAAGGCAATCGGCGAGAGATCGATACCACTGAACTGCAACGGCAGATAGCGTTTCATCAGGGCAAGCACCGGCTCGGTCGCACTGTAGAGAAAACGTACGATCGGGTTGTAAGGATCGGGGTTAACCCAGGAGATGAGAGCCCGGGCGATGACGATAAAAATATACACCTGGAACACCAGGCTGACGATGTCGTAGAGCGAAGACCAGAGAACTTGCATGAGCACCTCGAAAGATATCGCTAAAAAGCAACGATAATGACTATTTATGCCTGATATTATATAGCTTAATACAGACGGATCAGTCAAACTCTTTCACATACAAGGTTCGGGAAAAACGTTGATTTCTCGGCATCTTGAGGCCATAATAGCGACCTTTATACGAGAATATTCTTTTTTACATACTTATTTCAAGGAGAGAATTCATGGTTAAGACCAACAACCTCAAAGTCAGCGCCGTAACACCTTTGATTGCTCCGGCAGACCTCAAGCAGGTCTTGCCACTCTCGGAAAAAGCCGCCGGCTTTGTCGCCGCTTCCCGTGAACAGATTCAGAACGTACTCTGGAATCGTGACCCACGGATGATGGTCGTCGTAGGCCCCTGCTCCATTCACGACCCCAAGGCCGCACTCGAATATGCTGAACGGCTGGCCAAGCTGAATGAGGAGCTTAAAGATCAATTGCTGTTGGTCATGCGCGTCTACTTTGAAAAGCCCCGCACCACCATCGGCTGGAAAGGTCTGATCAACGATCCAGACCTTGACGAGTCTCACCAGATTTCAAAAGGTCTTGGTATCGCCCGCCGCTTGATGCTCGACATCACCGACAGGGGTCTGCCGGTCGCCACAGAAATGCTCGATCCGATCACCCCACAATATATGGCTGACACGCTCAGCTGGGGTGCCATTGGTGCCCGCACCACCGAAAGCCAGACTCACCGTGAAATGTCGAGTGGCCTCTCCTTCCCGGTCGGGTTCAAGAACGGCACCGATGGCAACCTGCAGATTGCCATCGACGCCATGGGCGCGGCATGCCACTCGCACAGTTTTCTCGGCATTAACCGTGAGGGTCGCATCTCCATCATAAAAACCACTGGCAACCCTGATATCCACATGGTGCTGCGCGGCGGCAACGACAAGCCCAACTACGAAGCTGCTGACATTGCCCAGGTGATGGAAAAACTGGCGAAGTCGAAGATCGAGACGTCCATCATGGTCGACTGCAGCCACGCCAATTCCTACAAGGACCATACCCGGCAGGAAGGCGTCATGAATGATGTTATTGAGCAGGTTGCGGCCGGCAACGGTCAGATCGGCTCACTGATGATCGAAAGCTTCCTCGAAGAAGGCAATCAGAAGATGGCCGACAAGCTCGAGGACCTGGCTTACGGCGTTTCAATTACCGACAAATGCGTCAACTGGGAGACTACGGAACGCATGTTGCGTCATGCTCACGCCAAACTCAAGGAGTGCGGAGGTCGCAACCTGCCCGCAAAGTAATGAGTAAAAACAATTGCTGCCCACCCCCTGAGCCGGAAACAACCTGCTGCCCTCCAAATGAGGAAGGCACAGAGTGTTGTCCGCCTGCACAGAGCTCCGAACCATGTTGTGCGGAAGTTACCGACGACCGGCCAGGCTACAAGCTCTGGCCTTTCGTTTGCGGTTGGACAACCGTATCAGGGCAGCAGATTCCTAAAGTTGCAACACGCCTCACCGCAACAGACATTGCGGGCCGCTGGCAGATGCGCTGGGGTTTCGGGCGAACCCGCTACAGTATCGCACCGGGGCTCTACGCCATCGGCGCCCCCTCAGGCGACAGTCCGGTCCTGGTGACCGCCAACTACAAGATGACCTTCGACATCCTCCGCCGCGACATGTACGGCCACGACGTCTGGATACTGGTCATCGACACCAAAGGCATCAACGTCTGGTGCGCCGCCGGCAAAGGGACTTTCGGCACAGACGAAATCGTGCGCCAGGTTGAAAGAGCTAAGCTACAGGACGTCGTCAAGCATCGCATTCTGATCCTGCCGCAACTCGGTGCCCCGGGAGTTGCCGCTCACGAAGTCACCAAAGCCTGCGGATTCAAAGTTCTCTATGGCCCGGTCCGCAGCAGCGACTTGCCTGAGTTTATCGATACCGGAAACAAAGCCTCACCGCAGATGCGGCGGGTCACCTTCGGCCTGGTCGACCGCCTGGTCCTTACGCCTGTGGAGCTGGTTTACATGTGGAAGCACACTCTCTACAGTATTGTGGCTCTCTTTATTCTCGGCGGTATAGGCCCTGATATTTTTTCCCTTTCAGCAGCAGGGTCACGCGGTGGCGCTGCCGTTGCAACAGGGATAATGGCCCTTCTGACCGGCGCAGTGATTACTCCCATACTGCTGCCATGGGTTCCCGGGCGTGCCTTCGCCAAAAAGGGCGCAATAACCGGCCTCGCAATCGGCGTCGCGGCCGCCCTGGTGTTTGCTGACGCCCTGGGATGGCTGAACACACTGGCCCTGATCTTGACCACAGCAACAATCTCATCCTGGTGCGCCATGCACTTCACGGGCTCATCAACCTTCACCTCGCCATCGGGCGTTGATAAAGAAATGCGTCAGGCCATACCTGCACAGGCAGCGGCTCTGCTGGTCGGCGCTCTTTGCTGGTTGGCGGCGGCTTTTTAAACGAGAAACGGACTTATAACCCAAACAAAGGTCGTAAGGATTTAACGCAAAGGCGCAAAGGGGTAGAGAAGGCCCGCAAAGAAAACCACTTCAAAAAGCGAGAACAATCGCCCTTTGCGTTTTTCCTGGCTTTTCTTAGCGTCCTTGCGTTGGTCTTTTGATTTCAGCTCTTACTGTTTTGGTGTAAAGACTTATTCCCTTTGTTTGGGTTATAGCCCAGGAAAGGAAAGAGAGAGAAGATGACAGCTCCGCGTTATATTGAAAATGTTGCCAGCCTGAAGCTTGACGAGGAACGTTGCATCGGTTGTGACCTTTGCACAGCGGTTTGCCCACACGGAGTTCTTGTCAGGAAAGAAAGTAAGGCAAACATTGCTGACTTGAACGCCTGTATCGAATGTGGCGCCTGCGTCATCAACTGCCCTGTTGAAGCTTTAACCGTTAAAAAGGGAGTGGGCTGTGCCAGCGCGATCATCAATGGTTGGCTGACCGGGGAAGAACCTAGTTGCGATTGTGGTGGCAGCTGCTAGAGAATCGTCTCAATCACAACCTAAAGCAATTGAGCCTTAACGACACTCGCTGAAAGCAGATAGATCCTATTGTCCAACAATATATGGCCACCCGGTTTACTGGGTGGCCATAGTCATTTAAATCAAGCAGCCTCCCAAAGACCTAAACCAACAAGAATCCGTTCTTCAACTCAGCAAGTCGTGCTTCGTAATAATTGATTTTCGGACTTATAACCCAAACAAAGGTTGTAAGTATTTAACGCAAAGGCGCGAAGGGGGAGAGAAAGCCCGCAAAGAAAACCACTTCAAAAAGCGAGAATAGTCTCCCTTTGCGTCTTTCCGGACTTTTCTTAGCGTCTTTGAGTTGGTCTTTTGACTTCAGCTTTTACTGCTTTGCTGTAAAGACGTATTCCCTTTTTTTGGTTTATAGACCCGTTGATTTTTGACTTTTCTAAACAGATAGAGCTTTAGAATATTAGTGAATTCCTGAGTTGTTAATCTGGCAGTTATGTGTAATCTGAGGTTTCAGCATCAACAATAAAATCCCAGATGCATGAACGTGTTTCCTCATCCATATTCTTGAATTGTAGCCCCATGGTAGTCGTTGGAGACACCGGGATGTTTTCTGGCTTCCCACTCCAGATAACCCTTGCAAGAAGAGATGAGGACTCTTCCTTTCCAGGTAATTGTAAATGAAATTTTGTTTCAGAATCCTCATCAGGGAGCTGACCCAGATCGAAGATTTCAATGGCTGCACCTGTGGAGCTTATGTTTAATAATCTAGCGGATCTTTTATTGCCACCAAAGCCTATCTGAACAAAAAAATCACGGCATAGGCTTAGCCGAAAATCGTCTCTTCTCAGTAATCGAGCCAACCTTTTATTAATCTCATATTGCGCTTGAAGCTCTAAATTCTCAGACTTTTTAAGTTGAAATTTTTCTCTTGCAGCAAACAGCAAGTTTTTCAAAGAAAAACGGAGATCAAAGGGTCTTTTTTCGGTTGAAATGACAACATCTTCAACTATGACAATTTCCTCACACCGAGGACACAAAAAAATCTGCACCTCTGCGAGATGAGGTGATTTGATAAGTCCACCACAATTTGAACAATTCATTTGAAGCATATTGTTATGCTCTTAGGTAAGGGAATTTCAATTATACCCTGTTACAGGTTGTGGTCAAAGAAGTGAAATTCCTATGTATATCTTTAATTTTGCACTGGAGTGGTCAGATTGGCCGAGAGGCTCAATCTAACCAGGTCCGGCATAGAGCAAAAGGCCAGCCGTTACCAGGTGGCCATTATTTTGCAAATTAACGAGTCTCCTTAAATATCTCTATCAATAAGAAGCCTGTTTTGGTTTCAGAAGCCGGTCGTAACATAGAGGAAACACTAGCAGCCTGTCGGACTATCTGGGCTGAAGCGAAAATTTGATTGTTTGAGAACAGACTTTGGTTGATTTGAGAGTAATAGCCGTAGATATTGGTCGTAAATGAGCCGAAACATGGGCCAAACAGACGGATTTACAGCCAGTTCATTGGTAGTCCGGCAGGCTGCTAATTCACGTAACCACTACCGATGGCAGTAAACGGCAGACGCAACTCAAGTTCGGGTACCTGCTTGGCAATCCAAGCGGTGAACGTGTTGCTATTGGGCCCAGGAAAGACCGTGTAAGCTGTTTTCCACGGATAGGCATGTGCAGCCTTATTAATTTCATCAATAATTTTGTCAACTTCTGCACCCTTATGTTCTTTGAGAATCTGAGGTTTCTCTCCGAACCAGAGTCGATCTGGAATGTCCTTTGCAATTCTCAAGACGGGCTCGCCGTGATGACCACGCCAACCGACAACATCGTACACCGTGTAAGTGGCTTCACCAGTCCGTTTTGCAGCTATCCAAGTGTGAATTGCAAACCAGCCTCGCCAGCTCCAAGCTTTGGCACCATAAACATGTATAACCGCTTCTTTTGTAACGGAAGGGTCGGGGGCAATCCCCGCAGATTCACGACTCGCAGTGCGCCAGTCTTTACCAGAAGAGCAGTTCGACAAGAGGACCCCCATAAGGACAAAAACTGGGAGAAGCTTTAAGTTTTTTTTAAAGTACTTCACTAAATCACCTTCAAGTAAGAAATTCTTTTCAGTTATTTTAGCTTAGCACGGCTGTGGATATGAAGTAATTGACCAACGGGTTGTAGAGGTTAAGGGTAATTCTTATTCAACCATGACCCTTGCATTATAAGAGCGACCACCAAGGGACGAGCCCTGGTGACCATCATTTTGTATATTTATAAGCTTTCAGTCAGGTCTAAGGGGAAAATCGGTCTTGGCACGTTACGATATGGTAGCCGGTCGTAACGTGGGGTGCAAAGTGCGCCACTATCACAAACTATTATTTGTCCCGAAATCGGCTCGAAGGCAGCGCGAAAGTGTTGCATCGACTTTAGTGCAACAACGTGTTTTTCCTGTGGATCGATGCCAAAGGCTTTGAATTGCTGTAAATCGAGAATTTGTCGGGGGATGGTAACCACCAATATTTCAATGCCGCCGACACGGATGACGGCACTGGGACCGAAACTGCCGTGGAGCCCATGGACCATTGGACCATCGCCGGTGAAATGGCCGTCGCTGCGTGAAACGAGCTCAGCCTTGACAGTAAGCGGACCACCACCGAAGTCTGGATCGGTCTTGCCTCCAAGCATCAGCTGAACAGGTTTGCCAACAACAGCTGTCTGCAGCGCCTGCACGACCGCTCCATCAACCATGGGGGCAAAACAGGCATTGTTCACACCCGCATCAAGCAGTGCGCGCAACAGCTCGGTTGAATCGCCATAGCCGCCGGCGCCAGGGTTATCTGCGTAATCGGCGATAACCAGCGGCCCCTTTTCGGGCTTGTAAGTCGCGGCAAGCCCTGCTGCTTCGTCAACACTGAGATAATCGTTGAGTACCTCGAAACGGCGCTTCCAGATATCATCAGCAATTGTTTCAGCAAAAGCAGCGTGCGCAGCAAAGGCTCCTTGTCCGCACACCAAAACCGTTGGCCCAACCTCGGCGACATCGGCGCTGGCAAAGCCGGCATTGATACTCACGGCAAAGACATCTTCCTTCTCTTCATAGGCACGCGCTGCCGCATTGCGCGCTATCATCGGGCCAATGTCGGTGCGACCACCATTGACTTCTTCAAGCATGGGACGGCTGATGCGGATAGTGCGCGGTTTAATTTCACCGGCCATGGTTTGCTGGAGAATGTCGCCAGCCTGGCGTCCGGTGTCACGCATATCAATGTGCGGGTAGGTTTTGAACGAAACAATAATGTCTGCCAGCGCACACATCTGCTCGCTGACATTGGCATGGGGATCAAGAGTGATCGCAATCGGCATCTCATTGCCCACGACACTGCGGATACGACGAAGCAATTCTCCTTCGCCATCTTCGCAGAAATCGAGGCCCATCGCGCCGTGTAAGCCGAGCAACAGGCCATCGAATGGAAGCTTTTTTAGGCTGGCGAGGATCGGCTCACAGAGCCAGTCAAACGCCTTGCGCCTGATTTTGCCGCTCGGCCCGGCTGCAGCACTCAGAATATGAGTAATTCGCCAGTCATATACGCGACCGGCGTCAAGGAAACCAGCAAGCTCCGTATTCTCTGTGCCACGCTCATCGATGGCTGCTGCGCCCATCAGGGCATAACGGGCCATGAAGGCTTGCTTCCCGGTTTTGTGCCTGCTGAATGAATTGGTTTCATGGGAAAGTTCAGCCGTTAATACATTGAAACTCATAGAGCAATCCGTGTGGGAAAGAGGAAAAAATAAGGGAGCATAGAAGATTAGGGGTGAAAGGTGCTAGCAACCTGTCGGACTATCTGGGCTGAAGCGAAAATTTGACCGTTTGAGAACAGATTTTGGCTCATTTGAGAGTAATAGCCGTAGCTATTGGTCGAAAAGGAGCTGAAATATGGGCCAAACAGGCGGATTTGCAGCCAGTTCATGGTTAGTCCGACAGGCTGCTAGTGCCGCGTCAGTTTGTCGTTAACGCGGCACCAGCCTTTTCGAACAGCCTTGGTCGCTTATCAAGAAGCAACCAATTCCATGATATACCATCCAGAGAATTGCTATCTTTTTCTTTTCCAATGCAGGGTATGAAAGGGGCTTCGGTCAACAAATTATGTGTCATGCCTCACGGCTAAGTTTCTTAAACTGCTGATTTATCGATTCTTTTCCAACAATATGTGAAGCAGTGTGTTAAACTTGTCATTCAAGTCGCCCAGTGGGAATTTATTTCCACAGCATCCAACCTTAGTTGGGACAACTCGTTGACAATCGACCAATACTGGTCGGAACGATCTCGTCGCCTCCTCTGAGACTGATTCTCAAAGGAGCTTCTATGTTAGTCGTCCCTCCCGTTGTGTCCTTAAACACGCCTGAACCCACCCCCACATTTGTTGCCAAAGCCCCTGCAGTAAGGCCTGTAGCCCTTCAGGCCACAGATAAAAAAACACGTACCGCTACCGCAATCATCTATTGTGAAGCCAATTTTGGTGAGATTGACGGCAAAACCGCTAATGGCCTGATCAGACGCTCAGAAAAATATAAAATCCTTTCGGTTATCGACAGTGGAAAAGCTGGTCTTGATACCGGTATGGTCCTCGATAACAAGCCGAACGCAATTCCCATCTGTCGCGATCTCGCTGACGCTTTGGCACAGGCGGGTTCCGTCCCTGATTTCTTTATCTTCGGCATGGCACCATCGAGCGGCATGCTGTCAAAGCACGAGCGCGGCCTGGTGCTTGAGGCGATGAGCCATGGCATGAATATCGTCAACGGCCTGCATGAATTCTTGAACGATGACCCGGTGTTTGCCGCAGCATGTATTGCAAGCAAGGTAAGGATCCTGGACGTTCGCAAACCTCGCGCCAAAAAAGATTTACATCTATTCAGCGGTCGGATCGCCGAAGTCACCTGTCCGGTTATTGCCGTACTTGGAACCGACTGCGCCATCGGTAAACGCACCACCGCAAACATCATAACCAGTGCCCTCAATGAGGCAGGCATCAAAACAGTGATGATTGGTACCGGCCAGACCGGGTTGATCCAGGGAGCACGCTACGGTGTCGCTCTCGATGCCGTACCCTCACAGTTCTGCGCTGGCGAGTTGGAAGCGACCGTCGTTGCAGCCTTCGAAAAGGAGAGTCCCGATGTCATCGTTGTCGAAGGGCAAGGTGCGCTGAGCCATCCCGCTTTCTCCTCCACATCATTCATACTACGCGGCAGTTGCCCCAACGGTGTCGTGTTACAGCATGCGCCAAGGCGCACGGTGCGTTGCGACTTTGAAAATATGGCAGTACCAACACCGGCCAGTGAAATCAATCTGATCGAGACCTTCGCAGACACCAAAATCATCGGCCTGACTATCAATCACGAGCAGATGAACGACATAGAGGTGGGCGCGGCCATTGTCAAGTATGAGCAGGAACTCGGGATCCCGGTCACAGACGCACTGACCAGGTCGCCCAAGCGTCTGGTGGAAATGGTTCTGGCGGCCTTCCCGTTACTCAAGGAGAAGCCGGCTATCAGCGCATGATGTCTGCGCCGCGGCTGGAAATAGACCTCCGCAAAATTTACCATAACGCCCGCACCCTGGTTGAACGCTTGGCCATGCGTGGCATCTCGGTCACCGGTGTAACCAAGGCAACCCTTGGCTCTGCCGAGATTGCCGCGACCCTATTAGAGGCCGGGGTTAAAAGGCTGGGTGACTCGCGCATCGAAAACATTGAAGCGATGCGGCTTGCACAGATTGTAGCAGCGATGACCCTGATCCGCTCACCGATGCTGAGTCAGGCGAAACGGGTCGTCCTGTCTACAGACGTTAGCTGCAACACTGAAATCGAGGTCATCAAAAAGCTCTCGCTGGAAGCGCAAAAGGCAGGGCGTAACCACGGAGTGATTCTTATGGTTGAGCTGGGAGATCTCCGCGAAGGCATCATGCCTGATGATCTTCTGGACTGCGTCCGCAAGACGCTCAGCCTGCCGAATATCGATTTCAAAGGGATCGGCACCAACCTCGCTTGTCGGAGTGGAGTATCGCCAGACAACAAGAATATGGCTAGGCTCTCTGCGCTCGCGAGCTCTATCGAAGCAACCTTAGACCTGAGCGTAGAGATTGTATCGGGTGGGAACTCTGCCAACCTTGAATGGGCATTGAGTGGTGCAGAGATTGGTCGGGTTAACGATCTCCGTCTGGGTGAGGCAATCCTGCTTGGCTGCGAAACTCTGCATCGGCAACCGATCGACGGACTGCATACCGATGCCATCACGCTATGTGCCGAAGTGATCGAAGCAAAGACTAAACCATCAAAACCATCGGGTACGATCGCACAAACCGCATTCGGTGAGGCTCCAGAAGTTACAGATCGAGGTATGGTCACGCAAGCCATCCTTGCTCTCGGGCAGCAGGACATTGATCCATCCGGACTGCAGGCACCAACCGGAATCGACGTCATGGGAGCCAGTAGTGACCACCTCATCCTGGAGTCGGACAGCCTCAAGCTATCTGTCGGTGCGGAAGTGATCTTCCAATTGAATTACAGCGCGCTTGTCCGTGCCATGACCTCCCCCTTTGTTAGCAAGGTTATGAAACCAGCAACGACCGTTCCTTCCGACTTTTAACAATACCTGCTTTTCCCTTCAACAGGATTAAACATACAACCTACTGATTATTCTGGTCTTTTACGTTGTTTTTGACGGTTTTTATGGTATAGGAATAGATACACGGTTTTTCTAACGGGAGGAGGAAACTATGTCACAGGTGATATGTCCGAAGTGTGGGGAGAATACCATAGACCGATTGTCCAACTGTCCAGTCTGCAATGAACCACTGGTTGAAGGTCAGAAAAGAAACGAAGTCCGAACCCGGCGGGTTTACTATTTAGGGCTGGTTTTTGTGACTGGGTTAGCCGCAGCAACGGTGAGTAGTCTCATGGGCTTTCCCAAACTGACAATGGTATTCGCAGCAATCGGAGTGATCGGCCTTGTCGCTTTAATTCTCAAGATGAACGCGACCAATTGATCCAATAAAGGCCCTCAAGGTTCAAAGTCTGATGACAATAAACAGAAAAGAGCCCTTGAGCAAAGACGACTCGTCTTGCCCAAGGGCTCTTTTATTTTACGGACCTACTACCAAAACAAAGGCAAGGCAAACTCAAGCTATTTATTAATGCAAAGACAGAAAGACGCAGAGAGCAACATTCAGTATTGAGACCTTTTTAAAGTTTTAAGAGTTTTTCCTCTGCGCTCTTGGCGACTCTGCGTTAAACATTTTTGGGTTATAGAACCGTTATTTTATCTCTCAGGGGCGGCAAAATCAGGATCGCTGCACCATGGCCTCCACTTCAAGGCGCACATCATCTATATTTACACGAACAACCTTCTCGCCTTCCCGCTCCGACCGCACCAGGCCTTCCTTAACCCACTCCTGCAATTGACCAATCTGAATACCAAACTTGTCTGCAGCAGACTCGGGCGTGTACCAGGTCTTAACCAATGACATGTAAGCCTCCCTTAGACCAGAATTTTCAAGAACTTATAACCCAAACAACGGTTGTAAGAATTTAACGCAAAGGGGTAAAGAAAGCCCGCAAAGAAAACCACTTCAAAAAGCGAGAATATCACCCTTTGCGTCTTTCTTGGCTTTTCTTAGCGTCTTTGCGTTAGTCCTGTGATTTCAGCTCTTAACTGATTTGGTGTAAAGATATAATCCGTTTGTTTGGGTTATAGACTCGAATTTTTACAGTAATAACTGATGACCACGTTTAGAGTATAGCGGAAAAAAAAGAAATTTCTGGCAGATGAGCAGGAAGGTTTATTTACGGAAGGCTTTTATATCACCATACCAGGCAACAGCCGTTTCCCCGGTATTGTCGGTGTCGGTCATAATGGCTATCGCGCCGACATTCGGCGGCTCCTCACCAAAGGCCTTACGGTAATCATCAAGGAGATTACGCTGCACGGTGACCCACTCTCCGGCTTTGGCAGAACCACTTTCAACGGCGATCATCATATCGTTGCTGGTATAGACACTCAGCTGACTTGAATTTTTCGGTAATTGATTCGCCCAGATATAGTTCAGGGTTTTCGTCATCGGGAAAAACCAGTGGGAAAAAACAACATAAATACGGGCCGCGTAATCATCTCCCGCCTTGCTACGACTATCCCCCTTGCTGATCTTCTCGCTGATTTTCCAGCGCCAGCTCAAAACCGGAAACTCCTGCGGGTCATAATCTGTCTCAAAGACCAGACCTGAGGCCGCACTCTCACTCCTGGCGAACAGGACCTTCTGACCTTCTTCGTCAACAATCCGGTACTCTGTCGTCCCCTGGAAACTCTTTTCAGACCAACCGGACAGCCCTGAAGAGGAAAAACTGCCAAGTTCGACAAAATCAGCAGCCCGCGAAACGGCCGGAAGAAAGAGTAACAGAAGAAGGCATTTCAACAAGAGAGTCATATCAACCATAGGGCCCGGCAAGAAGCTCAGAACGCTTGCGACGACTCTCTCCCTCGTTAATGATACGAACAGCACTGGCCCCTTCTACGGGACACTTGGTTTCGCAGATTCCGCAACCGATACAGAGTTTGTCGATGATCTTGGGGAACTTGAGGCGGCGCATTTCACCATTGATCAACACCTCTTTCTCTTCCATGACGATCGCTTTTTCACCGGTCGGGCAATGCTCTTCGCAAACCAGGCATTCAACACCCTTGGCGAAAGGCAGGCAGCGGTCTTTTTTGATAACCGCCAGGCCGATCACGTTTTTCTTCTTTTCAGGCAGTTTTAAAGGTGCGATCGCGCCGGTTGGACAGACTTGGCCGCAAAGGGTGCAGTTGTATTCACAGTAGCCAATGCGGGGCACCACCAGCGGCGTCCACAAGCCAACGGGGCCAGCTTGAAGCAGAGCAGGCTGCAGGGTGCGCCCGATACAGACTTTCATACATTCGGCGCAGCGTACGCAGCGTTGCAGGAATTCACTCTCGGCAACGGCTCCAGGAGGCCGGATCAGGTAGGGGTTCTGCTCATGAGTGACAGGACCGATACGCACGACCGGTGCCAACATAACGCCACTGGCCATGGCGGTGAGGACACCCCGACGCTGCAGATCAACGCTGACGTAATTATCGGAACCGGTCCTTAAGCCAAACCGTACCCGCTCTTCCGGGCAAAAGCCGGTGCAATCCATGCAGAGCAAACACTCGCTACGCATATGTCCCGAGCTACGCACGGCCCCTGAACGGCAGAGGCTGTCGCAGGCCTTGCAATCAGCGCAAAGTTTTTGCGGGGTCCGTTGTAAAATCGCGTAGCGCGAACAAAGACCGAGCAGGCCACCAAGCGGACAAAGGTTCTTACACCAGAAACGATGCTCGACCTTCTCTAACAACAGGATGGTCAGAAAAATCACCAGGGTGAACAGGCCGAGGGAAAAGATCGGCTGGTGAAAAGCCATCAGGTTATCGCGGAAGAAGGGATAAGAGTTTTTAGCGCTGGCCGAGAGCAGCGGCACATCGTGCTCGTAGAAAAAATCAAAAACCCTGTTCAGCCCGTAATTATAAGCAGGATAAACAGCGAGGGTCAGCGAACGAAGAAAGATGGCGAGTGGATCGAAGAGCCCCAGGAGCTGCACTCCGAAGAGGGTCGCGGTAGCCATACCGATCAGCAGGTAGTATTTAACCCGTCGCCAGCCGGGTGAAAAGGCTCGGCGACCGCGGCCGATGACCTTGCCGAGACCATCAAGCGTGCTGCCAAGCGGGCAAATCCAGCCACAGAAAAACCGGCCGAACAGAACGGTACCCAAAAGGATCAGAAGAGCGGGCCATAGAACCTGCCAGCCGAAGGGCCCGGGAGCGAGAAAATCAGCGAGAGCGGCGAGAGGATCAATACGAAACAGCAGGCTGACCGGATAGGGCAGTTGATCGATACCACGATATTCTGTCTGCAAAAACAGCCACAGAAAAACCGCCAGGCAGAAGCTCTGGCTGATTTTGCGGGCGTATGTCCAGGTTGAGTTTTTCAAACCATGCGAACCTTTTTCAGGTCCATAACACCCAACCCTCTTTGTGCCGCAGCCACAACCGTCGACACATCTTCCGGTTTGAACCCGAACAAGGTGGTGGCATAGGCATCGGCGGCGACCATGTCGGGCGATGCAATCAAGGTCTCGGTGTTGCGAACATCCTCGGTTCGTCCGCCCTGTGGGCCGTTGGCGACCAGGATCCGGGTCGCATCAATCACCGTAAGATCGGGATGAATAACAGAGGCGATATCGGCAAGAGATTCGGCGATCTGATGATGTAAGCGCCCCCGGTTGCCGCCGATCACGCCCATCAGGTTCTTCATACCGAGAGTCAGCTTCGAAATCGAATGATGCTTGGCGATCGGTACGTTGATCAGGCGATCGGCCTCGATCACCGGCATATAGAACTCCCAACGATCAAAAGCCTTACCGCCCTTGATCGCCAGTTCTTTGTAAGCGCGCCGATCCATGTATTCGAGGCTGACACGGTCCGACTTAAGGCCTTCAACAGCGGAGCGAATGCCGCTCTGGGTATAGCAACGTCGCTCATCATTACAGGTTCGGTCAAAGATGCGGACCTGTTTCGCGCCGGCATCAAGGCAGAGTTCCACCAGTGTCGTCACAACCTCGGGGTGAGTGTTGGCGGCCAGTTCCACCGTGCGATCCCAACCAATATTGGGTTTAACCACAACCACTTCGCCCGATTTAACAAACTGTTCGATGCCACCTAACGCACCAATCGTCTCCTGAACCAACTGCTTAACATTCTTGCCTTTACGCACGGCAAGGGGAGGAGAATCGGCAGCAAGGGCAGGCAACGCCAGCAGATCGAGCGCAGGCAGGCACCCCACCGCGGAAGTTGCCAAGGCGGTTCGAATACTCTGACGGATAAAGGTTCGACGATCGATTCGGGTCATTGCAGACACTCGTTAGATGAATCGTTTTTCTTTCAAAAACTTACGCGCCACATCACGGGAGTTTCCGGCAGCACTCGCCGTTTCCAGCTCTTTCATGGTCGAGTCGTTGATCGAGCCGCCCAGTTTATTGATCAAGCGAGCCAGGGCCGGGAATTTCTTCAGGGTATCCTTACGCACAACAGGAGCAGCAACGGCAACAGTCCCTTCCGGCGCATAACGCTCGTCAGAGAAACCGAAAGGCTTCAGCCAGACCAGGTTCAGGTCCTGATTATAACGTTCCTTGACCGCCTTATAGAGCTCATCAGAATCAGCGATCGGCTGCTCCTTGAGGATGATAACCTGTCCCACCCCTGTGTACTCGACATACATGTCCATTTCAGCCCGGATCATGGCATCATGTGCCTCTGCGTGCCCTGCAACCGGGACCACCTTAACGGTTGTGCCAGTCCGCTCGCCGATCAGAACCGAGAGCATCTCTGCCAGAACCTGCTGTTGCGGATTGTCCAAAGCACCCACCACCAGGGTTTTTCCAACACAAGCCTGTGCGGAAGAGACGCTGAGCCCCGTGATGATCAAAACAACCAAGAGTGCGTTAAAAAGGATACGGATCGTGTTCATGGTGTAGCTCCTTCATGTTTTTGCCAGTCACTCAATTTGACCGCTTTGGTCAAAGCTTGCGGGGCACTTACCGCCCCCAGACTGTCATCAAATTGCCGATCAAAAAATGTTTTCTGTATCGCTACGGGATCTGACATCCCCCACCAGTTGTTCGGCAGGGTCACATCGCCCGGCTGCTGCCAACCCAGCTTGACATTATATAGGCTATTATTGGTTATATTGTTCTGTTCAATGCGTGCCTTGTCTTCAGATCGGGTTACGGCAAAGAGACCGATCTCGTTATTGCGGATATCATTGTGGTGCAGCCTGGCCTCACTGCCACGTTCTTCATAACGCAGCCCATGGCGATTTCCGTACATGCGATTTCCGGCAGCGTACAGGCTAACCGTTGAAAACCTCAAACCGTCAACGTTGTAACGAAAGATCGAATTGGTCACCCGAGCCCGGCAGAAATGTATCTGCAATCCGCTGTAGGCGTATTCGGAAATTACATAATCAAGTTCAGCCTCACGGGCAAAATCAAGATAGAGGTATTTCCAGTCAGAGGCCTTGGGCTGCTCGGCAGCGCTGGTAAAAATAATCGGGGCGGCTTCTGTCCCGCGCGCAACCAAAGCGCCTTCAACCAGCAATTCAGCATCGCCGATACCGTCACCATCTTTATCTCTCGCCTCAAAAACAACCCGTGTCCCTGGCTCGATCGTCAGGTGACCGGTCTTTTTGACTGTCACGATGCCATCGATATGAACCTCACCACTCCAGATCACCTTGCCTTCGATGACAACATCTTCCAGTTTAAGGGCAGGTGCCCCCAAAGTGCAACTGCTGAGCAGACACAAGACTGCGGCAATGAGCGCCAGACGTATGCAGGGTAAGAAGATCACGATAGCCTAATGGTAATGGCCCGCATCAGCAACAGGTTGCTGGACTGGCGTAATCTCGCCAAAGTTCTGTTCGTAGCGGTTAATATTCTCCTGCAACGCAGCGACAAAACGCTTGGCGTGCTGGGGAGAAAGAATCACCCTGGAACGAACCTTTGCACGAGGCGTCTGTGGCTGAACAAAGATCAGGTCGACCACAAACTCCGAATCGTTGTGATTAACGACCGCCAAGTTGACATAAGCCCCCTGGGCCATCTCTTCGTCAAGTTGGATCTCCAGCTTCACTTCTTGCGACTTCTTTTCTTCCATATCGCCTAATACCTTCCATTCCATGATTTATAAAAGTTAAAATCTCGCCACAGAGTCACAGAGAACGGCTAAAAACATTTTTAAAAAGCTTTTTTCCTCTGTGTTCTCTGTGACTCTGTGCTTCCTATCCTTATTTGGTTGATCTCTATGTCACCACTTACGGCAAAACAATTTCTAAAAAATCGCAACCGGTTCGACGACAATGCGCAGGTCATCAAGGTTGTGGCCCTTCTCAATAGTCAGGCCATGATCGGCACTCTCTTCATACATACCGAAAAGTTCTCCCGGTGCAGGAGAATCACCGTAAGCTTCTCGTGCTCCAACATAGTAGGTGCCAGGCTCCGGCAGGTTGACGACAAAACCGCCGTCAGCATCCGTTGGTGTCGAAATAGCCGCGGGCCTCTGATGACCGATAACCCGGTCAACATAAGCGAATACGTGTACGCCGGCAACGCCCTGCCCCGAAGTATCCACAACGGTCCCCCGTAAAACCGGGCCCGTCGCTCGGCCGAAGGTTTCACTTTCGCTGGCGCCTTTGAGCTTGGCAACGCTGTGCAGCTTGACCTGTTGCACCTGCCCTGAGGTTGCGGTTAGAGGGTTGCCAGGGAACAGGCCAAACGAGTCACCTTCCTGCACCGGCCCGACCCGCTGACCGTTTTGACGAAGCCGCACAACAAGATAATAATCGCTCTCCGGCAAGCCATCAAAGCGAAAATAGCCATCCGGCCCTGTTGGCATAGAGAGGCGGTAGCCCTGGCCCTTAAGATCTTCAGCAACATCCAGGTAGAGGTAAACGTAAGCCCCTTCCAGCGGCGAGCCTTCATGCAGAACCTGACCTTCAATAGCCGCGCTGTAGTCATCATCATAAACATCAACCGCTGAAGTTGCGACCGGAACAGACTGCAGACCAACCCAGGTCGATCCTGCCGTCAGGTTAACCGGATTGCGGCCACAAAAAGCGAACCGGCTTCGATCAGCATTCCAGCCAAAGAGGGCGTAAGTACCGACCGGCAATTCCATCTGATAAAGACCGTCACTGTCGCTGGCCGCCGAGCGGGCGAGCGGCTCGGTCGTGAAATCGAGTGAAGCATGGGCTGTGACCACGACCCCGGCGAGGGGTTCATCACTACTGACAACACGACCCTCAATCATCGCGGCAGAGAGCAGAGAGGGTATTGCCATCAAGAGTATCAGAAAGACGAAACGCCTCATTGAAGCTCCACAGGTCCAACACCTTTCACCGGCTCACTCAGCCAGGGTGAAAAATGCACGCGATCAAGTTTATAGATCCCCGGGCCATAGTCTTTGTAAGTAACCTCAGGTTCGTCGTGTCGGTCATAAAACAGGGGACTATTGCCCTCCCCGACCTTGGCCAGCTGCGCCGTATCATCACCCCACCAGTTGCCACTCACATCAACGAAGTCACTGAAGGTTTCTGGAGCATTGGCGAGCAACGGGTTCTGGCTTCTACGTGAGGCCGATTCTTTTTGCATGATTTTTTTTGAGCCGGAACGACGCTCCCAGTCTGCACTCTGATAAATACCGAGTTTAACGCCAACAACATTACCCAGGAAATTATTCTCTTTAACTTCCGGATAAGCTGAAAAATCACAGTAGAGCGCCATAGCATTCTGTTCAAAACTGTTCAAACGCACTTTGGGGTTGGATTTGCGATAATTATAAAGAGCCAGTTCGTTTTCGCGAAACAGGTTGCTCTCAACCACAGGAGATCCGTACTGATCGTTGTGTACGGCGGTCTTGTTGTTGATGAAGCGGTTATTTTTGATCACTGGGTACGAGAAGGAGAAATTCAACACTCCATACTGGTTGCGCTCGAAGAGGTTATCTTCGATCAACGGGGTGCTTTTGGTTTGGCTGCAGTAAACCCCTACTTCATTCTCAATGAAGGTGTTCTGACTGATACGATCCGGGTAGTTCTGCAACAAGGTGACCGCCTGCTTGTTTTTCTCAAATCTATTTTCGGCAATCGCGCCCTTACTGTTGTGAGAAGCCAGGATCGCTGAGCGCGATTGGTTGATAAAGCTGTTGCCACGGATTTCCGGACCGGATTTCATTTCATTGGCGATGCCGACCTGGTTGTTCTCGAAGCTGGAATTGATAATAATCGGGCTGGCTTCGCGCAGCAGCCTCACGCCAAATTCGCCATCTTTAAAGGTGCAGTTTTCTACCTTGAAGTCCGTCGCAAAGCTGCTGAGCGCTGCCTGGGCGGAGTAAAACTCTGTCCAGACCAAGGAGCTGCCTTGAGGCGCCTCCATAAACTCGATCCCCAGCCAACCCTTCGGGCCCTTGAAAACAACCGGAGCCGCAGCGCTGCCCTGGCTTTTGATCAGCCCGCGTACGCTGATTTTTACCTGGGCATTGGCTACTGACACCTGGGTACCAGGAGCAATCGTTAAAGTCGCACCAGGTTTAATAATGACCGGTTCCTGCAGATCAACCTGCCCGGACCATTTCACTTTGCCTGTCAGCTCCATGCCAAAGCAGGTGCTGCCCAGGACCAAGCTGGCTAATGCGACAATCCAACTAATCAGAAGTCTTCGGCGCCACATGGATTACAACCTCCTCTTGCTTTTTTGAAACAGTAACCGGCACAGGATCGCCACCGGACGCCTGCAGCTTGCCATAAAGTTCATTGCCACCCGCCGGCCCGCCAAACGCTTGCCGCGCCAGCAGATAGTAGGGGCCACTATCGGGCAGGGAAATCTCGAAACGCCCGTCCGCACCCGTGGGCGAGGAGAAGAAATCCGGGTTGCCGGTCATCTCAGCTTGCCGGTAAGCAAAAACGTAGAGTCCTGTCTGAGGTACTCCTGAAGCGTCAACAACCTGACCGCTGACACCTTGCAGTTCAACAACATCCTCTTCCAGCATAGAGAGTCGGGTCACCGTCTCAATCTTGATTTCCTGAACCTGTCCTGCTTCGATACGAACCGGGTTACCGTAATAATAGTTGAAATAGTCGCCAATCTCTATCGGCCCGAACTGGCCACCCTTCATTCTCTTGCGAGCAAGGAGATAATACTCACCGGGGGGAAGATTGAGTCGGAAGTCACCACGTGCCACCGGCTGGATAAAGTACCCCGGCCCCTTGAAGTTTTTAGAGGGGTCTTTGTAAACGTAGAGATAAGCTTTTTCCAACGGCTCACCCTGGTAGCTGAGCTGGCCATAGATGCCTGAGCGTGCGGCCTCTTTCACGGGCTGCGCTTCTGGAACCCGGATCAGGTTGAAGCCAACATTGCGATACCCTTGGGCGGGAACCTGAATCGGGCTGCCGCTGTAGTAGCAGAACAGATCTCCCGGCTTGAGAGCTCCGGAGCCATTACTGGCGGTGAGAACGTAATTGCCAGGTTTTAGATCAAGTTGATAGAGCCCATCAAGGTCAGTCGGCGCCGAAACAGCGACCGCGTCACTCTTGCCAATGTCCGCTATCTGTCGATAGGCCCGGACTGTTATCTCCGGGATCAGCTCGCCGCGCCAGGCAACACGCCCACGCACACCACTCTCGGCGAAAGCGGTCACACTGACCAGGCAGATCAAAGCACAGGCAAAAAGAGGACGGTACCACTTCATCGTTTTATCTCCGTTGCAGGAACTTTACGCCATGGGGAATGAGCAACCTTATCCAAAGGGTAATCTTCACCTTCGTCAGTAAAAGTCGTCTGATCTCTGCCATCATGGATGAAGGAGGGGTTTCCGTTCGAGCCTATGTTTGCCAACTCCAGAGTACCCTCTTTCCCCCACCAGTTATTGCCGGCGTTCACCATACCATCGAGGCGCTTGGCGCGCCGATCCTCTTCGCTCACGCTGCGCATGCCCTGCCCGGCAAAAGCACTGCGGGCCGAGGTCTCGCCGGCCCTGGCATCAGCGCCACGTTGTGCTTCCCATGAAGAAGACTGAAATTCCAGCTTAAGGGCCATCTCGTTGTTCAGAAAATCGTTGCTCTCAACCTCCGGATACGAGGAATACGCAACCAACAGGCCAACGCCATTTTCCTCGATACGGTTGCCCGTCACCAAAGGGTCTGAGCGGCGATAGATATAGAAGCCGGTCTGGTTGCCGAGCAGCAGGTTGCCACGCAAAACCGGACGTGCGGCACGATCAACCTGAACGGCGATCTTGTTCTTTTCAAACCGGTTGTCGAGCACTTCCGGGTCTGTACCATGGTAGGCGATCATCAAGCCGGTATCGTTGTTAACAAACAGGTTGCCCTGAAACATTTGCGGTCGCGCGTGATAGAGATATGCACCGTAACGCAAGTTGCCTGCAAAACGACAGTCAACGACCGACGTTGTGCTGTCGTCCTTGATGAAGAGACCGACCTTGAGATTCTCGGTAAAGAGGCAGTTGGTAACCTTGCCAGCAGCCTTGCCGCGTACCTCTATACCGACCTTGTTCGCAGAAAGGGTCAGTCCCTCCAGGAGTGGCGCGCCGCCCTGGACAAAAATGCCTGTTGCTGCGCCTTTGATGACACAGTCTGTGATTCGTGTGCTGTTATCAACCCCCTTAAGACGCAATCCTTCCCAATTCTCACCTGAGAACTCCGCCCCCTCAGCCACTAACCGACCGGAGACTTCCAACCCGGCACCAGTAAAATTAAGCTGAGAACCGGGAGCAACCGTCAAGGTCGCTCCGGGCAGGACTTGAACATCCTCGCTAAAGGAGTGCTGACCGTCCCAAACCGTATCCTGATCCACAACCAGAGCGGCTGCCGGGGTTGCGAAGAAGAGAGGAATAGCTATCAGGAGGAAGAATCTCACCAGAACTCCTTGACGATAATGCTGCCGAGGTCGTCGTTCGCACCGCGCGTGACGGTGACGCTGTGATCAGCCTGGCCATCGAAGGTTCCGACCCACTCCCCCGGCTCCAAGGGCCCGCCAAAAGCGCTGCGGGCACCGATGTAGTAGGTTCCGCCATCACTGAGAAAGAGGGAAAAGTCCCCGTCAGCACCAGTCGGAACCGACATATGCACCGGCTTGCCAACCATGCGGCTGTCAAGGTACGCAAAGACATAGACATCGCTGACCGGCAGATCATCCGCATCGACAACCTGTCCGCGCAGCAATGTTTCCGTTTTGGTGAAGACGCCGTCTGCCAGTCGTTGCGCATGCTGCTCCGCGTCCACCTTGGTCAGGGCGAAGTCGTTTAAAGCCAGGATCTCGCCGCTACTAATTTCAACCGGATTGCCAGGATAAGTTGCATTCAGATCTCCGGGAGCCAGAGCCCCTGAGCGGCTACCGTCCGCACGCTTGCGAGCTACCAGGGAATAACGACCAACGGGCAGGTTGATGGTGAAGTGTCCTTCTTTGTCAGCCTGCACCGCCTCGCCGTATGACGGACCAGTCAGCCCGGCATCGTTTTCGGTATAGATGTAAATAAAGGCCCTTGAGACCGGTTCACCCTGATATGTGATCAGACCGGAAACCCCGGTCTGATCATCGGCGACAGGCAAACCTTCCCGGCCCATTTCACGCAGATTGAAGCTTGCGACCGATGCTATCCCATCAACAACCTGGTGCGGGTTGGCCGGTGACTCGGCCATCAGCATACGGGTTCGACCATCGTCTGTCGTCTCGCGCTTCTTGCCGATCACGAAGTAAGACCCTTCCGGCAAAGAAGCCTGGTAGCGACCTTCGGCGTCAGTCGTCGTAATCGCAAAGGGTTGCACGGAACGATCCTTGTCGGCCTTGAGATAAATCTCAAGCTGAGCCGACGCCAGAGGTTGATCCTGGAAGAGGAGCTGTCCGCTCAGACCACTCTCGTTTTCCGGCGTGCAGGCTGAAAGCAAGTAACCCAGAAGCAACAGGACCAGACAGGTATATTTTATATAGGTATTGTTCATCTTGTAAAGCTCACTTCAAATAACCACTGGAACCTAATTATGGGGACATAATGTCAGTCAAATTGTGTTTCCATAATTAGACAAGCACAACGAAAGATAGCAACCTTAAAAACAAGTCCGTAAATGAAATGAACAACAATCAAAAGCATTCATTAGCCGCAGATAACATCTGACAACATCTGATAAGGTCAAAGCTATAAGCCTTAAGTATTTCTCAGCGTCTCTGCGCCTCCGCGTTGAATCGTTTACTTGGCTTATAAAATGTTGGCAGCTCTTAAGAACGACCACTCTTAAAAACCGGAACCAATGCCAGCAAGTACAGCAATGTCCCCACCAGTAAAGTCACAGTGAAGCCGGCATTCATAGCAACCACCACAGCCAGGATCGCTCCGAGTACGCTCGTGGCGCTGTTCACCCCCCAGCTCCAGGGGATCAGGTCGTTGCCGTCGTGAAACAAGCGCATACCGATCGGCAAGGGCATCCCCATTAATAGTCCCAACGGGATTAACAGCACACCTGCCATCAGGCAACGGGCAAAGACCGGCAGTCCCATACAAGGATCAAGGATCGAAGGCAAACCGAAGACATAAGCAATAGAGAGCAAGACCAGTGCCAACAGGATCTTTGGTAGCCAGCGATGCAAGCGATCTGATGGCAAGCGTGACGAACAGAGCGCACCGACGCCGGAACTGATCAGAAGGGAACAGAGGATAACGGCCAGTGAATAGATCGGCGGACCAAGAAAGAGGATGAAGCGTCGCAGCAGGCCAATCTCGATAAACATGAAACCGAGGCCGAGGCAGGCAAAGTAAAGCACGCGCCAACCGCTACCAGAGCTTTTCAACCCCTCCCGACGCCACAGCAGTAATGGCAGAATCAGGAAAGCCGAAACACAAACGCCCACCACAACCAACAGATTACGCAGGGTCAAGATGGCTCTATCTTCGAATTTACCCTGTTCCGGAAAGCTTAATAGCTTAATGAATTCAGCAGGTTTAAGCATGTAGTAGAAAAACGGCCGATCATCCGTCACAGGCCTGATATCGAAAGGGAACGCTGCGTGAAACTCTGCGCTGCCATTTGCGCTGATCAGCTCATGGAAAGCCCCTTTACCGTCGCGACGATCAGGCAGGTAGACCTCCTGAAACTCCATATCGACCATAAGGTCTCTCAGGTTGGTCAATTCTTCTGCCGAGAAGGGTGTCTTCTTGAGCATGAAATTAGCCAGCCCGCGTTCACGCACGACCGCGATATGAGCAGCCGGGTCAGCCACCCCCTGATCTTGCAGCAAGGCCAATCCAAGTGAGACCAGGCGCAGGGTTTCCCGCTCAAAGATAAAGCGTGAGATAGTCAGGATTCCGTCATCAGTCAGGTGATCCCAGTAGTCGGTAAAAGCCTCCAGGGTATAGAGATTATTCTCTGACAGGGTGAAGGCACCGGCGGCCGGAGCCATGCGGCCAAAGACGGCAGACGCCTGGATGATGTCGTAGCGGTTCTGATCGCGACGTACGAAGCTGCGCCCCTCATCCACAACGGAACGCACCTGTGGATGACGGTAGAGCTCTCCGGTCAGGGAACCGAAGTGGTCATTGACCGCATCGACAATCAACGGATTGACTTCCACGGCCGTAACCTTCTCGGCGCCGGAAGCAAGTGCGGTCAAGACGTCCTTACCGCCGCCGGGACCGATCACCAGGGACGTCGGCTGTTCTTTGATCTGGTAGGCAAGCCCGATGACATTCTTACGGAAGAAATCAAGGCCGGTCTGCCGGTCCCAGCGGTACATGGTGGTGTAGCCGGTGTCATCGACAACCATGCCCAGCTGATCGGGCACAGGCCCCCGGTAGGTCCGCGACAGGCCCCAGGCCTGGTCTTTGGCTTGGCCCTCGGCCGGATAAACCGCCACGCGCGAGAAAGAGTTCCAGGCACTCCAGAGCAGGTTCGGCTCATAACGTCCACGCACGAAACGAATTTCGGCAAAGCCGGTCATGGCGTGAACCGTACCGAGCGCCAGGAGCAGTACCAGCAGCAAAAGAGCACCCCAACGATGCACGGCCGCAATGTTTCGTGGCAGCAACAATGAAGCCGCGGCAACACCGACAGCGGCAATCAGCAGCAACGAAGTGATCCCGCCGAACAACTTAAGCAGCAGGATAATCAACAGGCATCCGCAACCGGCGCCAATCAGATCGTAGAAGTAGAGTCGGCTGAAATCAGAATGATAGCGCCCGAAAAGAACCGTGAGTGAAATGCCGGCAAAGAAAAACGGCAGCGCGGTCACCAGGTACAGGCAGGTCAGAGCAACCAGCATACTGATCGACACACCGGCATCAGGTGTGCCTTGCTGAAAGGGTTGATAAAAGGGCTGATGAAAGAAAGACAAGACCTTGAAGCCAATATGAGGCTGCCAGCGAAACAGGACAAACACCGCGAAGAAGAGTGCAACGCTCAGACCGAAGAGGACGGCACCGCGGGCGGCCAGAAAGCGCGCATCTTCACCCTTGAACCATCGGGGCCTCAGTTGCACGGTCAGCGCCGCCACACCAAAGCCAAAAAGCGCCAGAGAGATCGCCATGGAAGCAAAGTGGTACCACATCAGCACCGAGAAAATCCTGGTCAGGATCAACTCGTACATCAGGGTCGCAAGGCAGAGAAAGAAAACCCCCCAGCACACAGAACGATTTGCAGGTTGGTTGACCATAGAGTTACTTTTTCCCTTCAAAATGACTCAAACTTTTTAACGCCCGTTCGCATTCGCTCTCTCAAGACGCAAAGTCGCAAAGAAAACCTTTTATGATTAGCGGTTTGACCCTCTTGGCGTCTTTGCGTCTTTGCGTTAAAATTTTTGCTTTGATTTAACGTGTCGATGATTCAACCAGCTTAAAAGCATAAACCTTATGATCCCGACTACCAACCAACAGTAGCTCAGACCGGACGAGTGGACGGCCCTGAATCTCTCGATCCAGCTTGTACTGCGTCACGAGTTGTCCACTGTCGACGCCAAACACACGCAGGGCGCCGCTGTTGTCACCGATAAAGATGCGGCCGTTATCGATGAGTGGTGTAGCGTAGGATGGTCCGGCCAGTTCAACCCGCCAGACGACCTCACCCGTTTTGGCGTCAAGCTTCCAGAGCCCGTTGCCTGCAGTCGCCACAAAGAGAGCGCCAGCCGAGTAGACAGGGGCTCCGTAGTAACAGACTTCATCGAGGTCCTGCTGCCAGAGAAGCTGGCCAAGCTGATCGTAAGCGACCACCAACCCTTGCCGGCTGACAACAGCAATCCCTTGCGGCAAAACAACCGGTGCTCTCAACAAGGGGGCCGCTAAGGTCTGCTGCCATTGCAGAACGCCATCGAGGCTCAAAACTGAAAGAGTGCCGTCACCGCTGGCCAGGTAGAGGTTCTTGCCATCGTACGCCGGTTGAGCACGCAAGGGCTGGCCACCGGGAAAACTCCAGCGCCGCTCGCCGCTTTTTGCATCGAGAGCAAAGAGAGTACCGTTCCACGCAGGGACCAGAACCAGGCCCTTGACCACCAAAAGGCTGGCCTGGCGATGATCATCGGCAGGCGAAGGAGAATAATCGAAACGCCAACGCACGGCCCCTGTTGCCGCATCCAGAGCGTAAACTTCACGGCTCCAGGTCTGGATAAAAAGTTGACCCTCAGACAAGACCGGTGTTGCATCCAGGGTATCACCAAGGGCCTTGACCCAAAGGACTTCGCCAGCTTTATTCATCGCCCTGAGACTGCCGTCCCAACTCGCAACATAAAGCTTTTCATCACCGGCAATCAGGTTAGCATCCACATAACCATCCGTGGCATAGTCCCACGCCGGATCAAGAAGCAAGGCATCACGTGGACCGCTTGCAGCAACCCACTTCTGTGCAGGAGAGATCATCACGCCACCGATTTCTGGGTCCTTGCTTCGATCGTAAATCATTGCTTTGGCGGCTTCCTGGTCGGCGGTTCCCCACCAGTTATCATGAACAGTCACATCACCGGTATAAAAGTCACCGAGGCGCAAGCTGTCCAGGTTGCCGTAAAAATTATTCTGGTGAATATCAAAGTCGCGATCATTCTCGAAGAGAAAGATTCCGGAGCCATTGAAGCGCAGAATATTATGGTGGGCATCAACGGTGGAGTTACGGAAGTTGATGCCCTTGCCCTGATTGTGTTCGATCAGGTTATTGCGAAAGGTGAACTTGGCCTGGCCCAGGCGGCAACCATCGATATTGTGATGAATCCAGCTGTCTTCAACCACGCCTCGGGTAAAATGAGCATGCATGGTATAGGCGGAATCGCGGATTTCACAGTAACGAAGATGGACCTCCTGGGAAAAATCGACCCGTATCTCCAGCCAGTCGCCAGGTTGCGGATCCTCGGCGGCACTATGAAACAATATCGGCTGCTGCCGGGTGCCGAGAGCCATCAGCCTGCCTTCGATTGCAAGTACCGCATCGCCCAAGCCATCCTCATCAGCGTCACGTTTAACAAAAGCAATGCTGGTTCCGGGTGAAATCGTCAATGTCGCGCCTTTGGCCACCTTGACTGTACCGTCGATCAGAATCTTTCCGGACCAGACGGTATCCTCACTAAGGTGATCATTACCATAGTGCTGAACATCGGTTTCGACACCTTCATCAACAAGCACCGGCGCACAGCTGGAGAGTAGAAAGACGAGAAAAAATCCAGTCAGAAAGAGTCGTTTGAGACTTATTTGTTTCGACCTTTGCATAGATACCCGTTTGAATTGTCAGAATGCCGTCTAGCCGTCCCTGCCAAGGCGGCGGAACTTCATCACCCGAACAACTGATATAACCAGCCGAGCAGAATGGAAACACTCAAGCTAACACTCAAGAAAACCACCAAAACACGTTTCTTGAACATACCTGCCAGAGCGATAATAGCCGGCAAGCTGGAAACCGGTCCAGCCATGAACAAGGTCAGTGCCGCGCCTGGATCGATGCCTCGCTGTAACAGACCGGCCATGATCGGAATAATCGGAATCTGGTTGGTCGGCAGCGGCAAACCGAGAACCGCCGCAAGAAGAAGAGAGACAAAACTTTTCTGACCGACCAGACCCGTAATCCAAGACACCGGAACCAGGGTTACGATGATCGCTTCCAGCACGATCGCCAGCAGCAGAAATTTACCAACGAAGAGACCCGCATCAAGGGTCCGATCAAAGATGAAACGCAGCTTACTGGCACGCGGCACGATGGTCATCGATTTAACGTGAATCCCTGCCTCAGCGCCAATCTCCTTAGCCGTTGCCAGGGTGCCGTCTTTCCTGTATTTCGGTTTAAGCCGGATCAGGTTGCCAGCCAGGTAGCCCTGGTTGACCAGTAACTGGGTAACCAGCCCAGCACTCAAACCAAGAGCTCCGGCACCCACAACCTTGAGAATCGCCCACTCCGTTCCGAGAGCACTCCAGGTCAGTATCAAAGCATCCGGACCCATCACCGGAGAGGTCACCAGTAACGCCATCAACGGCGCGAGAGGCGTCTGGATCATTGCCAGGGTGATAACGACAGGCAGTATCCCGCAAGAGCAGAGCGGTGAAACCATACCGACGCCCACCGCGACCACAATACCCCATGGCCCCGCCTTATTGATGAAATCCCGGATCCGCAGATCCAGCTTATAGCCTTTGATGACCCCGACCAGCACGATCGACAGGAGAAAAAACCACCACATATTGGCGATTTCGTCCCAGATCACGGTCAGCATTTGCATCCAGATTGAGTCAGGCATATGACATCTTTCAAAACCTCATAGAGGCTTAAGCTAAAGATATTTAACGCAAAGACGCAAAGACAAAAGAAAATGAACCAAGAAAGCAAACCCTTATAAGGCTTTCCTTTGCGACTTTGACTGCTTTCCCTTTGCGTGTTTGCTTTAATCTTTCGATTTTTTTTGCACCAGCTTCTGATCTTCAGCCTGCCAGAACTGCGGCAACAGTTCATCGAGCATGGCGTCCATCTCGGCGCGCCGTTTGACCTGTTCATCCGCTTCCAGCCCGTCCGAACCATTCTCGAGACGATTGCAAAGCGACCGATAACGACCCGCCATCTCCAGCGCTTCTGTAGTCAATTCAACTTCGACAGAAGCCTGCGCAGTGGACAGGGTCAAGGCATGACGACCGTCATTTTTAACGATCAGGGAACCCTTGTCTTCAGTGCACCCGGTCGTCTCCGCGATTCCATCCGTTGCACAGGTTCGGTTGCTGTAGATCGCCTGCAGTTCGCCAGTGTTGTCACCCAACCATTTGATTGCGGCAAGGCCCAAACGCCCCCCGAGCGTACTCATAGGACAGCGGTGGCCGTGTCGAGTGTAAATACGATCAAAGATTTCAGGCGTTTCAGTCATATCTCAACAAACTGTGGCTAAAGGACAAGGGCATTAAACCTAATTGGACGCTGATTAACGCAGAAAAGGCATGATTTAGGAATAAAATCAGCGTTAATCAGATTTGATCAGCGTCCCATTTAGCTTTTGACTAAAACTCATAATGGTGCGGGCAATCCGTATCGCGGATAACGTGATACTTCTCAACCATATCCGGAGTCAAAAACTGCCGAACTTCTTTGAGCGCCTGCATAAAGTGTTCAGCGGTGACAATCTCGGAATCGTTCTTGATCGCGTTCACTGTTGCCCGCTTGCAAAGGCTCTCGATATCCCAACCAACATAGCCTTCACTTAAGCGTGCCAGTTCATCGCGGTCAATTCCGCCCTCCAGGTTAGGCATCTGATCCATGTAGATATCGAGCATGCCGCGACGATCCACGGCCGTCGGCGGATGGACGAAGACCTTACGGTTAAAACGTTTCTTTTCCTTGATCACGGCTTGGTCGACAGTATCAATGCGGTAGCAGGAGCCGAGCAGCATCACACCTTCGACCTGGTTGATACGATCAATCTGTTCAACAAAGAGCTTGGTCAGTTCTTTGTCAGCAAAAGTCGGTGGGATAGCGCGCAGGTTGCCAGGGCTCCACTCGTAATCGCAACCGGCCCGGGGAGCCAGCCATTCACAATCAGAGATAAAGAGGACGCAGGGCGCTTCGTGAATAGCGATATCAAAAGCTTCCTTGAGCTCCTCGTGCTTGCCGAGCATCTCCTGACCGGAGACATAGACAAAGCTGACACCGGCATCCATGGCGCAGGCTTCTGCCAACATGGTGATGCCAGTCCCCAAAGGCCCCCAGAGCATGACTCCGGCAGGGATACCAAGATTGTGTTTGCGAATCATTTCCGGCTTTTTCAGCGGCAGGCAGACCATCTCTTTGAGGGTCTCTTTGACATCGGCATAACCACCGATATCATCCCAGCTCAGGTTGGGATCACGGACTTCGTAAAAAAGATTCATCAATTTTCTGTGCATGATTTCTATTCCTTCAAAAGAGGCCGGGCGATGCTGCCGGGCGGGAAACGATAATTTCTGATCATAACGCAACTGAACCGAGTGGGTAACCTGCCTGAAAAAAGCAACAATCATGCCACCTTGACTGAACCTGAAGCGTCCTTATACTGAATGAACACAACAAGGCTTCAAGGAGACGTCATGCCAGACCTTATTCTCATCAAGCCACAACCGGCTCAACCGCCCTCCTCATCGGCCACGATTTACGTGTCCATGGTCGTTGTACTATCGACGTCACGCAACACTCCCCAAGCCGGGATGGGTAGAACACGATCAGGAAGAGATCTGGGCTTCCGTGCGTCAGGCGATCCTTGAAAAGGGTGGACAGACTTCATCTAGGCCTATATATTACGTAACTCACTGAATATACAGACAAAGAAAAACCACGGAGAAATTACAATGAAAACCTCCTGGCTACTTGCAAGTTCAATCCTGGCAATTTTGCTCTGCGCTATTTCAACAAGTTGGGCAGAAACACGCTACGTCTCTGACCAGCTCGTCGTGTCTCTACGTGAAAAACCGCAAAAAAACTCTTCGCCTATCATCTACCTGAACACTGATATGGCTGTTGAAGTCCTTGAAGAGGCAGGCGAATATTTCAAGGTCAGGAGCAAAAAGGGTGAGACTGGCTATATTCTGCAGAAATACCTGACAACATCAACGCCCAAGTCGACCATCATCAATAAACTGCAGAAGGAGCGGGATCAGCTCGCCGGCAAAATCAAAGAGATCCGGCAGCAGGCCGCTTCGACAACCTCGCAAAGTAGCAAATCACAACAAGAGCTGGCCCTTCAATTAATTGACTCGCGAGAAAACAACACGGCATTGCAAGACAAGTGGAGAGTGAGTCAGGCAGAGTTAAAACAGGTCCGTCAGGATTACCAAGCCCTACAGAATAACGCTAAAGAAGTCATAGCAATCACCGCAGAACGTGACCAGCTACGCAAAACCAACCAGGAACTTTCGGCCAAGAACATCGCGCTTGATGAAGAGCTGGGTTCGCTGACCAGAACCGCTGTCATCAAGTGGTTTCTGGCCGGTGCCGGGGTTTTATTTTTCGGTTGGCTCATTGGCAAGGCCTCAGGCAAGCGTCGACGCAGCAGCTTTTGACAGCAAGTAAAGAAAACCACTAAAAAAAAGTGAAAGGAGTCACCCTTTGCGCCTTTCCTGGCTTTTCTTAACGTCTTTGCGTTGGTCTTTTGATTTCAGCTCTTACTGTTTTGGTGTAAAGACGTCTTCCTTTTGTTTGGGTTATAGACCCTAAAGAGAAACATGACTCGGCCTCGCTTGCACGAAAAGCTTGCCTCTTCTCGTTTATTGCCGGTATTCCTGTTAAACTTATCTCAGCAGCACACAAACTCTTTCAGAAATAAGGATTAAGGTCTCCCAGATGACCAACAACGATATTTTACGACGAATCCGCTACACCTTCGACCTGAGTGACTCGCAGATGATTGCGATTTTCCATCGGGCAGACCACGAAGTCACCCGCGAAGAGATCAGTGACTGGCTGAAAAAAGATGACGACCCTGCATTCAAGGACTGCAGCGACACCAGGATGGCCATCTTCCTGAATGGTTTTATAAACAAAAGACGAGGAAAAAGAGAAGGGGCCCAGCCTAAACCGGAGACGAGACTGAATAACAATATTATTTTGACAAAGCTGAAAATTGCCCTGAACCTGAAAGCCGAAGAGATCATTGAAATCCTCGCCCTGGCCGGTTTCCATATTGGCAATCACGAACTGAGCGCGTTCTTCCGCAGACCTGACCACAAGCACTACCGTGAATGCAAGGATCAGATTCTGCGCAATTTTCTAAAAGGGGTTCAACTCAAATTTAGGGAAGAGTGAGAAAAGCAGGGAGCTAAAGATCATTCAGTAGACGATAGATTTTCTGCTGCAGTTCCCAGGTTGTATTTGCATACTCGTCAAAGCCCCGCTCTTCGAAGATTAACCGAGCACCATCCAGAGTGTCGTGGGCTTTCATAAGAACCGGCGTCAGTTGAAACTCAAGTTTCATTCGGGGGACTTCTCCGACCTGCTCGACCCATTCTTGCAAACCTTTGTTGGCCTTCTTGACAACCCGTGAAGGTTGTTCAGCGTTCACATCGCAACCTTTGAGCTTCACCCAAAAATCGTTAACGTCTTTTGCTATATCACGAAAGCGGTTCGATATATTCATCCGCCACATCCTTTCAAATCAAGCTTGGTTTACAACCGACATCAACATCTAACTTCGACACCGATCAACTGATAAAAACGTCCTAGCAACCTGTCGGACTAACCATGAACAGGCTGCAAATCCGCCTGTTTGGTCCATATCTCAGCTCCTTTTCGACCAATAGCTACGGCTATTACTCTCAAAAGAGCCAAAATCTGTTCTCAAACAGTCAAATTTTCGCTTCAGCCCAGATAGTCCGACAGGCTGCTAGAAATCCCAGATGGACACATCCTAGTTGAACCATAGCATCATGACAACCGAAAAGGCGGGTTTGCAGTTGACTGAGTGTTAAGTAGACTGATAATCTTCAGCTTCAACAACGAAAGATTGTTTTACGCCCTGGGGGAGTAGCTGCTACTGAGAGTCTGCGTTATGGACGACCCCTCGAACCTGATCCGGATTATACCGGCGTAGGAAAGCGGCGCAATTTTCGGGGCCTCCTCGAAAAGGGCCGCCATGTGCGGCTCTTGGTGTTTTTAGCCCCTGCTTTTGAGATCTACCATGCAGATCAAAGTCAACGAACAATATCACTCTTTTGGAGAAAAAGCGTCGCTCGGTTCGGTCAGAGACCGCATCAAGGCAGACGCCGACCTGTTAATTGTCAACGGCTTTCCTGCCTCGGCAGAGAATGTGCTGAGCAACGGCGACCAGGTGGTTCTGATAAAGCGTGGTGAGACGCCCGGAATTGAAGAATTTGATGCTCTGATGACAGCCCGCCACACCCCGGGCGTCCATGCAACGGTCAAAGGAGCAACCATCGGCATTGCCGGTGTCGGCGGCCTTGGCTCTGCCATAGCGATTGCACTGGCCAGGACCGGCATAGGCCACCTGATTATTGCCGACTTCGATCTCGTCGAGCCTTCCAACCTGAATCGGCAGCAATTCTTTATTGACCAGATCGGACTTCCAAAAGTCTATGCCCTTCGCGACACGCTGGCACGTATCAACCCGCACGTACGTGTAACCTCTTGTCACTTGCGCTTGACCCCGGAGAACATCGCAGAAGTCTTTGGTCATGCCCAGATCCTGGTAGAAGCCTTTGACATCGCAGAGCAGAAAGTTATGCTGATCGAGAACTTTGCAGCAAGGTTCCCGGACAGACCGATGGTGACCGGCTCCGGTATGGCAGGCTATGGCCCGGCGAATACCGTTATGACCCAACAAGTTGCCAGGAATCTTTACCTTTGTGGCGATGCCACCACTGCAGCCGCACCGGGTACCGGACTTATGGCACCCCGCGTCGGAGTGGCTGCTCATCATCAAGCTAACGCGGTGCTACGCCTGCTGTTGGGCGAATCTCCGGACAAAGAAGGAAAGCTCTAGATGGAGATCATCTTCAACGGCAAAGCCCGTGAGATTCAGGACGGCATCTGTATTCAAGAGCTGCTTAACCAAATGCAGCTTGATTGTATGCAGGTGGTTGTCGAACATAACAACAACATCATCCCGCGCCAGCGACTGGCAGAGACGCCTTTAAAAAATAGCGACACCCTGGAAGTCATTCACTTCGTCGGCGGTGGTTAAAAACTGGAACAAGGTTCGGGGCACGAGGTTCGAGGAAAACCAAAGACTTTTCGCGTCCTACGTTCTGCATCCCGCGTTCCCTTCTTCTCGAGGTTAATATGGACGAATTGATTATTGCCGGGCGTTCCTTCAACTCACGCCTGATGGTCGGAACCGGAAAATTTGCATCCAACGAGGCGATGGTGGCTGCAATGGAAGGTTCAGGCAGCGAGATTGTCACCGTTGCGCTACGGCGGGTCGACGTCGAAAACCCGCAGGATAGCCTGCTCAGCCACATTGACCCCAAGCGTTACCTGTTGCTGCCAAACACCAGCGGCGCCCGTGACGCCGAAGAAGCGATCCGCCTGGCCCGCATCGCCCGCGCAGCAGGTTGTGAACCATGGATCAAGCTAGAGGTGACACCTGATCCTTACTACCTGCTGCCCGACCCGATTGAAACGTTAAAAGCCGCAGAAGTCCTGGTCAAAGAGGGTTTTATCGTCCTGCCCTACATCAACGCCGACCCGGTACTCGCCAAGCATCTGCAGGAGGTTGGCACCGCGACTGTGATGCCCCTGGGCGCTCCAATAGGCACTAACAAGGGCCTCCGTACCCGCGACAATATCGCCATCATCATTGAACAAGCGACGGTACCGGTGGTGGTTGATGCCGGACTTGGCGCGCCTTCCCACGCCGCCGAAGCAATGGAGATGGGAGCCGATGCAGTTCTGGTTAACACCGCACTGGCCGTTGCCCGCGATCCAGGAGCCATGGGCGCCGCCTTCAAAAAAGGTGTCGAAGCCGGCCGCGAGGCTTACCTTGCCGGGCTTGGCAAGCAGCAGGACAAAGCCGAAGCAAGCAGCCCACTGACAGGATTTTTGAGAAGCTAACCAAACAGATAAAAAATTAACGCAAAGGCGCAAAGATAATTAGCAAGACGCAAAGAAGAAAGCGATTATCCAATATTTTTCTACTAACTTTCCCTTAACTTTGCGTCTTCGCGTTACGCTTTAATTCTTTCAACTTATCGTTAACCGAACGGATTTGAACCCTAATGAGTTTTAAAGAGGTCATCCAAAAATACGACCCGGAGCAGGTTATTGCCGAGATTGAGGCCATGACTGCTGCGGACGTGCAACGCGCTCTGGCTGCCGAGCAACTCGACAACCGGGATTTCATGGCCTTGCTCTCACCGGCCGCAGAAGACTTCCTTGAAGAGATGGCCCAGAAGGCTCATGCGATTACCTTGCGCCGTTTTGGTCGAACAATTCTGCTCTACGCTCCGATTTATCTGTCCAACGAATGCCATAACAGCTGCGTCTATTGTGGTTTCTCGGTCAACAATCCGATTCCGCGCCGCACCCTTAATCTTGATGAGGTCGAACGGGATGCCCGCATCCTACACGATCAGGGCTTCCGGCATGTTTTGTTATTAACAGGCGAAGCACCGGGCAAGGTCGGCAACGATTTTATTGCTGCAGCCGCTAAACGGATTCGGCCGCTCTTCTCCTCCATCAGTATCGAAGTTTATCCGATGGAAACTGAGGGCTACAAAGAGATGGTGGCTGCCGGCGTTGATGGGCTGACGATCTACCAGGAAACCTACGATCCAGATCTTTACAAGCAGTTACACCCCAGCGGCCGCAAGCGCGACTACAACTTCCGGCTGGAAACTCCCGAGCGAGCGGGTGCCGCCGGCTTGCGCCGCATTGGCATAGGCTTCCTGCTTGGCCTTGGTAATTTCCGCAGCGAAGCCTTTTTTGCCGGTTTACACGGCCGCTACATGATGCACAATTACTGGCGCACCCTGTTGAGCGTTTCCTTCCCTCGCCTGCGTCCGGCGGAAGGTGGCTTTCAACCACCGAGCCCTGTCTCGGATCGCCAGTTTGTGCAGCTAATGTGCGCCATGCGCCTGCTTCTGAACGACGCCGGTCTGGTCCTCTCAACGAGAGAAAGTGCAGAACTGCGCGACAACTTGCTACCCCTGGGAATAACCCAGATGAGCGCCGGCTCCTGCACCGCTCCGGGCGGCTACGGCGAAGAAGACTCCGCCACCGAACAGTTCGCTATCGATGATGACCGCACGCCAGCCGAAATCGCTGATCTTCTGCGCGCACGAGGCTACGATCCGGTCTGGAAGGATTGGGACGGGGCTTTTCTCAACCGTGATGCGGCTGAGAAAAAAGTAGCACGTCGCGGGTAGCGCGTGGCAAGAGGAAGCAAAAAAGCAGGACATCATTTGGACGGATGGGGCAACTTGGCAAACCCTAGCATTTCATCTTTAGGCTTTGATCTTTTCCGCGCCACGCGCTTCGCGCCTCGGTGACGCCATGCCCAACATGATCGACTTCCCCCTCTACCTGATCACTGATCGCAATCAAGTAGCCAATGGCCACACCCTCTACACCGCTGTTGAAGCGGGATTGCAAGGTGGTGTCAAAGCGCTTCAGCTGCGCGAAAAAGATCTGTCTGCAGCCGAGCTCCTGCCCTTAGCCACAGAGCTAAGAGCTCTTACTATGCATTATGGCGCCCTCCTCTTCATCAACGACAATATTGATACTGCACTCGCTGTAAAAGCCGACGGAGTCCACCTCGGGGGTCACTCCGAAGCAACCGAGATTATCCGGGCGAAGGTGGGAGAAAAAATGTTGATCGGTGTTTCAACACACAGCAAAGCAGAGATTGAGCGCGCGGCCAAACAAGGCGCTGACTTCGTCACTTTCGGCCCTGTTTACGCAACGCCATCCAAAGCAAAGTATGGCGAGCCTCAAGGCTTGGAGAAATTAGCCGAAGCTTGCAGCGACAGCTCTATACCGGTCTTCGCACTCGGGGGCATCACCCCTGAACGAGCAACCGAGGTTAAACAGGCCGGCGCCAAGGGGATCGCCCTGATCTCAGCAATTATTGCCAGTCCAGATCCCCGTGCATCAGCAGAAGCCTTCGCTACTTGTGATTGACCTGAGATGTAATAGAATATTTATGTTCAAGGTTAAACAGTTCAGTCAAGTTAAGGTTGTTGATGGTCAAAAAACCTATTCACATGGATGAAGGGGATGCAGGGGATGAAACCCAAAAATATTAAGTGAGTGTTTTGAACTATCCCCCTTATCTCCTTCATCCCTGATATGGCTGACAGTTGTCAACAGACGAAATGCTCCGTGCCCAACTGGTTTTCAGCGGTTTTTTAAACGGGTTAATTCCAGAACACTGTCAGGAAGCGGAACCTCTTTGCGACGGTTGATCACTCTGATATTCGCGGGTTGGTTACCGCCTGACTTGGCTTCGTCGCGGAGCTGCTCTCTCTGTAAAGCGTGAGTTCGACTCGAGGTCTTATCCAACAGGGATGTCGAGGGTTCTCCTGACCGCGGTTGCGCTCCCTGGCACTGTTCTGGATGAATAGCTTTTTCTTATAGGCGTTCTCCAACGATCCTTGAAGTTTTTTTTACTTCAGTTAGGCTTTACCTGGTTTTTGGACTTCGTTGGCGATTGCCCACATAAAAGCACAGAGTTCTCGGGCAATTGCAGTGACAATTAGTTGCTTGGATTTACCTTTTATGAGGAATC